>NZ_QKSL01000008.1:0-168026 GCF_003234615.1 Curtobacterium sp. MCPF17_001
GCATCGCCTCGGCCAGCCCGGGAGGCCCGGCAGCGGTCGCGAGCACCGGCCACCGGCCCGGCACGCCCACGCTGTCCCGCGCCCGGCGCGCGGCCAGCGCGGCGGGTCAGAGCCGGAAGGGGTTCGTCCGCGTGACCGCGAGCAGGTACCACGCCGTCGCACCCGTGTGCAGGCTGGCGTAGTACAGGTCGCCGAACCCGGTGTCCAGCCCGTCCGACGACGCCGACACGATCCCCTTCCCGTCGCCGTTCGGCTGCGTCCGCTGCGCGAGCTGCACGCTGTCCAGGACCGCCGAGGCCCGGGCCCGGTCACCACGTGCACCCCGGGCTTCCAGGGCGAGCGCCAGTTGACCGGAGCCCTCGAACCAGACCTTGCTGGTGTCGGTGTCCGAGAAGGACGGGCCCGTGTACGGACCGTCGTGTGCGATGAGGGTGTCGAGTACCCACGTCACCGACGCCGAGTACCGCCGGTCGAGCGTCGCGAGGTACGCCCAGACCTGCACGTCCTCGGGGATCGGCACGCGGTTGATCGTCACACCGTCCGGGTCGGTGCCGGTCCACAGGTGCCCGTCCGTCCGGTCCTGCATGGCCCGGACGAACGACTCCGCCAGGGCCGCCCGTCGCTTCCACGCCCGGTCGCCGGTGAGCTGCGCGAGCTGGGTGAAGAACGCGGTCACGTCGATGTTGTGCTCGGTCGACTTGTACGTGATCGGCTGGTCGTCGGCGTTCCGGCCACCGGTGTACCCGGCCGGCTGACGGACGTCGTCGCGGGCGTGTTCCTCGATCCACGTGCCGAGGCGCAGGGCGCCGTCCAGGAACCGCCGCTTCCGCGTCACCGCGTACAACCGGCAGAAGGCCATCCCGACCCACGACTGGTTGCCCGTGTACGCCGCGGGGGAACCGATGTCGATCGGCCGCGGTGGTGTCGCCACCGGGAACGTGTCCGGCTGGTACGACGCCCGAGTCCGGCCGTCCCCGATCGGGTCCGCCGCCTGCAGGGACAGCAGCGCGTCGCCGAGGACCGTCGCCCGCTGCACGTCGTCGCGACGACCGCGACCGAGCCACGCCAGGACCATCAGGGCGTCGTCGTACGCGAACGAGGACACGAACTCCGTCGGCAGGGACGCGAAGTACCCGCCGGAGTAGCTCCGCGGCAGCCGGAGGGCGGACCCGTTGCCGTACTCGTCCATCCGCAGGTCCAGGTAGTCGTACGCCAGGTCGCGCGAGCGGGCGCGGGACAGCGTGGGCGTGCCGGGCCGGTGGCCGGTGCTCGCGACGGCTGCCGGGCCTCCCGGGCTGGCCGAGGCGATGCCGGGTGCACCCAGCGCCACGGCGGCTGCGGCGACGGCAGCGGCACCGCCGAGGACGACGCCACGACGGCTGAGCGTGCCGGACGCACGGAGGTCGGCGGGGACGGGCGGTTCGACGGGACGTGTCGGGTCGGTCATTGCGTGCTCACTCCCAGCCGCGGCTGACGCGGCCGACGGTGGATCCGTACAGGATGGTGCGCCGGACCGACCGTGTGGTCGGCGCCGACAGGGGCCGTGGGGGCCGATGCGACGTGACGGGAGGCCCGGCTCGGCCGGGTCCCGCCCCTCACGTCAGGCGGCCGTCACGGCTGACTCGGGAGCCAGGAAAGCGGCGCCGAGTGCGGCGAGCGGCTGGTCGAGGGGCGCGAGGAGCACGCGTGACGACAGGCCGAGCGACGCGACGAAGGGGGAGGAGCGTGCGGCCTCGTCGAAGTCCGCACGCAGGGGCAGGAGGAGGCGCTGGCCGAGGGCGGCGAGCCCACCGCCGATGACGACGGACTCGACGTCGGCGGTGACCACGAGGATCCGGACGGCCGAGGCGACGCCGCCGACGAAGCGGTCCCGTACGGCGGTCGCCACCGGGTCGCCGTCGTCCGCACTGTCGAACACGCTCGTGGCGGTGCTGCCCGGGTACCCGGGCCAGGCGGTGGCGAGTGCCGAGCCGGACGCGACGGTCTCCAGGCAGCCGCGCTGCCCGCACACGCACACGGGGCCGTCGGCGAGCACCGGGATGTGGCCGACCTCGCCGGCGTTCCCGCGGGCTCCGCGCCAGAGCCGGCGGTCCACGACGATGCCGGCGGCCAACCCCGTGCCGATGTTGAGGTAGGCGTGCGGGCCGTCGAGGTGCATCGCCTGCGCCGCGCCGAGGGCCGCGACGTTGACGTCGTTCTCCACCTGCACGGGCAGCCCGACGTGGTCGGCGACGAGCGGACCGAGCGCGACCTCGGACAGCCCGAGGTTCACCGCGTGGCGGACCCAGCCGGTCTCGTGGTCGATGAGCCCGGGGATCCCGATGCCGACCGCGGTCGGTGTCGTGCCGATCCGTGCCCGCAGCGAGTCGATCACCTGCAGCGTGTTCGCGACCACCGTCTCGGCACCGAAGCCGGTCGGCACGCGGACCCGGTCGACGGTCTCCCCGGTCGGAGCGACCGCGACGGCGTCGATCTTCGTCCCGCCGATGTCCAGGCCGATCCTCATCGGGGACCGGTCGTCGGGGTGTCCGGCCTCGGCGTCGAGGACCCGGCGTCTGGGATGCGCATGCGGGTTAGTAAACACGCCTTACGCATCCGTGGCAAGCAGTGACTTCCGCCTGTTTCCGCCAGATCACGCGCTTGTTACGGCTGCAGATCGGGTCTTGACAGGCGATTAGGAACGGTCCTTTACTAAGGCAACCGCTCGGAGGGAGGAGATCTGATGCCGAACGAGACGGACGCACAGACCGCCCTCGGCGCGCAGCTCCGACGCCCGCGCAGCAAGGCGCTCCCACAGCACAGCCGGGCCCACAACCGCTCGCTGATCCTGCAGACGCTCTTCACCGACGGGGCCATGAGCCGCGCCGACCTGTCCCGGCAGTCGGGCCTCACCCGCCCGACGGTCAGCGGACTCGTGGCGGAGCTCGAGGCCGACGCGCTCGTCACCGAGCTCGGCCCGCGGGAGGACCTGCGGGTCGGCAAACCCGCGACCCTCATCAACCTCAACGTCGACGCCTTCCACATCGTCGTCGTCGACCTGTCGCTCCCCGACCACTTCGTCGGCGCGGTCACGAACCTCCGTGGCGACGTCGTGGACAGCGCGAAGATCGAGGTGGACGGCGCCACCGGGGAACAGGCCGTCGTCCGGATCATCCGGCTGGTGGAACGCCTCACCACGATGACCACCCGCCGGTTGCTCGGCATCGCGGTCGGCTGCCCCGGGGTCATCGACGCCGCGGGCACCGTGCTGCACTCCGTGGCCCTCGGCGCCGACCTGCCGCTGCAGGAACAGCTCACCGAGCACTTCCGGCTGCCCGTGCACGTGCTCAACGACGCCAACACCGCGGCCCTCGGCGTGCACGCGTTCGAGGTCGAGCCCGGCAACGACCTGCTCGTCGTCGCACTCGAGCACGGTGTCGGCACGGGCATGGTGCTCGGCGGCCGTCTGGTCCTGGGCGAGCGGTTCGCCGCCGGTGAGATCGGACACCTGACGATCGACGAGGACGGCGAAGCCTGCCTGTGCGGTCGTCGCGGTTGCCTCGAAGTCCTCATCGGCGCCGAACACCTGACCCGCCGGATCGCTGCATCGCCCGACGACCGCGACGAGGTCCTGCGCTCCGCCGGCAGCACCCTCGGCGGTGTCCTCGCGCCCATCATCAGCGCGGTGAACATCACCGAGATCGTCGTCACCGGCCCCGCCGACCTCGTCCAGGGCCCCTTCATCCAGGCCGTCCGCGTGACGGCCACGGCACGGACCCTCGCGAGCGTCGGCAACGACCTCTCCGTGACCGCCACCTCCACCAACAGCGACCTGATCCTCCGGGGCGGAGCAGCCTTCCTGCTCGCCGCGGAGCTCGGCGTGAGCTGACCCGACACCGACACAGCAGAACGACCACCAAGGAGAAGCAATGCGTACGAAGAAGTTCGCGGCAGCAACTGCCGTGGCCCTGACCATCGCCATGGGCCTGACGGCCTGCTCCAGCGCCGGCAACGCCGGTGGCGGAGGCGGCGGTGGGACCAAGGACGTCGCCGACGTCAAGGGCGACGGCAAGACGCTGACCGTGTGGGCCATGACCGGCGACTACTCGGACAAGACGATCGCCGCGATCAACAAGGAGTTCGAGGCGAAGACCGGCGCGAAGGTCAAGGTCCAGATCCAGCAGTGGGACGGCATCACGACGAAGATCTCCACCGCCCTGGCGACGAACACCCCGCCGGACGTCCTGGACCTCGGCAACACCCAGGTCGCGAGCTACGCCGCCAACGGGGCGCTCCTGGACCTGACGCCGTACAAGAAGGACCTCGCACAGGGGCAGACCTGGCTCGGTGGGCTCTCGGACCCGGCGACCGTCGACGGCTCGCTGTACGGCGTCCCCGGCTTCGCCGGTGCCCGATCGGTCATCTACAACAAGCAGATGTGGGCCGACGCCGGCATCACCACGGCCCCGACCACGTACGAGGAGCTCACCGCTGACCTCGACAAGGTCAAGGCGAAGAACACCGCCAGCGACTTCTCCGCGTTCTACATGCCCGGTCAGTACTGGTACGCCGGCATGCAGTTCGTCTGGGACGCGGGCGGCGAGATCGCGACCGAGCAGGACGGCACCTGGAAGGCCGGCTTCGGCGACGCGAAGGCGCAGCAGGGTCTGGCGGACTTCAAGGAGTTCGCGAACGACTACTCCTCGAAGGCCTCCGCGACGCTCAACACCGACAGCCCCGACATGAACCAGGTCTTCGCCGACGAGAAGGCCTCGGCGATCCTCAGCACCAGCGGCACGCTCGGGCTCGTCGAGCAGGCGAACCCCGAGATGACGGCGGACAAGCTCGGCACCTTCCCGTTCCCGGGCAAGTCCGGCAAGACCCAGCCGGTGATGCTCGGTGGCTCCGACTGGGGTGTCGCCGCCAAGTCGAAGAACACCGACCTGGCCCTGCAGTGGGTGAAGATCGCGTCCGGCCCGGAGATGCAGAGCAAGTACGTCTACGGCGACAACGGCTGGATCCCGAACAGCACCGACGGCATCAAGGCCGCCGATTCGACGCTCAGCGACATCAACAAGGGCTTCTTCACGGCAGCGCTGAACTCGAAGGCCACCCCGGCGAACTCCCGGTGGGCCGACCTCGAGGGTGACCAGAGCATCAACAACCTGTTCTCGAGCATCGTCTCCGGCTCGAAGACCCCGGAGGAAGCCGCCGCGACCTTCGACAAGGCAGCCGACTCCACGCTCAACAAGGAGTAGGCCGCACTCCTCGACCGACGCAGGACGGTGCGGGCACCCCGGCACACGCCGCGGCACCCGCACCGTCCGCCCCTCACGGAAAGGCCAGACGTGACCGTCTCCGCCACCCGCCCGAGCCAGGAGCGCACCGACCGTCCGACCCGCTCGCGCGACGACCGGCCTGGTGGGTCACCCCGCCGTCGCGCCACCCGCTCGTTCGCCCCGCTGTGGCTCCTCACGCCGGCGGGCCTGGTGCTCGTCTTCGTGACGATCGCCCCCATCGTCTTCCTGGTCTTCACGTCGTTCACCGACTACGACCAGCGCTCGCTCTACACCGGTGCCTACGACGCGGTCGGCCTGGCGCAGTACGTGCAGATCCTCACCGACCCGGCGTTCTGGGCTTCCCTGGTGCGCACGATCCTGTTCACCGCGGCGATGGTGCTCGGCAGCATCCTCATCGGCGCCGGTGTCTCCCACCTGATGACCCGGCTCGGGGTGGTCCTCCGCTACGCCGTGACGATCGTCCTCATCTGCGCGTGGGGCATGCCGAACGTGGCGTCCTCGCTCGTGTGGAACTGGTTGTTCCAGCCGGGCTACGGCGTCGTCAACTGGGTGCTCACGCAGCTGCACGTCTTCGGCGACATGACGAACACCGACTGGGGCAACAGCGCCGGCCTGGCGTACACGTCGATCTGGATGCTCGTCGTCTGGCAGGCGGTGCCCTTCATCGCACTGACCCTGTACGCGGCCGAGACCCAGATCCCGCTCGAGGTGAAGGAGGCCGTCCGACTCGACGGCGGCTCGGAGTGGACGGTCTACCGCGTCGTCACCATCGAGTACCTGCGTCCGACGCTGCTGCTGGTGACGATGCTCTCGATCATCTGGGACTTCAACGTCTTCAACCAGATCTGGCTCGTGTCCCAGGGCGGACCGGACGGTGCCACCTCGACCCTCGGCGTCTTCACCTACATCACCGCGTTCGTCGGGCACGACATCGGCACCGGGTCCGCGGTCGCCGTGATCGCCGCGCTGATCCTCATGGTCCTCAGCGCCCTCTACATCCGGAACCTCGTCCGATCGGGAGAAGAGCTGTGACCACCGCACTGCCGACGGGCATCCCCGTCGAGGCCGACGTCCCCGCAGCCGTCCCGACCCCGAAGGGCATCGCGGCCACCAAGCGCATCCGTCGTCGACGTCGTCCGGTCAGGTGGATCAGCAGCACCATCGCCGTGGTCTTCTGCGTGGTGTGGATCTTCCCCGTCTACTGGATGGTGAACACCGCCTTCAAGCCGCGGTCGGAAGCGCTGACGAGCACCCCGCTGTTCGCCCCCGCACACCCGACGGTCGAGAACTTCGTCACCGCGTTCACCCGCGCCGACTTCCTCGTCTACCTGAAGAACTCGAGCATCGTCGTGGTCGGGGCGGTCGTCCTGTCGCTGCTGCTCGGGATCCTGGCGTCGGCGGCACTGTCGAGGTTCCGGTTCCGCGGTCGCCGGACGATCCTCGTGGTGATCCTGCTGGTCCAGATGCTGCCCGGCACCGCACTGCTCATCCCGCAGTTCCTCATCTTCAACCAGACCGGACTCACCGGCAGCTACGCCGGGCTGATCCTGGCCTACGTCGCCGCGGTGCTGCCGTTCTCGATCTGGGTGATGCGCGGGTTCTTCCTGGCCATCCCGATGGAGATCGAGGAAGCTGCCCGGATCGACGGCGCGAGCACCTGGCAGGTGCTGACGAAGGTGCTGTTCCCGCTCGTGATGCCCGGCATGATCGCGACGAGCGTTTTCGCGTTCATCGCCGCGTGGAACGACTACATCGTCGCGTACACGTTCATGCAGGACCAGGCGCACTACACGCTGCCGGTCTGGCTGGCGTCCTTCACGACGCAGACCGCCGGCACCGACTTCACCGGACAGATGGCTGCCTCCGTGCTGTTCTCGCTGCCGGTCGTGGTGTTCTTCATGGTCATCCAGCGCAACCTGGTCTCCGGCATGTCCGCGGGTGCGGTCAAGGGCTGAGCCTCGGGGACAGCCGGGCTGAGTAGCGTCGACGGCGACACGAAGGAGACGAAACACATGTCGAAGAAGAGCCGGACCACCAGCACCCTGACGCGTGCACTGCTGCTCGGGATCCTCAGCGGAGGCCGTTCCGCCACGCCGCTCGCCGTCCTCGGCCTGCACCAGGGCGACAAGAACCTGCGCGGTGACTGGCAGGACTGGAAGACCTTCGACTCGTCGATCGGTCGCGCCGGTCTCGTCGCCGGTGCGGCGGGCGAGATCATCGGTGACAAGTTGCCGAAGACCCCGAACCGGATCGCCTTCCCGGCGCTCCTCGGCCGCATCGGTGCGGGCGCGTTCGCCGGGCTCGCGCTCGGCACCACGACGAAGTCCGGCAAGTCGGACCTGCGCATCGAGGGCGCGATCCTCGGCGCGATCGGGGCGCTCGTCGGCTCCTACGTCGCCTGGGGTGCCCGCAAGGCCGTCGGCACGGTGCTGCCCGACAAGGTGGTCGCCGTCGCCGAGGACGTCGCCGTCATCGCCGGATCACGCGCCGTGGTCAAGGCCGGCTGAGCCGACCACCTGACGGACGGGAGGCCCGACTCACCAGGTGAGCCGGGCCTCCCGTCCGTCCGTGGTCGCGATCACCAGCGCTCGTGGACCGTGGCACGGAACCACCGGTCGTACAGGTCGTGGACGGTCGCGTCGAGGTCCCCGGGCAGGTCGAGGGACCCGGCCGCGGCGTTCGACCGTGCCTGCTCGGCGTTGCGCGCACCCGGGATCGCGGCGGTGACCCCCTCCTGCGCGACGACCCAGGCCAGTGCGGCCTGCGGGACCGAGACGCCCTCGGGCAGAGCCGCGGCGAACTCCTGCGCGGCACGGACGCCGTCCTCGAACGGGACACCGCTGAAGGTCTCGCCCTGGTCGAAGGCCTGACCGTCACGGTTGTACGTGCGGTGGTCCTCCGGGGCGAACGTCGTCTCGGTCGTGTACTTGCCGGTGAGCAGCCCCGAGGCCAGCGGGACCCGTGCCAGGATCGCGACCCCGGCCTCCCGGGCGGCGGGCAGCACGCGGTCGAGCGGCTTCAGCCGGAACGCGTTGAGGATGACCTGGACGCTCGCGACCCCGGGACGGGCGATCGCGGTCAGGGCCTGGTCGGCGGTCTCGACGGAGACGCCGTACGCGGCGATCGAGCCGTCGGACACCAGCGCGTCCAGGGCGTCGTACACGGCGTCGTCCTCGAACACCGCGGTCGGCGGGCAGTGCAGCTGGACGAGGTCGAGCGTGTCCTGGCCGAGGTTCTCGCGCGACCGGTCGACCCACTGCCGGAAGTTCGCGGCGATGTAGTTCGACGGGACCTGGTCGACGCGGCGACCCATCTTCGTCGCGACCGTGACACCGGCCTCGGGGTGTGCGGCGATCCAGCGGCCGATGAGCTGCTCGCTCCGGCCGTCGCCGTACACGTCGGCGGTGTCGAACAGGGTGGTGCCGGCCTCGGCGGAGGCGTCCATCACCGCGAAGGCGTCCTCCGCGGCGACCGGACCCCAGTCGCCGCCGAACTGCCAGGTGCCGAGTCCGATCACGGAGGTCTCACGGCCGGTACGGCCCAGTGTGCGTCGCTGCATGGGATCGACGGTAGCCCCTGACCACCGCGCGGACGTCGGCATCGTCCGCTGCGCGTGGCGCGCGGACGGCCGCGCGTACGGTGACGTCCATGAGCAGACAGCGCGTCGTCGTCATCGGGGGCACCGGCCACATCGGCACCTTCCTCGTCCCGCGTCTGGTGCGTGCCGGCCACGACGTCGTCACCATCAGCCGCGGCACCCGCTCGGCCTACGTCGACGCCCCGGAGTGGCAGCAGGTCGAGCAGATCACCGCCGACCGCGAGCAGGAGGACCGCGACGGCGTCTTCGGCGACCGAATCGTCGCGCTGCGACCCGACGTCGTCATCGACCTCGTCTGCTTCACCCTCGAGTCCGCCACCGCACTCGTCGCGGCGCTCCGCGGAACCGACGCGCACCTGATCCACTGCGGCTCGATCTGGCGGGCTGGACCCAGCGCCGTGCTGCCCGTCACCGAGGAGAACGCGACCCCGCCGCAGGGCGAATACGGCATCCAGAAGGACGCGATCGCCCGGATGCTCAAGGAGGAAACCGCTCGTGGCGGTGTCCTGACGACGTCGCTGCACCCCGGCCACATCAGCGGCCCCGGCTGGGCGCCGATCGGCCCGGTCGGCAACCTCGACCCCGCAGTCTGGCGCACCCTCTCCGCCGGCGAGCCGCTGCTCGTGCCCGGCCTGGGCGCCGAGACGATGGCCCACGTGCACGCCGACGACGTCGCCCAGGCCTTCGCGCTCGCCGTCGAACACCGCGACGCCGCGGCCGGCGAGGACTTCACCGTCGTCGCCCCCACCGCGCTCACCGTCCGCGGGTACGCCGCGCTCGCCGCGTCCTGGTTCGGACGGGAGGCCCGGCTCGAGTCCGTCACGTGGGACCGGTTCCGCGCGGGCACCGCTGCCGAGCACGCGGACGCCAGCTGGGAGCACCTCTCACGCAGCCACGTGTTCAGCATCGACAAGGCCCGGCGGCTGCTCGGCTACGCGCCCCGGTACACGGCGGAGGAGACCGTCCTCGACGCGGTGCGGTGGCTCGTGGAGCACGACGAGGTCGAGGTCGCCGGGCCGATCGTCGGGTGACGTCACCTCCGCCCATCTGGAATACGAAGTACTTGGCGTCGGCGCGGTCCACCTGCCAGCCTCGGCCTGCCTCGATCTGGGGCAGGAAGAGGAACACACATGGTGCACAAGAAACCAGTCCTGATGGTCGGTCTCGCGCTGGCGTCCGCGCTCGTCGTCGGACCAGCATCCCTCGCGTCGGCGGCGCCGACCGAGATGCTCGGGCATGGCCCTGAAGCGGGTGGCGTCCTGATGACGAGCGACGGGCCCGGCTCGAGTGGTGAGACCCGCGGCAGCACGGCGCGCAAGGACGACGGTGGTGGGGGCAGTTTCTGGCAATGGGGAGTCGGGAAGGACGATGCATGGTCGAACTTCTTCCGCGAACGCCGGTGTCACGGAGCCACCGCCGTCGGGGTGAAGTCGAAGCGTGTCACCGGAGTCGCGGGCGGCAGGTACGCGCTCGCCACGGCGCCGAAGGCCCGGAGCGGCAACAAGGCGTACTACCACAACTGCTGACCGGACAGCGGGGCGTTCTCCTGCGGACGCCCCGCTCGCCGCTCTGCCCATCGGTGCCGCCGGAAGGAGACCCATGCGGATGCGCTCCGTGCGCCTCGCCTACGTCATCCCACCTCTGCTCGCCGTCGTCCTCGCCTTCCTCGGCGCGACCCGCCTCAGTGAATCCGGCGTGGTCGGTGTCTCCGCCGTCGTGACGGCCGCAGCCGAGCGCGGGACGACGTCGAACAGCCGGATCGCCGCCTCCCTCGAAGACGTCGCTCGACGACACCACGCCACGATCGTCCGGACCGTCGCCGACCGGTCGGCACCGACCACCCGGCGCACCGCTCTGGTGACCGCTGCTCCGGGGACCGACGGGGCCGGTTGGTCGCGTGACGGCTACGTCGACTTCTCCCGGACGGTGCGCACGGCGGTGCGACCGATGGCAGCACTCGACCGCTACGACCCCACCGGCTCGTACGAGGTCATCGGTGACGACGGAGCCGAGCGTGCGACCGCCGCAGCACTCCGGGGTGCTGGTTTCACGACCAGCTCGGAGACGGTGCCGGTCCTGGATCGCATCGGCGTGACGGGCGGCGTCCAGGGCACGTCCCAGCTCACCGGCACCCTCGTGCTCGGCTGCGTGGCGCTCTGCTTCGTCGGCACGATCGGCGCACCGCGACGGAGCGCGGTGCGCCGACTGCACGGCCGCAGCACAGGCGCGATCGTGTGCGCCGAGCTGTCCGAGGTCCGAGCGACCCTGACCGTCGTGCTGGTCGGCGTACCGGTCGTGGGACTCCTCCTCTGGTTCCACAACGGGCTCGCGTCGTGGGAGACGTTCGCGATGTCGGCCGCGGTGTTCACCACAGCGCTGCTCGTCCCGGTCGTGGCAGCCCACGTCGTCGGCACGCTCATCGCCGTTCGCCGGCCCATCGCGGCCACCCTGCGGGGAGCTCGGCTTCCGGGCGCGCTCGTCCTGGTGGCACATGCCGCTCGACTGCCAGCGGTCTTGCTGCTGGTCGCCGCGGTGTTCGACGTGACGGCTGCCGTCATCGCGGCCAGGTCGGACTCCGGCGACCGCGAGCTGCAGGCAGCCGGGGACGCCGTCCAGCTCTGGGTGACCCCGGACCCGCGGCCCGGATCCGAGACGCAGGGCTACTGGGACCGGATCGGCGACTTCGTCGGCGGCGCCCTGGACCGGCACGATGCCCTGCTCACCGCTGCGGTCGAGGTGGGCACGGGAACCGGTCCGGGTTCGGTGCCGGCACTGTTCGTCGACGCCGAGTACCTGCGTCATCAGGACCTCCGCGCCGAGAACGGTGACCGCATCACCGTGACGGACGACCGCATCACCGTCTGCACCCCGCCGGGGTCGGACCTCGACCGAAGGGCGGTGATCCGCGCGCTGGTGGGCTGGGAACTCCGCGTGGCGCCCGACGAGCAACGACGGCACATCGGCGGCGGGGCCCTCCGATCGGCCGGGGCGTACACGTACGCAGGTGACTCCTCGGCGGCCTCCTGGTCGACCGACGCCGTGGTGGTCGTCGTCCCCGATGCCTCCGGTGTCTTCACGCCGGACCAACTCGGTGCCTGGCTGTCCACCGGCGACGTCGTCTTCACCTCCGAGGCCGTCGCCGACCGCGCGATAGAGGCCGCTGGTCTCGGCGACGAGTTCAGCGCGGTCGTCTCCGTGGGGCAGGCGGTGGCTGAACGCCAACGGCAGGCCGCGACCGCCGTCGGCATCGGGGGCCTCGCGGTGATCAGCGGTCTCACCGTCGCCGTCGTCCTCGCCGTGATCAGTACCGCCGCACATCACCGACGTCACGGCCGTCGGCTCTTCGCCGGCATCGCCGCCGGTCGATCACCGGCTCGCGTGAACGGGGACCTCCTGCTGGTCGAGGGTCTCCTGCTGTCAGCCGGCGGGATCGCCGTCGTGCATCGCTGGTGGCAGACGCGACCTGACGGGTTAGGAGCCGTCTCGGCGCTCGATCCCGCTGCGCGTGCCGCTGGCGTGAGCGGAGTCTCCGCAGTCGCAGCGCTCGTCGTGCTCACGGTGGTCGCCGTCGCCGTGGTCGCCGTCTCGACGCGGGCGGTCGTCCGGTCCCGGGGGAGTGGTTCGTGATGCTCGAGGTCGACCGCGCCGCGAAGCACCGTGGCGGACGGCTGCTCTGGCGGGACCTGTCGTTCGGTGTGGCGTGCGGGGAGGTGCTCGCGCTCACCGGGCCGAGCGGCTCCGGCAAGTCGACCCTCCTCGACTGCATCGGGCTCATCGACTCGCTGGACTCCGGAACGGTCCGCATCGACGGGACCAACGCGGGCAGGAGCCCCGGTCGAGCCAGACGACTCCGGCGCGACCACCTCGGCTACCTCTTCCAGGACTTCGGCCTCGTCCCCGACATGACGGTCGACGCCAACATCCGGATCGGCCGTCCGGGTCGTGCACGGACAGGACTCCGGACGTCCGTAGCCGAGGCGCTGGAGCGGGTGGGACTCGCGGGGCGTGGGAGCGACCGGGCACACGACCTCAGCGGCGGCGAGCAGCAGCGCGTCGCCCTCGCTCGACTCCTCGTGAAGCAGCCCGACGTCATCCTGGCCGACGAACCGACGAGCGCACTCGACGACGACAACGCCCGGATGGTGTTGGACACGCTCGCCGACTTCGCATCGGCCGGAGCTGCGGTGCTCGTCGCGACGCACGACCCATCCGTCGTCGCCTGGGCGGCGAGCGTCCTCCGATTGGAGCCGACGGGCCCGAGGTGAGCCACCGGAAGTGGTCCGGGCGTGCCTTGTGACAGATGTTCCGTTACGGTCGTGGTCAGGGCCTTCCGGCTCCCGCCGCACCGCCACCACCGCCCGGCAGCGCGAGCGCCCCGCGGCGGTGGACCACCCACACCGTGAGCGCGAACCCGAACAGGACAGCGCCGCCGATCGAGACCGCCGTCCAGCCGCCGAGGCCCCAGAGGACCGAGGCCAGCGCGGAGCCGACCGCACCGCCGATGAAGTTCCCGGTCACGAACGCCGTGTTGAGCCGACTCCGTGCGGCCGGGTCGATCGCGAACAGCCGGGTCTGGTTGAGCACGTTCGCGGCCTGCACCCCGACGTCGAGCAGGACCACCGCGACGAGGACGACCACGATCGACCGCGCACCGAGCCCGGCGACGACCAGCGACACGAGCCCGAGGGCGAGCGCCGCCCCGGTCACCGGCACCGACAGCCCGCGGTCGTGCAGCCGGCCGACGCGCTGGGCGGCGACGGCCCCGGCGAGCCCCGCGAGACCGACCAGTCCGATCGCAGCCGGCGAGTACCCGAACGGTGCAGCGCTGAGCAGGAACGTCAGCGCCGTCCAGAACATGGTGAACACCGCGAACGCTGATGCGCCGAGCACCAGGGTCACCTGCACCGATCGGTGGTGGGCGACGGCACGGAACACCGAACCGATGAGCCGTGGGTACGGCACCCGGTCGCGCCGCTCGAGGTGCGGGATCGCCCGGCGCAGCAGGACCGCGAGCACGAGGGCTGCGACGGCGGCGACCACGTAGATCGCGCGCCAGCCGGCCACCTGCGCCACCAGCCCGCTGACCGTCCGCGACACCAGGATGCCGGTCAGCATCCCGGACGCGACCGTGCCGACCACCCGACCGCGGGCGGCCGGGTCTGCCAGGTCGCCAGCGAGCGGCGTGAGGAGCTGCCCGGCGACGGTCGTCAGCCCGACGAGGCCGAGGGCGCCGAGCAGGACGCCGAACGAGGGCGCGACCGAGGCGAGCAGCAGCGCGACCGCCGACGCGACGAGCACCCCGGGGACGAGACGCCGGCGGTCCAGGACGTCGCCGAGGGGGACGACCAGGAGGATCCCGAGCGCGTACCCGACCTGCGTCACGGTGACGAGCAGCCCGGCCAGCGACGACGAAGCGTGCAGGTCCGCCGCGATCGCGTCGAGCAGCGGCTGCGCCCAGTAGAGGTTCCCGACCGCAGCACCACCCCCGACGGCGAAAAGGAGGGTGCGACCGGTCGTCATGCCGGTGGTCCCGGACGGGTGCGGGGTCTGTGCTGACACGTCGACGACGGTAGGCGGAGGCGACCCACGAGGGAGGTGACGTCCGTACCCCTGTCCGCCGCGCCTCCCGTCCGAGGACCACCCGCGGGACGGAATGCACACAGCCGACAGGTGTTGTCTCCGGTTCACCGCCCTCCACCGGAAGGACCCGCATGACCGCGACCCCGCACGCCCTCGTCGTCGGCGCCACCGGCATCGCCGGATCGGCGATCGTCGACCACCTCGTCGCCGACGGCTGGACCGTCACCGCGCTGTCCCGCCGCCCGGGAGCCGAACGGCCGGGCGTCTCCTGGCGCTCCGCCGACCTGCGTTCCGCGGAGTCGCTGAACTCGACCCTGGCGGACGTCCCGGCCACCCACGTGTTCTTCACGGCGTGGTCACGGCAGGCGACCGAAGTCGAGAACATCGCCGTCAACGGCGGCATGGTCCGCGACCTGCTCGCGGCGCTCGCCGACGCACCCGTGCAGCACGTGGCGCTGATGACCGGCCTGAAGCACTACCTCGGTCCGTTCGAGGCGTACGGGCAGGGCGCGATGCCGGACACCCCGTTCCACGAGGACGAGCCACGCCTGGAGGTCGACAACTTCTACTACGCGCAGGAGGACGAGCTCTTCGCCGCCGCCGCGCGCCAGGGCTTCACCTGGTCGGTGCACCGCTCGCACACCGTGCTCGGGTACGCGGTCGGGAACGCGATGAACATGGGGCTCACCATCGCCGTCGCCGCTGCGATCAGCCGCCACACCGGCCGACCGATGGTCTTCCCCGGCAGCGAGACGCAGTGGAACGGCCTGACCGACGTCACCGACGCCGACCTGCTCGCCGCGCAGATGGTGTGGGCGGCGACGGACCCGGCCGGGTCGGACGAGGCGTTCAACACCGCGAACGGCGACGTCTTCCGCTGGCGCTGGATGTGGCCGCGGATCGCTGCGCACCTGGGCGTCGATGCCGAGGGCTTCGACACCGTGCCCCGCCCCTTCGAGGAGCAGATGGTCGACGCCGCCCCCGTCTGGGCCGAGATCGTCGCCGAGCACGGCCTGGTCGAGCCAGACCTGGAGCGGCTGGCGTCCTGGTGGCACACCGACGCCGACCTCGGGCTGGACATCGAGGTGATGACCGACATGTCGAAGAGCCGACTCGCCGGCTTCACCGAGCACCACCGGACGCTCGACTCGTTCACCCGGCTGTTCGACCGCTACCGCGCGGAGCGGCTCGTCCCCTGACGGAGCGCACCCCGGCCGGGTGCCTCACGTGCCCGTGGTCAGCGGGACCTGCACGATCCGGTCGTCGTCTTCGCGGGGGTCGCCGCGTCCGTCGGTGTTGTTCGTGACGAACCACAGCGTGTCGTCGGGCCCTGCCAGGACCGTCCGGATGCGGCCGTACTCACCGGCGAAGTACTCCTGCGCACTGCTCGGGTCGTCGACCGGGATCCCGCGGAGCATCCGGCCCTGCAGGTTGGCGATGAAGACGGTGTCACCGACGACGGTCAGGCCGCTCGGGCTCGCGTCGTCGGTGGCCCACTGCTGCACGGGGTCGACGAACCCCTGGTCCTCGCCGCCGGTGCCCTCGACCTCGGGCCAGCCGTAGTCGCTGCCGGGTTCGATGACGTTGAGCTCGTCGTGGGCGTCCTGCCCGAACTCGGAGGCGAACATCGTCCCGTCCGCGCTCCACCCCAGGCCCTGCACGTTCCGGTGTCCGAGGCTCCACACGGGGGAGTCCGGGAACGGGTTGTCCGCGGGCACGTCGCCGTCCGGGGTGAGCCGGAGGATCTTGCCGGCGAGGGAGTCCCGGTCCTGGGCGTCCTCGCTCGCCCCCGCGTCGCCGACGCTGGCGTAGAGCATGCCGTCCGGGCCGAACGCGATCCGGCCTCCGTCGTGGAAGGAGTTCGCGGGCAACCCGTCGATGACCGTCGTGGCGTCACCGAGCTCGTACGAACCCGTCGACCCCTGCAGGTCGTAGCGCTCGATGCGGTTGCCGTCCTTCCCGGTCGAGTACACGAACAGCCCGTCGTCCTGCAGTGCGAGTCCGAGCAGCCCGCCCTCGCCACCGTGTCGCACGCCGGGGACGGTGCCGACGGTGCGTCGCTCGCCGTCCTCCGACAGTTCGAGGACCTCCGCCGAGTCCCGCAGGCTGACGAGGGCGTCGGCACCGTCACCGGTGCGCACGACGGACCAAGGGGCCTCCAGTCCGGCCACCACGTCGGTAGTGGCACCGTCCGGTGCGACCTGCCCAGCTGCCAGGTCGGCCGGGGCGGAGGCCCGGGGTGCGTCCGAGGGGTCGGTCCCGTCCTCGCTCGTGCAGGCGGTCAGCGCCAGGGCGACGAGCGCGACGCTCGCGGCCGAGACGGTGCGACGGGTTCTTCCCATGGTGAGCCTCCCGGGCGATGTCCCTCGATTGCACCCCGCGGAGGTGCGGAACCGCTGGGTGCTGGCGGCTCCGAGCAGCCACGGGATCAGACCGACCTCGTCTCGCCGGCCCGGTCGTCGTACGCTGCGTCGAGGTCGCCCCGGACCGCAGCACCGACCCGCCGGTGCCGATCGGCGAGCTCCTCGAGGTCGACCGCCGCGAGCGTGGTCGACGCCTGTTCGAGCACCAGGTCGGCCTGCCGGAGCAACTCCTCGCCGTCGAGCGGGTCCTGGGTGGAGGCCGCACAGTCCCGGAGCATCCGCAGCAGTGCACCCAGGACGATCGGCTCGGCAGAACCGTAGCGGCGGAGCGGACCGCAGACCAGGTCGAGCCAGTACCGCCGGTCCCGGTCCGGGACGACGAGCCGCAGCACACCGGTTCCGTCCTGCACCCGGCGGTCGCGGATGACGACACCTTCCAGCCGCACGAGCAGGTCGGCGCAGTAGCCGATCGCGTGCACGGCGGTGACCGGGTCGTTGATCGCCGGGGACACCGCCTTCACACCGATGTCCGTGAGCTGGCGGAACCCGTACGCGATGTCCTGCTCCATCGTCCGCTCGTACCCGATCTCGAGGGCGCGCTCGACGACGTCCCACGGGTCGGCTGGGCGGCTCCGGAACCACATCCGTGCGATCGGTGCGCCGAGGGTGACGTGGTCCCCGGGCCTGACCCGGAGTTGCACCACGACGTCGTCCCGCCGGGCAGCGTGTGTCAGCGCTGCCGTGTCGATCCGTCGGACGAACCCGGTGCGACGCGCCCGCAGGTTGAGTTCCGGCGCGCGGTCCGGCAGGGATCGGCGCGGGTCCCGCCGGTCGTCCGGGAGTCCGTCGGAGCTGGCCCCGGGCCTCCCGTCGGTCCTCGGCGGGTACGTCGCCGAGATCATCGCCGCCGTCTCACCGTGGACCGCCCGCATGAGTGAGTCGATCCGGAGCGACCGCACGATGTGCCCGACGAACGCGATGAGCGCTCCGGCGGACGCGATCCCCAGGACGAAGACCAGCGCGAGGGCGAACACCGGGAGCCGGGTGCCGCCGATCCCGAGCACGCAGGTGAGGGCGGACACGAAGGTGGCGAGCAGGATCCCGAGCACGGCCTGCGTGACCCGGTCACGAGCGAACTCGCGGAGCAGCCGCGGGGAGAACTGCTGCGACGACAACTGCAGCGCGACGACCGTCAGCGAGAACGTGACCGTCGTCGCGGCCATCACGCTCGATGCGACCACCTGGAGCAGGACACCGGCGGATTCCTGCCCGCCCGGCCAGCGCCACCCGGACGGGCCCGGACGCACGACGAGCAGCAGCAGGGTGACGACGACGGCGACGCCTGCCCAGACGGACGGCCAGAACCAGAGCGCCGCACGAGCGCTCTCCCGGGTGATCCGGTGGGGAGCGGTGGGACGGGACATGCCTGCCACGCTGCGGGTGGAGACCTCGGCGTGCACGCAGGAGCCGCGCTCGCCGGTGGAGTCCACGGTCCCCATCCGGGATGCGCGACGCTGATCGACGCCCGGAGGGCGACCGAGGTTCGATCCAGGGACGTCGTGGCTCGCGGCGGACCGTGCAGGTGGAGGTGCTCCGGATGTGGATGCGTGTCGTCCTGCCGCGTCGTGTCCGATCGCGGAGCCTCCCGGGCGTCCTGCACCGGGCCTGGGTCGCGGGTTTCTCGGCGCGTGTGCTGCCAGCACCGGCGGGTCCGGGGAACCCGGGCTGGGCCGAGGTCGAGTTCCTCCTGGACATCGAGACCGCGACCATCGAGGGTGCCGGGGTCTTCGAGATCGAGTTCATCTCGGCGCTGCCGCCGAGGTGCCGCCTCGCGGTCGAGGGGGAGGGATGCCGACTCGATCCGATCTCCCGGCCGCTGCCGTGACCACCCGGCTGCCACCGGCGCGCCCGCGGGCCTCGACCTGCCCGGGTGACCGGACCAGGTGGCCTGGTTCAGTGGGGGGACCACCCCACTGTCCTTGGAGGACACATGACCACCATCGCCATCGTCGGCGCCGGCAAGGGCCTCGGGCTCGCCGTCGCGGAACGCTTCGCCCGCGAGGGCTTCGCCGTCGCCCTGATCTCCCGCAACCAGGCGCGGCTCGACGAACTCGCCGCGTCGCTCCGTGAGCAGGGCCACCAGGCCGCCGGGTTCGCCGCGAACGTCCGGGACGGTGACTCGCTCCGGCACGCGCTCGAGCAGGCCACCGAGCAGCTCGGCCCGATCGAGGTCCTGCAGTACAGCCCGCTGCCGGCGAAGGAGTACATGCGGCCGGTCCTCGAGACGACCGCCGAGGACCTCGTCGGCCCGATCGAGTTCTCCGTCTACGGCTCGGTGAACGCCGTCCGCCAGGTGCTCCCCGGCATGCGTTCGCTCGGCCACGGCACGATCCTGTTCGTCAACGGCGGCAGCGCCGTCCGCCCGGGATCGCGCGTGACCGGTACCTCGGTCGCGTTCGCCGGCGAGAGCGCCTACGCGCAGCTGCTCCACGACGCCGTCCGCGACGAGGACGTGCACGTCGGCCAGCTCATCATCCCGTTCGGCATCGACGACGGCCAGGACGACCACTCGGGTGAGTCGATCGCCGAGCGCCTGTGGGCGATCCACACGGAGCGCGGCGAGTTCCGCACCTACGCCGAGCCGCTGCCCGAGTGATCCTCGGACGGGAGGCGCGGTGTGCGACCGCCACGCGCCTCCCGTCCCTCGCTGCCCACCCAGGCGCCGCCGGTGGCAGCCCGCCACCGACGCGCCCCGCCACTGGCGCGCCCTGCCGCCGCACAACAGGAACCGACTCGAACCACGGGAGTCCGCGGTTCGAGCGGGTTCCTGTTGTGCGCAGCCTGACTGCGCCGCGGGAGCGCGCCGCGGGAGCGCGCCGCGCATCGCCCGCCGCCCGCAGCCACCGGTGGCCCTCGGGCCACCCGCGGGCTACCGTGGGCGCATGCGACGCAGGGACCGCGCGACGGGCGACACCGCGCTGACGGTCGACGAGGCCACCGCGATCGCGGAGCACGCCGAGAACGGGCACCTCGACATGGAGGACCCGGAGGTCCGCCGCCTGGTCGGCGAGGCGAACCGCCTGCTGGTCCGTGCCGGCGTCTGGGGCGTCGCCGAGAGCCCCAGGCAGCGTCGTCGCCGACGGCTCCTGGCGATCGGCGCCTCCGTGCTCGTGCTCTCCTGGCTCGCCGGGCTCTTCCTGCCCCTGCTCATCAAGCTCACCGAGTAGCGGTCGGCGACCGCACACCGGACGGGAGGCCCGGTGTCAGCTGGCACCGCGCCTCCCGTCCGGCGTGCAGGCCGTCCGCCGTCAGGCCGTCCGGCGCACCGCCACCCGCCGCCGACGCCCCGCGACGGCCCACACCCCGGCGGTGACCAGCAGCGGCAGGCCGAGCGCGAGCACGACGAGCGAGGTCGGGTCCGGCGCGAACGGCAGGTGCGAGACGCCGAGCGGGGTGGGGGTGAACCGCAGCGTCAGTGCCCGGAGCGGCAGGACCCCCAGCGCGACGCCGACCAGCGAACCGACCAGGGTCAGCACCGCGGCCTGCCAGGTGGAGACCCGGCGACGGACCCCGGGTGAGGCGCCGATCGCGTCGAGGACCTCGTCGTCGCGGCGGCCGTCGGCGCGGGCCAGTCCGATCGCGACGGTCGTGGCCCCGAGGGTGACCATGCCGGCGAGCAGGACGACGACCAGGGCGATCGGACGGAACGGGTCCTGCGGTCCGGCCTCGACGGTGAACGACGGGTACCAGGAGTCCGCCTGCTGTCCGGCGGAGGCCTGCCAGGTGGCGGCGAGGGCGTCGGAGCGTTCCGTCGACATGCCGTCCGGGAAGCTGCCGACGAGGTAGTTCGGCTCGGTCTCCAGGCCGTGGCGTGCGGCACCCTGCGGAGTGAGGAAGACGGCGATCTGCAGCGGCTCGTCGGTGTGCTCGACCACGGCCGGGACGGTCATGGTGTGCAGGGGCCGACCGGTCGGCTGTTCCCCGTACATCGCGAACTGCGATGCCTTGCGGGTGTCGAACCGGACGACACCGTCCTGGACGAACTCGGGGCGGACGGCGACGGCGTCACCGTGCTCGAGCGCTGCCCGGGCGGCTCGGGAGGGCCGGTGTCCGATCAGCACGCCGAGGTCGTCGGCGCTGCCCGTCAAGACGTGCGGGCTGGTGCTGTCCGGCCCCACCAACCACCCGGCGCAGGGTCCGCTGCCGGCGCTCATGCAGTCGGGGCGGTGCACGTCGACCGGCAACGTCACCGGGGCGTCGTCCGAGCGGTTCTCGACGCCCGCGCCGAGCACGCGGACGTGGGCTTCCGGGACGACCTGTCGCACGACGCGGACCGCCCGCGCGGTGAGGTCGGCGTCCGGCACCCCGTCGACGTCGGTGACCGCGGTCGTCCCGACGCCCGTCGCGGTCCGGAACTCGTACTGCTCGTTGCTCTGGGTCGACTGCGACGCGGTGAAGGTCAGGACGACGGTCGCGACGAACACGACGCTCATCACGCTCGCGAGCACCGGGACGGTCCGGACCGGGTTGCGGACGGCGTCCCGCACGGCGATCCGGGCGGGCAGGCCGAACCGTTCGCCGACGCGGGCGACCGCGCCGAGCAGTCGACGGGCGGCCATGACGATGCCGAGCTGCGCCAGGCACGGCCCGAGCGCGACCCCGGCGCCGACGACGAGGGCCAGGTGGTCCTCCTGGACGGGGCGGGCGTTCAGGGCGAGGACCCCGATGCCGCAGGCCAGGGTCATCACGATGCCGACGACGGCGAGCACCGGTCCGGCCGCCGCGGCCCGTCGTCGACGCGACACCGGGGCGGGGCGGGTCGCACCACGGAGGGCGCTGTCCACGTCGACCCGGCTGGCGCTCCGGGCGGCGACGAGCGACGCGGCCCAGCCGGCCAGGACCCCGAGGACCAGGACGACGAGCAGCACCAGCCAGGGCAGGTGGACGCCGGGGTACTGCGCGCGGTCGCCGGAGTCGAGCAGGTGGAACGCGACGACACCGCCGACGATGCCGAGCGCGCTGCCGACGACGGCCCCCACGGCACCGAGCACGAGCCCGGACGAGGACACCACGGTGAACAGGAAGCGCCGGTCCCCGCCCACGCTGGCGAGCACCGCGTGGGTCCGGGTGTCGGCGCGGGAGCTGACCAGGAACGCGGCCGCCGCGAGCAGCCCGACCTCGAAGAGGGCGAACACCCCGGCCAGACCGACGTACCCGTAGCTGATGAGGGAACCGGAGCCGCGCGTGCTCGCGCTCGGGAAGGGTGGGTCGAGCACGACTGCCCGCGACTCGACGAGGATCCCGTGGTCGTTGTACCGCTGGATCTCGGGCCACGTGACGCTGCGGTCGGGCAGGAACACCTGCGCGGTCGTGTCGTCCTCGAGTCCGAGTGCGCCCCACTCTCCGAACACCCCGAGGCTCGACGTGGGCTGCCCCAGGTCGCGGAGCGTCCCCACGACGGTGACCTGCCGCTGGACCGGGTCGTTGAGCTCGAGCGTCTGGCCGATCGCGATGTGCAGTCGGTCGAGCGTCGCCGGGGTGACGAGGACCTCGTTGCCGGATCGCGGGACGCCGCCGTCGATGCGTTCCCAGTGGCCCTGCAGTGCGCCCGCCCAGGTCTGGCCCTCGACGGCGTTGACCGTGACGGGGACGCGGGGGCCGCTGACGACGGCGGTGCCCTGCCGGACCGGGATCGACGCGGCACCGTCGGGCACGGAGCCGAGCAGGTCGGGTGTCGGGAAGGCGCTGGCGTCGGCGTCGGAGGTGTCCGGACGGTCGTAGTACCGCTGCAGCGGGCTCTTCTTCGCGATGGTCGACGTGTACCGGTCCACCGGGTCCTGCCGCATGCCGGCGATGTCCGGGCCGTTCGCCTCGAGCATCGCCGCGGACTGCCCGAGTTCGACGGTCAACCGGTCCTCGGTGCTCTGCGTGCTCGACGCGATGAGCACCCCGCCCGCGGCCAGGCCGGCGATCGGCAAGCCGATGAGTGCCGCGACGAGCACCGCACGCCCGGGCCGGGCGAACGCCAGACGTCGGGCCAGCAGCAGTGCCGGGCGGACGGCGAACGGGGAGCGGCTGCGGATCGTCGGACGGTGCGTGTCCCGCCGGGGCCGCTCGCTCACGGTCGCTCCTGCACGTCGGTCAGGGCCAGCTCGACGCCGGCGTACGACGACTCGTCGACGATCCGGCCGTCGCGGAGGAACACGATGCGGTCCGCCCACGCGGCGTGCCGGGCGTCGTGCGTGACGAGCAGTGCGCCGGCGCCGGAGTCGACGTGCCGACGGAGCATGCGGAGGACGACCTCGCCGGTCTGCGAGTCGAGGGCACCGGTCGGCTCGTCGGCGAGGACGAGCTTGCGGTCCCCGACGACCCCGCGGGCGATGGCGATGCGCTGTCGCTGGCCGCCGGAGAGGTCGTCCGGCCAGGCGTCCAGACGGTGTCCGAGTTCGACGCTCTCGAGCGCGAGCTCCGCGGCCTTCCGTGCACGCCCGGTCCGCCAGCCGTCGAGCTCCAGCGGCAGCGCCACGTTCTCGACCGCGGTCAGCGAGGGGATGAGGTTGAAGTCCTGGAACACGAACCCGAGCACCCGTCGCCGCAGCGCTGCGAGTTCGCGTGCGGGGCGGTCGGACACCCATTCGCCGTCGATGCGGACCTCGCCACTCGTCGGGGGCATCAGCGTGCCGGCGACGGACAGCAGTGTCGACTTGCCCGAGCCGGAGGTGCCCATGACGGCGACCATCTCGCCCGGTCGGATCGTCAGGTCGACACCAGCCAGGGCGGTCACAGCCTGCCTGCCGCTGCCGTACTGCACGGCGACGGCGTCGAGTTCCAGCAGCGGTGCGGTGCTCATCGGACGACTCCCGTGCCACGGCGGCCGGTCGGCTCGCTGCCGTAGGCGTCCTCGTCGTCGGGGGTGTCGATCGTGGCTCGGGGCGCCGGCTGGTACCGCGCGACGCTCGACTCGACGTGGTCGAGCCACCGGACCTCGGACTCCGCCTGGAACACCATCGACTCGAGCACGAGTGACCATGCCAGTTCCGTCGCCGGGTCCGTGGTGCGCTTCAACCGGGTCAGGTCCTGCAGTGCCCGGAGCGCCGCGGTCCGCTGCACCTGCACCAGGTGTCGGACGTCGACGCCGGGCACGGTGACCGCGATCGCGAACTTGATCGCCAGCTCGTCGCGACCGCGCTTGGTGGCGACCGGCTCGTTGAACCAGCGGTCGACGGCCTCGCGCCCGGCGTCGGTCGCCGTGTAGACGACGTGCCCGTCGTCGTCGGCGTCACCGCGGGCCACGAGGCCGTCGCGTTCCAACCGGTCGAGCGTCGTGTAGACCTGGCCGATGTTCAGCGGCCAGCTGCCCCCCGTGCGGTGCTCGAACTCCCCCCGGAGCTGGTAGCCGTAACCCGGCTCGGCCACCAGCAGTGCGAGTACGCCCATGCGAACGCTCATCGTTCCCCCTCGACCCGTCGGAGCACTTCCCCTCGGGCATACCGAGTATGCACATACTCGGTATGGGTCGGCAAGCAGCCGTGCGGAGATCATCCGAACGGATGACGGGAGGCTCCCCACCGGACCGGTGGGGAGCCTCCCGCGCGCTCGTTCCGAGTGACGCGCCAGCGGCACACGGCGCCAGCGCCGACCGAGCTCGCGAGGTCGGTCGGATCGGAACTGCGTCAGCTGTGCAGCTTCGACAGCTCCTGGAACTCGTCGTCGCTGAGCTCGATCGTCGCGCCCTGGAGGTTGTCCTCGAGGTGGTCGACGCTCGACGTGCCCGGGATCGGCAGCATGACGGGCGAGCGCTTGAGCAGCCACGCGAGCGCGACCTGCGCGGGGGTGGCGTTCTTCTGCTTCGCGAGCTCGGTGAGGGGCGAGTCCTCGCCGGTCAGGCCGCCGGTCGCGAGCGGGAACCACGGGATGAACCCGATGCCCTGCTGCTCGGACCAGTCGAGGAGCTCCTCGGCCGACCGGTCGGTGAGGTTGTAGAGGTTCTGCACGGAGACGATCGTGGCGATCTCCTGCGCGGCCTTCACGTCGTCGACGGAGACCTCGGACAGCCCGATGTGGCGGATCTTGCCCTCGTCCTGCAGCTTCTTGAGTTCACCGATCTGGTCCTCGAGCGGGACCTTCGGGTCGATGCGGTGCAGCTGGAACAGGTCGATGCGCTCCAGGCCCAGGCGGCGGAGGCTCATCTCGGCCTCCTGGCGCAGGTACTCCGGGCGGCCGACCGGCGGCCACTCGTTCGGGCCGGTGCGGGTCAGGCCGGCCTTGGTCGCGATGACGACGTCGTCGCCGTAGGGGTGCAGCGCCTCCTTGAGGAGCTCCTCGGCGACGTAGGGGCCGTAGGAGTCGGCGGTGTCGAAGAAGTTCACCCCGAGCTCGACGGCGCGCTTGAGGACGCGGATCGCCTCGTCGTGGTCCTTCGGCGGTCCCCACACGCCGGGGCCGGTGAGCTGCATGGTGCCGTAGCCGAGGCGGTTGACCTCGAGGTCCCCGCCGATGCGGAAGGTGCCGGAAGATGCGGCCGGACGGTTCGTGGTGTCAGTGCCAGTGGTCATCCACCCGGTCTACGCCTGCCTGGCACCACGTTCCTGAGGGTCCGCCCGGGCACGGGGGTACGGCGTCTCGCCGCGCTCCAGCATCCCGACCAGCTTCGCCACCCGGTTCGCCCGCGCCGTCGGACTCGGAGCGGTCACCACACGGTGCACGACGGCGTACCGGTTCGTCGCGTCGAGCTCCGCGAACAGGGCGGCGGCGGTCGATGCGGTGTCGAGCGCTGCACGGAGGTCGGTGGGCACCTCGGCGGTCGCCGCACCCGCGTACGCCCGGTCCCACCGACCGTCGGCCTCCGCCCGGTCGATCTCCGCCTGCCCCCGGGACCGCATCCGTCCGGCCGCGACCAGCCCCGCGACCAGCCCGACGTTCCGCTGCGACCACAGCGACGCCTTCCGGCGCGGGGTGAACCGCTGGAGGAACGTGGCCGCGTCGAGCCCGCGCTTGGACCCGTCGATCCACCCCGAGCAGAGCGCCTCGTCGAGGGCCTGCGCGTACGTCAGGCTCGTCGGGCTCGTCGTACCCTTCTTCGCGAGGACCAGCCACACGCCGTCGGACAGGTCCTCGTGCCCGTCCAACCAGGCGCGCCAGGCAGCGGCGTCGGCGACGACGAACGGCTCGATCTCCATGGCCCGATCGTAGGACTCAGGCCCTCCCGGCGCCGCTGACCCGCACGGCGTCGGCCCACGCCGTCACCCAGCCCGGCAGGGTCAGGTCGCGGGGTGACCCACCGACCGCCGCGAGCAGCTCGTCGGGCTGCACCGTGCCTCCCGTCCGACGGAGGAACCGGGCCTGCACGACGGCCCGGGCGACGACGTCCCCGTGGCGGACGAAGGTCTGCTCCATGTACACGGCCCGCTCGTCCACACCGAGCACCCGCGACCGCAACTCGAAGCGCTGCCCGAGCGTCAGCGACCGCTTGTAGGTGATCGTCTGCGCGGCGACGACCGGGTACCACCCGTGCTCACCGAAGGTGCGCCAGGCGCCCGACCGGAGCATCAGTTCGAAGCGGCCGAGGTCGAGCAGTGACAGGTACTTGCCGTTGTTCACGTGCCGGAGCGGGTCCAGGTCCGTGAGCGTCACGCGGAACGGGGTCCGCGACTCGTCCCACAGCGACAGCCGGCGACGCGGGGACAGGCGCACGCGCAGGGTCAGCAACAGGAGCCGGAAGGTCAGGTTCACGGGGACGATCCGACCACGTCGCGAAACGGACAGCGGTGCGTTCGGAGACTACGTTCAGGTTCACAAGTGCAAACGGCTCACCGAGCCACGAAGGGAACGCCCACATGAGCACCACCTCCGCGACCGGTCGTCCGACCACGGTCACCGTCTCGTTCATCCTCTGGCTGATCGTCGTCGTCGTCGGCATCATCGGCGGCATCGTCAACGTCATCGGTGTCGGATCACAGACGGACGACACGACCATGCGCGCGGGGCTGACGGTCGGCGCGGTCATCGCGATCGTCATCGCACTCGTCGAGCTCTTCATCGTCTTCAAGATGCGTGACGGCCGGAACTGGGCCCGCATCGTGCTGCTCGTCCTGGCGATCCTGCAGCTGCTCGGCATCTTCGCCGCCTTCTCGGTCTTCGGGACGATCACGTTGATCCTGGTCATCGTCGCCACCGTGCTGATGTTCCTGCCGGCGTCGAACGCGTACTTCCGCAAGCACTGACGACCAGCTCGCACCACCCGACGGACCCGGTACCGCGCACATCGCGCAGACCGGGTCCGTCGGCGTTCGTGGTGTCGTGCGCGGGCGCCGCTGCCGTGCATTCCCGTCAGGCGGGCACGGCCAGTGCCTCCCTCCGACCGGATGCAGGCGAGTACACCGGGACTGCGAACGAAAGGACCACGCATGCAGACACGCAAGCTCGCCGACCTCCAGGTCGGCTCGATCGGCCTCGGCACCATGGGCATGAGCGCCTTCTACTCGGGTGCCGGCTCGGACGACGCCGAGTCCATCCGCACCATCCACCGCGCCATCGACCTCGGCGTCACGCTCTTCGACACCGCCGAGGCGTACGGCCCGTACACGAACGAGGAACTCCTCGCCGAGGCCCTGCGCGGCCGCCGCGACGAGGTCGTCATCGCCACCAAGTTCGGCCTGTACCACCACGAGGCCGACGAGCAGACGCCGACCCAGACCCGCGCGATCTCCAGCGCGCCGGAGTCCGTCCGTGTCGCGCTCGAGGGCTCGCTCCGCCGGCTCGGCACCGACCACATCGACCTCTACTACCAGCACCGCGTCGACACGGCCGTGCCGATCGAGGACGTCATCGGGCAGCTCGCCGGCTTCGTGCAGGAGGGCAAGATCCGCCACATCGGTCTCTCCGAGGCCAGCGCCGCCACGATCCGGAAGGCCCACGCCGTCCACCCGATCACGGCCCTGCAGAGCGAGTACTCGCTGTGGACGCGTGACCCCGAGGGTGACGTGCTCGACACCCTCCGTGAGCTCGGCATCGGCCTGGTGCCGTACTCGCCGCTCGGCCGTGGGTTCCTCACCGGAGCCATCACGAAGCCGTCCGACCTGGGTGAGGACGACTTCCGCTCCGCGAACCCGCGCTTCCAGCAGGAGGCCTTCGCGGCGAACATGAAGATCGTCGACGTCGTGAAGGGCATCGCGGACGAGGTCGGCGGCACCCCGGCGCAGGTCGCGCTCGCCTGGCTGCTCGCCCAGGGCGACGACATCGTCCCGATCCCCGGCACGAAGCGCGTCACGCGCCTCGAGGAGAACGTCGGCGGTGCGGAGGTCACCCTCACGGCCGAGCAGGTCGAGCGCCTGACGTCGCTGCCGCTGCCGACCGGCGACCGCTACCCGGACATGTCCAGCATCGGTCGCTGACGCGACCACCGGTCGGACGGGAGGCCCGGTGCCAGTTGGCACCGGGCCTCCCGTCCGTCGTCACTCACGACGGTGACGTCGTCGGACCCGAGGGGCCGCGATCAGGTCCCGAGCGACGTGAGCTGCACGTCGAGGACGTGCTCGCGGCGAGCGGGTGCGGAGGCCTGGCTGCGCGTCCACGCGAAGCCGGCGGCGAGGATGAACAGGTCGTCGCCGTCCAGGTCGGACCGAGCGACCCCGGCCTGCTGCGCGCGTGCGAGCAGCTCCGCGCCCGACGCCCGCATCTCGACGCACGCGGCATGCAGGGCTGACTCCGGGTCGTCGATCGCCGACGCCATCACGTCGATGACGCCGCGGTAGACGTCGGCGCTCCTGACGAACTCCCGGACCCAGGTGAGCAGCGCAGCGCGGGGGTCGTCGGCCGTCATCAGGGCGCGTCCGTGTTCAGCCAGTTCCGTGAAGCCGGTGCGGAGCAGCACCTCGAGCAGGGCGTCCCGGGTCGGGAAGTTCCGGAGGAGCGTCGCCAGGCCGACGTCGGCACGACGGGCGATGACGCGGAGGGACGCGTCGGCACCGTCCTCTGCGAAGACGGCGGCGGCCGCGTCCACCAGGGAGTCGTGGTTCTTGCGTGCGTCTGCTCGCATCCGGGCACCTCGTTTGCTATCTGGATCACTGGTCCATATATTCGGACCACTGGTCCACTTTGGTCCAGTCTAGATGACCGACAGGCAGACACGATGACCGAGTTGATGATGCACGCAGTCCAGGTCCACACCCCGGGCGGACCGGAGGTCCTGCGGTACGAGCAGGTGACCCGACCGGAGCCGCAGGCGGGCGAGGTGCTCGTCCGGGTCCACGCCATCGGGCTCAACCCACCGGACTGGTACATGCGGGACGGCATGACGATCCTGCCGCCGGAGTGGCGACCCGTCCTCGCCTACCCCCTGATCCTCGGCTCGGACATATCGGGCGTGGTCGAAGCGGTCGCCCCCGACGTCACGGACTTCGTGCCCGGCGACGAGGTCTTCGGCCTGATCCGCTTCCCGGACGCCCCGGCGAACGCGTACGCGGAGTACGTCGCGGCACCGGTGACCGACCTGGCGCACAAGCCGGCGAGCATCGACCACGTCCACGCGGCCGCGGCGCCGATGGCGGGGCTGACGGCCTGGCAGTTCCTCATCGAGCTCGGGCACGACACCGTGCCGCCGTTCCGAGCGGAGCTGCACCGCCCGGTGCCGCTGCACGAGGGGACCCGGGTCCTGGTCAACGGTGCCGCTGGCGGTGTGGGCCACATCGGCGTCCAGCTCGCGAAGTGGAAGGGCGCGCACGTCGTCGCGGTCGCTTCGGGAGCGCACCGACAGTTCCTCGAGGAACTCGGAGCGGACGAGGTCCTCGACTACACGGTGACGCCCCCCGAGGAATCCGGTGCGGAGTTCGACCTCGTCCTCGACAGCGTCGGCGGACCGGACACCGGTCGGTTCCTCGCGAACGTCACGCGCGGTGGTGCGCTCTTCCCGGTCTTCTCCGGTCCCGTCGACCCCGAGCAGGCCGCGGCCGCGGAGGTGTCGGTCTCGAGCACCCAGGTGCGCGCGAGCGGTGTCCAGCTCGCCCAGCTCGCCGAACTCCTCGAGACGGGGGTCGTGCGGGTCGCGATCGACAGCACCTTCACCCTGGCCGACGCGCAGCTCGCGCACGAGCGGGCCGCCGCAGGCCACCTCGAAGGCAAGATCGTGCTCACCGTCGCATGAGCGCCGCCACCCACGAGATCCAGCAGGTCATCGCGCAGTACGGCTCGGCCCTCGATGCGCACGACCTCGACGCCCTCGCCGCCGTGCACCGGGACGACGCCGAGTGGTCCTTCGCCGTCAGGGACCAGGTCGTCATGGGCCCGATCCGCGGGCGGGACGCCATCATCGGTTTCGCTTCCGCACCACCGGACGGGCCGCGTGTCCAGCAGCGGGACCTGCTCACGAACACCGTCATCACGGGCGGCGTGGACGGGACCAGTCGGGCGACCGCCCTCCTGACGCTGATCGCCGTCGACGGCACCACGCCGGTCATCGTCGCCACGGGCACGGCCACCTTCACGCTCAACGTGGCCGACGAGGTGTGGCGGATCGCAACGCTCCGCATCGCGTTCGACAACCCGCCGGTGCCGCACTGACCGGACGGCAGGCGCGGTGCGGGCCGGCACCGCGCCTCCCGTCCGTCCCTGAGCGGTCAGGTCCCGGTTCAGACCTCGGTGGCGAAGCCCGCGACGCGGAGCTGCAGGTCCTCGATGCGCCGGAGTCGCGCGGCGTCGACGTCGTAGCCCTCGTACGCCGGCGGTGGGGTCTTCCGGACGTTCCGCGAGCACTGGAAGTCCTGGCAGACCAGCGTGCCGACGGTGTCGCCCTTCCGGCCCGCCGGACCGGAGCGCTTGGCCGAGTAGAAGACGACGTCGTTCGGCAGCTTCACGTCCTGACACCACGAGCACTGGGCACGGGAGCGTGGCGACGCTTCGGCCTGCCGGAGGACGATGCCGACCAGGGCGCCGTCGAGCGTCGGGACGACGGCGTAGGCGCGGCGGGAGGTCTTGGGGTCCCGCCAGCCGAGGTAGGTCAGGCCGTCCCAGTCGACCGTCTCGAGGTCGGGGACGGTCATGTCGGTGAGCTCTCGGCGGGAGGCGTTGACGAAGGAGGCGCGGAGGGCCTCGATGGTGACGGGGAGCATGGTGAGCCTGTCGTTCTGGCACCGGCGCAGCAGTGTGCGTCTCAGGTGCGTTCGTTCTGGAGGGGTCGACGACGACGCCGTGTCGATGACACGGCAGGGGCGTCAGGCCCTGATGTCGGCGCAGGCGCCGACGACCTCCTCGGAACGGTTGCTCACAGCAGCACCCTACGGTTCGGCGACGACGAGCACCAGCGAGCCCTCGTACGAGGGCTGCACGCGGAGCCGGCCGTACCGGGCGTCCCACGAGCCGTCCTCGATCGCGGTGCGGAGGGCGGCGACCGAGCGGGCTGCGGTCATCTCGTCGACCGAGGCCCACGCCGGGTCGGCCCGGCGCGCGCTGGCGTCGAGCAGTCGTTCCGGCCGGGCGTAGTACGCCTCGGAGAACCCGTCGACGCACGTGAAGGGGATCGGCACGCGCGTCGTCGTGACCGCTCCACCGAGGGCGTCGACGATCCGGTCGAGCGTCGGCCAGCGCCCGGCCTCGCGTGCCAGGACGTCCGGGGCGTAGTCGGCGAGCCAGTGGTCCTCGATGCGGGCCGGGTCGCGGGTGAGCAGGACGACCGGCCCACGGGTGACCCGACGGACCTCGGCGAGACCCCGTTCCAGGTCGGGCCACACGGGCAGTGTGAAGGCCGACGAGGCAGCGTCGAACGCGTCGTCGGCGAAGGGCAGGGCCTCGTCGGGAGGCTCGACGGCGGTCAGATCCCGGTCGCGCGGCTCGTACGCCCCGGCACCCGCGCCCACATCTGCGCTCGCCTCCGCACCGGCTCGGACGTGGAGGACCGTGCGGGCCTGCCCGAGCGCCACCCGGATCGCCCGCTCGAAGACCGGCTCCGGCCGGCGGTGACGGGACGCACTGTCGGCGGTGCGGTCGGCCCTGCCGTGCTCGGCGTCACCGGCCGGTCCGTCCGCAGTCCTCGTCACGCCGTCAGCCTACGGCGGTGACGACGTCGGCACCCGGTCCCGGTCTGTCGCGACCGGTCTCAGTCGACCTGGTCGACCGACTCTGGCGACCGCACAGCGGCCCGCTGCTCCGCCAGCTCGGTGGCGGCCCAGGTGCCGAGGAGCGACAGGGACCGCTCGGACTCCGACCCGGCGTCGGCGCCGTACGTGAACACCGTCAGCCCGGGGTCGGCCACCAGGTCGAGCGCCTCGAACGTCAGCTCGAGGTCACCGACGATCGGGTGGTGCAGGTGCTTCCGGCCCGAGCGGTGCACGTGGACGTCGTGCTCGGCCCACCAGGTGCGGAACTCCTCGCTCTTCGCCGAGAGCTCGCTGACCAGTGTCATCAGCCCGGGCTCGCACGGGTTCGATGCCGCCGTGGTGCGGAGGACGGCCACGGCGTCGCGGGCGGTCTGCTCCCAGCGGGGGAAGAAGTCGCGGGCGGCGGGGTCGAGGAACGCGAAGCGCGCCGTGTTCACCGGACGTCCGGCGCCGGCGAAGACGGGGGCGTAGAGCGCATGGCCGAGGGTGTTCGCGGCGACGATGTCCAGCCGCTCGTTGCGCACCCACGCCGGGGCGCCGGTGATCGCGTCGAGCAGTCGCTGCACCGCCGGGCGCACCGACGTCGGCACCGGACGGTGGGTGGTCTTCACACCGGCGTTCGCCAGGTGGGCGAGGTCCGCCAGGTGCGCCCGCTCTGTCTCGTCCAGCTGGAGCGCCGTGGCGAGCCCGTCGAGCACACCCTCGGAGACGCCCTTCAGGGTGCCTCGTTCGAGCCGTGTGTAGTAGTCGACGCTGACGCCGGCGAGCATCGCGACCTCGTGTCGTCGGAGTCCCGGGACGCGCCGGGTGCCCCCGCCGAAGGCCGGCATGCCGGCCTGGTCCGGGGTGAGCCGGGCTCGACGGCTGGACAGGAAGTCGCGGATCTCGTTGCGGACGTCGATACCCATGTGCCAAGGCTACGTGTGCGTCCCTCCGGTACCGGACGGGAGGCCCGGCACCGGTTCGGAGACCGGCTCGCTAGAGTGCGCGGCCGGTGTGGGCGGCGAGCCAGGCGGCCGGGTCGACCGGCAGGGTGCCGTCCATCAGGACCTCGAGGTGCAGGTGGGCTCCGGTCGAGACACCGGAGGACCCGACGCTGCCGATGAACTGGCCGGGCTCCACGCGGTCGCCGACCTGCAGGGGCGACGACCCGGGGATCATGTGGCCGTACAGGGTCGAGACCTTCCGGCCGTCCACCTGGTGGTCGATGATGACGGTCTCGCCGTACGAGAAGTAGATCCCCGAGACCCGGACGGTGCCCGCGGCGACGGCACCGATCGGAGCGCCCATGCCCGGGTTGAAGTCGAGCCCCTGGTGCAGGGACGAGCACGCGCCGCACGGGGCGGTGCGGTACCCGAAGCCCGAACTCATCCGGACCGGGCCCGGGAACGGGGATCGGATCGCGCCGCCGTAGGTCACCGTCTCACCGGCCACCACGGCGCCGGCGTCCGCCGACGCGACACCGCCGCCGACCGTGAAGCCGTCGCGCGAGGTGCTCGGGAGCGCCACCTGGGTGACGGCGAAGTCCTGGGTGCTCACCGCGGGGGCGAGGGTCGCGATCGCCGAGGACCCCCCGGTGCCGGCGTGGGCGGGCATCGCGGCGGCACCGAACATGGCGAGGGCGGCGGCGGCGCTCGTCAGGGTGAGCCGGCTGGCGCGGGCTCCGCGTCGGCGGCTGACGGCAGTCGTGGTGCCCGCGGTGCCCGTGCCGACCGTCGTCGTGCTGGCGATCGCGACAGCCCGCCGCGGGACCCGGCGGACACGGGTGTCGGCGTGCGTGACGGGCGGGGGCGTGACGACCGGGACCGCGACGACCGGGGTGGTGACGTTCGGGGTCGCGACGTCCGGGACGGCTGCCGGTCGCGCAGCGCGCAGGCGCGGCTTCGTCGCGGCGGTCTGCTCGGCCCGCTCCGCCGCCAGGGCAGCGCGACGCGTCAGGTGCACGACGGGCGTGCTGCTGGGGTGGTCTGCATCTGGGGGAGTCATGGCCGGAGCCCATTCTGCACCAAGCTGTCCGGTTGTACAGCCCCTCGTTCCGCGGCCATCTGCGGCGGGGAGTGCGGAGAGCGACCGGATCCGGGCCTCCCGGCTGTGGATCAGTAGGGTCGAGGCAAGCGACGGAGAGGACCCCTCATGGCCCGATCGCCGCGGGAGCGGCACGAACCCATCGACCTGCGGTCGGCGGAGGTCGTGCTCGCCGGTACCCAGGACCTGCTCCCCGTCCTGCGGGCGGCTGCCGTCCGTGCCGGGGTCGACGCGACACGGATGCGCGTCGTCGGTGTCGACGACGTGCCCGAGGTGGACGGGAGCGGCAGTGCCGAACTCGCCGTCATCGCCATCCGCCGGCCCGGCGATGACCCCGCGTTCCACCGTGCGCAGGAGGCCGCCGAGTTGCTCGAGCCCCTGCTCCGCCCGGGCGCGGTCCGCATCGTCATCACCGTCTCGCGGGTCACCAGGCTCGCACCGAAGCTCGAACACGCCCTGACGGCGGAGGTCCTGCACCAGCTCGGTGTGGCCACGGCGGAGTCGGGGTTCCGCCGACCGTTCCGGAACCTGCGCACACGGCTCGGGACGGCAGGCCTGCGGGCCGCCGGTCTCCGGGTGTTCCGCCTGACGGTCTGAGCCCCGGAGCCCTGCGGGGCTGTGCCCTTCCTCCACAGGTGCGGTCGGCACTGGTGCTCCTCCACAGGACGGGTATCTTGATGTCGAGACATCTCACGCCGCGAGTAGCGTGGGGGGCACGGACCGCGCGAACAAGGGAGTACCCGCCAGCATGGCCAAGATCATCTACACGCTCACCGACGAGGCCCCGTTCCTCGCCACCCACTCCTTCCTGCCGGTCATCGCGTCCTTCGCGAAGACCGCGGGCGTCGAGGTCGAGACCCGCGACATCTCGCTCTCGGGCCGGATCATCGCCCTGTTCCCGGAGCGGCTCAGTGCTGAGCAGCGCCTGGACGACGCCCTGGCAGAGCTCGGCGAGCTCGCCGGGACGCCCGAGGCGAACATCATCAAGCTGCCGAACATCTCGGCCTCGATCCCGCAGCTCAAGGTCGCGATCGCCGAGCTGCAGTCGCAGGGCTACGACCTGCCGGACTACCCCGACGAGCCGAGCACGGACGACGAGCGCGACGTCCGGGCCCGCTACGACCGCGTCAAGGGCAGCGCCGTCAACCCGGTCCTGCGCGAAGGCAACTCGGACCGCCGCGCGCCGCTGTCCGTGAAGAACTACGCCCGCAAGCACCCGCACCGCATGGGCAAGTGGAGCTCGGACTCCAAGACGAACGTCGTGACCATGGGCGTCGACGACTTCCGCTCCAACGAGAAGACCTGGGTCGCCCCGGCCGACGACACCCTGACGATCACCTTCGTCGGGCAGGACGGCAGCGAGCAGGTGCTCAAGCAGTCGATCCCCGTCGTCGCCGGTGAGGTCGTCGACGGCACCGTGCTGCACGTCGCCGCGCTCGAGCAGTTCCTCCGCAAGCAGATCCAGCGCGCGGCGGACGAGGGCATCCTGTTCTCCGTCCACCTCAAGGCCACGATGATGAAGGTCTCCGACCCGATCATCTTCGGGCACGTCATCCGGGCGTTCTTCCCCGACGTGTTCGCGCGCTACGGAGCCGACCTCGCCGCCGCCGGGCTCACGCCGAACGACGGCCTCGGCTCGGTCCTCGCCGGGCTCGACGCGCTGCCGAACGGTGCCGAGATCAAGCAGGCGTTCCAGGACGGCATCGACGCCGGCCCGGACCTGGCCATGGTCGACTCGGACAAGGGCATCACGAACCTGCACGTCCCGAGCGACGTCATCGTGGACGCCTCGATGCCCGCGATGATCCGCACCTCCGGGCACATGTGGGGCCCGGACGGCGACGAACACGACACCGTCGCGGTCATCCCGGACTCCAGCTACGCCGGCATCTACCAGGCCGTCATCGAGGACTGCCGTGCCCACGGCGCCTTCGACCCCGCGACCATGGGCTCGGTGCCGAACGTCGGACTCATGGCGCTGAAGGCCGAGGAGTACGGCTCCCACGACAAGACCTTCGAGCTGCCGGGCGACGGCGTCGTCCGCGTCACGAACGCCGCCGGGGAGACCGTCCTCGAGCACGACGTCGAGCAGGGCGACATCTGGCGCGCCTGCCAGACGAAGGACATCGCGATCCGCGACTGGGTGAAGCTCGCCGTCACCCGTGCCCGCGCCAGCGCGACGCCCGCCGTCTTCTGGCTGGACGAGACCCGGTCGCACGACGCCGTCCTGATCGGCCTGGTCCGCACGTACCTGCAGGAGCACGACACCGACGGGCTGCAGATCGAGATCCTGTCGCCGGAAGACGCCATGCGTTTCTCGCTCGACCGCATCCGGCGTGGTGAGGACACCATCTCGGTCACGGGCAACGTCCTGCGCGACTACCTGACCGACCTGTTCCCCATCATGGAACTCGGCACCTCGGCGAAGATGCTCTCCGTCGTCCCGCTCCTCGGCGGCGGCGGCCTGTTCGAGACCGGTGCCGGCGGCTCCGCGCCGAAGCACGTGCAGCAGCTCGTGCAGCAGAACTACCTGCGCTGGGACAGCCTGGGCGAGTTCCTGGCCCTCGCGGTCAGCCTCGAGCACCTGGCCGGTGTGACCGGCAACGCCCGCGCGAAGGTGCTGGCGGACACGCTCGACCGCGCCACCGGGACCTTCCTCGACGAGGACAAGTCGCCCGGCCGCAAGCTCGGCTCGATCGACAACCGTGGCAGCCACTTCTACCTGGCGAAGTACTGGGCCGAGGAGCTCGCCGCGCAGACCGAGGACACCGAGCTCGCCGCGGCGTTCCAGGGCCTCGCGACGACCCTCGCCGACCAGGAAGAGACCATCGTCGACGAGCTCGTCGCGGTGCAGGGCCACCCGGCGGACATCGGCGGGTACTACCGGCCCGACGACGCCAAGACCGGTGCGGTCATGCGTCCGTCGTGCGCGCCCTGCCTGCACGCCCTGCCCCTGCCTGCGCGCCCTGCCTGCGCGCACGGCGGCGTGCCGCGGGGCCGGTCCCAGACGCGAAAGCGACAGTTCGCGCCGGTTCTCCCGCGCACATCTGTCGCTTTCGCGTCCCAGACCCGGCCGCGCCCGGCAGCGGTGCGCGACTCAGCGGGACGGCACCGGCGGGCCGAGGGCCAGCAGCACGCCGAACACGGCGGCGACGAGCACGACACCGACCAGCGCCGAGAGCACCGGGTGCCGCACGACCACGAAGAGCAGCCGGTCGAGCGGACCGTGACGGTCCCCGGCTGCCGCGCGCCGACGCCATCTGCCGTCGAGCATGCCGCGGCGGGCGACTCCGACCTCGAACGGCAGCGTCGTGTACGGAACGATCGCGCTCACCCACCCGAGCACCGTGGTGCCGAACGACCACCGCTGGTTCACCGCGACGACCGTCGTGACGACCAGGTACGCCAGGAACACGAAGCCGTGCACCCCGCCTCCGACCCGGACCGGCCAGTCACCGGCTCCCAGGCCGTACTTCAGCAGCATGCCTACCAGCAGCAGGGTCCAGGTCACGAGTTCGGCGATCGCGAGGCCGCGGAACAGGGATCGAGGGGTCATGGCCTCCATCGTGACGGACGCCGGATGGAAGTCGCGTGGACGAGCGCGGAACGACAGCAGGACGCCCCGGACCGCAGAGCCCGGGGCGTCCTGTCTGTGTCGTTCGGCGGTCCGCGTCAGCGTCGGACGGTGACCACCTGCCCGAGCTGGTTCACACCGGCGGCGGCGTCCCAGGTGCCGACGTTCGCCGTCTGGATCGCGAAGGCCGGGTCACGTGCGACCGAACGCTCGGCGGCGGGCATCGCGAGCGCAACCTGCCACTTGCCGGACGGCACCTTCGCGAGCGACGCGGTGACGGTGGCGGTGGTGCCGGGCTGCCACGACGACGCGTCGGCACGGACGGGCACCGTGACGTGCCGGTGACCGTTGGTCAGCACGAGCTGCACCGGACGGTGGTTGTACGGCGCTGCCCAGCCGTCGTTGCGCACGGACACCGAGACCGCGGCGTGCTTGCCGGAGGTCACGGTGCTCGAGGTCATCGTGAACCGGTAGCCGAGCTTCTTCGCGGCGTCCGTCATGCCGGCCTGGCCCCAGGTCGACAGGACGTCCTTGTTGTAGTCCAGGTTCAGGTAGCTGTAGTGGTACTTCGCCATCTCGGCCGAGGCGGACGGGTACTCGGACCGCGGTGCGTTCACGGCGCAGGTCTCACCACCGACCGGGACGTACCGGGAGTCGGCGGCCAGGTAGTCCTGGTCGAGCGACAGCGGGTCGGTCAGGAAGGTGCCGAAGTCGTCGGGGGAGGCGAGGAAGCAGTCGTTGTGGTGGCCGATCCGGGAGGCGGCCGAGCCGTTGTGCGCCTGCTGCGGCGTGAGTGCGCCGGCGGTGCCCGACGTGGTGCGGAGGGCGTCCTGCTTCATCTGCATGGTGCGCACCTGGATCGAGCGGCTGGACGGCAGCGCGGCGAGCTCGGCCTTGACGACCTGGCGTCGGGCGTCCTTGTCCGCGTCGGTCAGCACGCCCGGGTTGGCCGGGTCGCTGGCGAAGTGGTCCGTGTAGTAGCCCTCGCCCCAGAGGCCGATGAAGCCCTCCTGCAGGGTCGGGATGACGTCGGCGTTCCGGCGGAGCGTCGGCGTGAGCTGCTTGATGTGTGCGAGCACGGTCGGCAGGTCGGCGTCACCGTACGGCGCCGAGTACGGCCAGTTGCCGCCCTGGACGTACGCGAAGCGGGTGATCACGCTGACGCCGGCAGCACGGGCGGTGTCGTAGTCGTGCTGCACCAGCTTGAGCCAGGCCGGGCTGAGGCGCCGCTGGTCGACGAACGCCTCCATGTAGAACACGCGGACGATCTGGGTGACACCGTCGGCCCGGTAGCCCTCGAGCGTGGCGGCGTCGAGCGGGGTGTAGCCCGTGCCGTCGGCGCGGTAGTGCGTCTCCGTGGTGTGGTCGAACCCGCGCTGGGGGTTCGGGATCACGGCGTCGCTCGCCGTGTAGGTCACGGTGGAACTGGTCGGTGCCGGGTGGTGGTCGCTGTGTGACGACGACGCCCACGCGTTGGTCGGCACGGCGAGTGCGATCACGGCCGCGAGTGCGGCGGTGGTGATGGTGCGGTGCTGCATCGGACGAGCCCCTGTCCTCGGCGCGGGTGCGGATCGACACCCCTGGTGTCGGAACCTGCGCGAATGTGATCTGAAGGTAGGTCAAACGATCAGAAAACACCAGCACCAGTTCCTCGTATCGATTCGATCTGATCTTGGGTAGCGTGGTCGACATGTCGCAGACGACGGACGCATCGAAGACGCTGCGCGTGGGGGTGGTCGGGCTCGGGTTCGCCGGGACGACGCATCTCGACGCCTACACCGCACTCCCCGGCACCGAGGTGGTGGCGCTCGCGGGCAAGGAGACCGACCGGCTCCACGAGCTCGCCGAGACCCGCCAGGTGCCGGACACGTACCCGGACTGGCAGGACCTGGTCGCCCGTGACGACCTGGACATCGTGTCGATCGGCGTACCGAACTCCCTGCACGCCCCGATCGCCATCGCCGCGCTCGAGAGCGGCAAGCACGTCTTCTGCGAGAAGCCCCTCGCGACCACGGGTGCCGAGGCGCAGGCGATGGTCGACGCCGCCCTGGCGAACGACCGCGTGCTCGAGGTCGCCTACAACCACCGCCGCCGCGCCGACGTGCAGTTCCTGGCCGACCACGTCCGCCCCGTCGAAGGGCAGGACAGCCCGCTCGGGCACGTCTACCACGCCCGGGCGAGCTGGCGACGACGCTCCGGCATCCCCGGCATCACGTCGTGGTTCACGAACAAGGACGCAGCCGGTGGCGGTCCGCTCATCGACCTCGGTTCGCACGTCCTCGACATCGCGATGCACCTGATGGGCGAGCCCCGCGTCGTGGCCGTCAGCGCCGTCGCGTACAACGAGCTCGGCACGGCCGGACGCGGTGGCAGCACCGGCGGCGGACCCGTCTCCGGTGCGACCGGTCGCCCGTTCGACGTCGAGGACTTCGCGAACGCCCTGCTCCGCTTCGAGGACGGCTCGAGCCTGCAGCTGCAGGCGTCGTGGGCGTCCTACTCCAAGGACGACGAGGACATCGAGGTCGAGCTCCTCGGCTCGACCGGCGGTGCCCGGCTGTTCGTCCGGAACTACGCCACCGAGGGCACGGTCGAGCTGTACTCCGACATCGACGGCGTCCCAGCGGTCACCCGGCCCGCCGTGCACGTCCCGGCAGGCCACCACCAGCGCGTCATCGAGGAGTTCCTCGCCACCATCCGGTCCGGCACGCACGAGGGCCACCACGGCGAGTTCGCGCTGCACCGCACGCGGGTCGTCGACGCCGTCTACGCGTCGGCGCAGGCCGGCCACGAAGTGGAGGTCGTCGCATGAACATCGTCGTCTGGAACGAGAACGTCCACGAGACCCGCGGTGACGAGACCGTCCGCGAGCACTACCCCGACGGCATCCACACCGTCGTCGCCGCCGGCCTGGAGGCGCGGCTCCCCTCCGCCCACACCGTCACGACCGCCACGCTGCAGGAGCCGGAGCACGGCCTGACCGAGGAGCGCCTGGCCGCCACCGACGTCCTGTTCTGGTGGGGCCACATCGCCCACGACGAGGTCGCCGACGAGGTCGTGGACCGCGTCGTCCGGCACGTGCACGCCGGCATGGGGCTGGTGGTGCTGCACTCCGGCCACTACTCGAAGCCGTTCACCCGGCTGATGGGCACGACCTGCTCGCTGAAGTGGCGCAACGACGGGGAGCGCGAGCTGGTCTGGACGATCGCACCCGAGCACCCGATCGCCGCCGGGGTCCCGCACCCGATCGTCATCGACCGCCAGGAGATGTACGGCGAGTACTTCGACATCCCGCGCCCGGACGAAGAGGTCTTCCTGTCGACGTTCGCCGGCGGAGAGGTGTTCCGCTCGGGCGTCGCCTACCGTCGCGGGCTGGGCAGGGTGTTCTACTTCTCGCCCGGCGACCAGGAGTACCCGGTGTACCACCACTCCGACATCCAGCGGGTCCTGGCGAACGCCGCCGAGTGGGCCGCGCCGACCGGTCCACGCCGGCAGCTCACCGCCGACCCCCACCCGAGGGACTGGTTCCTGGACGCGGCGTCGCGTAGACAGGAGGGGTGAGCACACCGCAGGAGGTCGACCGCCGCACGGCCCTGATCGAGGCGCTCGACGTCCTCGGTGCAGGCCCGGAGGAACGCTTCGACCGGATCACCCGGATGACGCACGACGCGTTCGGGGTACCGCTGACGTTCCTCAACCTCGTGCACCACGACCTCGTCACCACGCAGTCGACCTTCGGGTGGAACCAGGGCACGAGCGTGCCGGCGAACGAGCAGTTCTGCGCGACGACCGTGCTCACGCCGGAGCCGCTGGTGATCCCGGACACGACGCTCGACCCGCGGTTCGCGCACACCGCGGCCGTCGCCGAGCACGGCATCCGCTTCTACGCCGGCGCGCCGCTCTCGATGCTCGACGGCACCCGAGTGGGCACGCTCTGCATCATGGACGCGCAGCCGCGCGCCTTCTCGGCGACGGACCTCGCCCTGCTGCGCGACCTGGCGCGCTGGGCCGAACGCGAACTCGGGTACGCGCTCGAGCGTGACCGACTCACCAGGGTGCGCGCGGCGCTGGTGCCGGACCCGCTGTCGGTCCCCGGCCACGACGTCGCGACGCTCGCCGTCCAACGCCCGGACGGCGGTGGCGGGCTCACCGACTGGCGGGTCGCCCCCGACGGCGCCCTGCACCTGACGGTCGGCGCGGTGGTCGCCGGACGCGTCTCGTCGCTCCTCGCGGCCGACGTCCGTGGGGCACTGGCCGCGCGGACCGGCCTCCCGATCGCCGAGGCGGTCGCCGGACTGGAGGCCCAGGTCGCCCCCGACCTCCGGGTCGCCGACGCGGTCGCCGAGCTGGTGCACGCACGGCTCGACCCGACGACCGGGCGCGTCGACCTGGTGGACGCCGGGCTCGGCACCGCGGTGGTCGTCAGCGCCGACGGCAGCGTCCGTCCGGTGCGGTCCACCGAGCTGCCCGTCGGGCTCGGTACCGCGTCGAACCCCGGCGCCCGGTCGACGCTGTCGGTCGAGCTGGCAGCCGGCGACCGGCTCGTGCTGGCTTCCGACGCGTGGTCGACCGTGCCCGGCGTCGAGGGGCCCGAAGCGATCGCGGCCCTCGTCGCCGCACAGCCCGACGGCACGGCGGCGGTCGAGCACGTCCGTACGCTGCTGCCCGAGGGCGACCCGGCGACCGACCTGACGCTCGTCGTCGTCACCCGGCACTGAAGTCGTCAGCCGGTACTGAGGTCGGCGCCTCGCACTGAGGTCGTCACCCGGTACCGACCCGGCTGATCAGCGCGTCTGTGCGCCGGGCTTCCCCGCGAACGCCGCCACGAGCAGGGTCGCGAGCATCCCGAACCCGGTCAGCACGACGCCGAGCGCAGCGAGCTGCCAGTACGCACTGGCGACGTGCTGCGGCTGCGTGACGATGTCCGGCCACCACGGGTCGAGGAACGGCACCGAGCCCGGGAACGGGTCGAGCCCGAACATCGCCAGCCCGCCGAGGAGCAGCACGACCCCGAGGGCGGCCATCGTGCCCCGGCGACCGCCGAGCATCCGGACGACGAGCGCCGCCCCCGTGCCCACCAGCCCGACGACCGCGAGCGCGAAGGCCGCGACGAACACGGGCTGCGGCACGAGCGAGAACCAGTCGAGCACGGCGATCGGCACGAGCAGCCATCGCCCGGTCCTGGCCCACCGTGCGGGCGTGCGCCATCCATGCATGCGGGCACGGTACGACACGAACCCGGACGACCGCCCGGTTACCATCGCGAGGTGCCCACACCAGCAGCCGAGGTCGAGGTCGACACCGCACTCGTCCGCGCGCTGCTCGTCGACCAGCACCCCGACCTCGCCGACCGACCGCTGGCCGTCGTCGCCTCCGGCTGGGACAACGTGGTCGTCCGCCTCGGCGCCGACCTGGCCGTCCGCATGCCCCGACGCTCCGCCGCCGCGGTGCTCGTCGAGCACGAACAGCGCTGGCTGCCGGAGCTCGCCCGCCTGGTCGGTGCCGTGGTGCCCGTCCCCGTGCCGCTCCGCGCCGGTCGCCCCGCCCTCGGCTACCCGTGGGCCTGGAGCGTCGTGCCCTGGTTCCCGGGCAGGACGCTCGGCAGTGACGCCGGCGGACCGGGGGTCGGGGAGGCGCTCGCCGACTTCGTCTCCGCTCTGCACGTGCCGGCCCCGGACGACGCCCCGCCGAACGCGGTCCGGGCCGTGCCCCTCCACACCCGGACGGACGCCGTCCTGGAACGACTCGGGTCCGGACCGGTCCCGCGCGCCGAGGAGCTGGCGACCGCCTGGCGGACGGCGGCCGACCTGTCGGTGGCTGCCGGGCCTCCCGTCTGGGTGCACGGTGACCTGCACCCGTTCAACCTGCTCGTCGAGACCGGCCCGCGGGGCGACCACCTGTCCGCGGTCGTCGACTTCGGTGACGTGACGGCGGGAGATTCCGCCGTCGACCTCGCGACCGCCTGGTTGACGCTCGACCGGGAGGCCCGGACCGCCTTCCGCGCCCGGGTCACCGCGCAGGACGCCAGCCTGGACGAGCACTCCTGGGGGCGGGCCCGCGGCTGGGCCGTGTCGATCGCGTCGGCGCTCGCGGTCAGTGACGAGCCGTCCTTCCGTACGGTCGCGCGCCGTTCGATCGACGACGTGCTCGACGACTGAGAGCGGGAGTGCTCCCTGGGGGAAGAGGGCTGAGATCCAGAACTGCAGTACTGGTATGTTGACGTGGTCTGCTCACGAAGGGATCGCCATGAACAAGCACCTCACCGTCGTCGGCCTGTCTCTGGTCGCCGCTCTCTGCCTGTCGTCGCCGGCCGTCGCTGCCGAGGGCGGGTCGGCGGATGCCGACGCTCCTGCCTCCACCCGGACCATCGCGCGCGTCGGCGGCGGGTACTGGGAGTACGGCACCTCGAACGGCTTCGTCCAGTCCTTCTACAGCCACGCCAGCAAGACCCACAAGGCGACTGCCTGCGACGGCAAGAACCGCTGTGCGTACAGCGGCTGGAAGCCGAAGGGCGCCTACGCCAGCGCGATCCGGGACAAGACCGCCAGCGGCAACACCGCCTACTGGGGCGTGAAGTAGACAGCAGCTGCGCCTCTCCTCGGCACCATGCGTCCTGATCGCTCCTCTCGGTTCGTCCTCGTGGCGATGACCTTCTCCGCTGTAGTCGCCATTGCTCTCGCCCTGCTCGCGACACTCGACCGGTCCGAGCAGACCTTCCCCACCGCGCGCACGGCGGTCATCGTCCTCGACGTCCCGAGGGACCTGGACTTCGCACAGTTGCTCCGGGAACGCGCCGACCAGGACCGCATCGACTTCTACCGGGTCCAGGCCGACCCCGTCCGCGTCGGTCGCCGGATCGTCGACGCGGTGGTCGGGGACCCGTCTGCATTCGCTCGCGTCTTCGGGGACGGCGAGTACCGCGGTGGTGTGGCCGAGCAGCCAGTGGCCCTCAGCCAGCGCCACACCTCGACGCGTGGGGTGTACTTCTCGACCGCGTCCTCCGAGCAGGCCGCGGCGTTCGTCTCCGAGCTCCGGAGCGTGGGCGTCGACGCCCGGGTCGAACCGGCCGGCTGGGGGACAGCGGTCCTGTTCACGGTCGGCCGCCCCGGGGTGGGACTCGCCGTCTGCGCCTCAGGCGTTGCGCTGGTGATGCTGGGGCGGCTGTGTGGGAGATCGGCAGCCCGTCCCCTGGGTGTCGCTGAAGTCCTCGGCGTGACCCGGTTGCGGTCATCGGAGGCGGCCCGAGCTCTGCGGTGTCAGATCGTCGTCGCGCTCACGGCGACCGCTGCCGGGTCAGCCGCCGCGCTCGTCCTGGTCGGCTCACAACTCCCGGCCGTCCTCATGATCGCTGCGTGCGTCTACTGGACCTACGCCGCCCTGTTCCTCGGAGCCATGGCAACGGGGTGGCCACGCACCGCCGCGCAGCGGATGCGCGCCGGTCGTAGCGCATGGCGCCCTCGGGGCCCGACCGCGCTCGCCACGTCGGTCCTCCGGATCGCGGCTGTCACGAGCGTCGCCCTCGCGGTCGGTCCGCTGATGGACCGTTTCGCCCTGCTCGACCAGTACCGCCTGGCGGGAGAGACCCGGATCGACTGTTCGCAGTGCACGACGCCGCTGTTGTCGGGAACACTGCACCCCGACGAGATCGAGTCGGCGGCCCCGGCGTTCGCCCGGCTCTTCCGCACGGTCGACGACGGCCGGTCGGTCCTGTCGAGTCATCCCGTCGTGCCGGTCCGACACAGCGTGGAGCCGGACGTGGGCAACACGCTCGTCGTCAACAGGGAGTACCTGGACCGCGTGCAGGCCGCACTCCCCGAGCCGTGGCCGGGCCGGATGACGACTGGACCCGGGGAGTGGGCGCTATTCGTGCCGGAGGACGGCGCCCCGCCCGCAGCGACCGTCATCGACCAGTGGCGCGAGTGGTTCGCGTTCCAGCGCGAGCTCGACCCGACGCTCGCCGAACCCCGCGTTCCGGTCGTCGCCGAGTACACCCCGCGCTCGGTCTTCACCTTCGGCGCGGCGACGGACGAAGCACCGCTGTTCGCGGATGGACCCGTCATCGCCGTCGTCCCCGCGGCTTCCGAGCTGCTGAGCGGCGACTTCCTGACAGCTGCTGCGTCGAACGGTCAGCTGCTCCTCGACGTCGACGATCCACACCAGGTCGTGCACGCCGCCGGCTTGGCCGACGTCGTCGGTTCGGTGCATCGTTGGCCGGCCGTGTCCGCTGCTCATCGGAGTGCTCTCGTCCGGACGGCTCTGGCGGAAGCGATCGCCGCGGCCCTCGCGCTCGCGGTGATCGGCTTGGCCGCGTCGACCCGAGCGAGGGCGCTCCGCTGGGCGGATCGGACCCGAGTGAGCGAAGCGACTGGGCTGGGCATCAGCCTGGTCCGGACACACGCCCGGACAGCCGTCGCTGAAGGGGGTGTCCTCGTCGCGTCCGTCGGGGTCGCCGTCGGAGCAGCTCTGGCACTCGGAGCTGCGTGGGCTCCTGCTCTCGTCGCGGCGTCGGTCATCGCATGCGCGACGTCGATCGCCGTCATCCGGGCGGTGGTCCGGAGCACCCGAGACGAAGGGGACACGGATGCGATCTGACCCGACGGTGGAAGTCCGCGCACATCGCCATTCGCGAGGCGGGCGAGTGCTGTTCGACGTTCCCGGGGCGGTGTTCGGGCCGTCCACCCTGACGGCTGTCACCGGCGCGAGCGGTGTCGGCAAGTCGACGTTCCTGCGTCTCGTCGGCGGAGTCGAGCGTCCGGCACCCCGCGTGGTCCTGGTCGATGGGGCCGACCTCGGCGTGCTCTCCGACCGACGGCTGCGGCGGTTCCGGCGGGACCGGGTGGGTTTCGTGTCGCAGGATGCGGGGCTCGTCCCGTCGTGGTCGGTGCGCGAGAACCTGGCACTGGCGGAGCGGGCGACGCCGAACCGCCCGATCAGCCGCCCCTGTTCGCCGCTGGAGGCATGCGCGTCGCTCGGCGTCGACGGCCTCGCGGACACCCCGGTGCACGCCCTGAGTGGCGGTGAGCGACAGCGGGTCGCGCTCGCCCGAGTGCTCGTCCGCCGTCCGGGTCTCGTCCTGCTCGACGAGCCGACCGCTGCGTTGGACGCGGCCAGCACCGCGATCGTCATCGAGACGATCGGTATCCTCCGCAGCGAGGGCGCCACCGTCATCGTCGCGACACACGACGGCGATGTCGTCCGGGCAGCGGGTCACCTCGTGTCGCTCTCCGGACCCTGACCGCAACCTTCGCCTGGACATGCGCCCGCGCCCGGGCTCCGGTTCGCGCACGTCGTCGAGACGGGGGCTACCGCGAGCGCGACCACGGGGTTACCGTCTCCCCACACCAATCCGTGCACGTGAAGATCGGGAGGGGCCTCATGACCCTCGAGTTCCGCGTCCAGCACGACGTCGCCACCGACGCCTCCCCCTCCTCCCGGACCGCGCCACGCGGCCGGGTCCGTCGGGTCCTCGACCACCTCGCCGCCCGACGCACCGCGGCGCAGCTGCGTCGGCTCGATGCCGACCTCGTCGAGCTGTCCGACCTGCAGCGCGTGCTGTCGGACGCCCGCGCGGTCGTCGACCGCGGGTGGATCCAGCACGCGTGGTTCGCCTACGTCGACGACCGGGGACGGACCCGGACCGCGTCGAGTGCCGCCGCGACGGAGGTGGCCGGCCGTCCCCTCGTCGGCGCGTGCCTGGTCGGGGCCGTCGTCGACGCCGCGGGTGGGCCGCACGCCGTGCACTCGCAGCCGGTGCAGCGCTCCCTGGACGTCGTCTGGCACGCACTCGCGGCGGCCGAGGGATCGCCGGTGACCTGGTGCCCCGCACCGGACATCCGGATGGGCCGCGTGCGTGACCTCACCCGCTGGAACGACAGCGCCGGGCGCACCGCTGAGCAGGTCTCCGGGCTGCTGCTCACGGCTGAGCGGGTCGCCCTGCAGGAGTCCGACCGGGTCGCGGGACGAGCATCCGCGCTCCGTGCACACTCGGGGGCTGTACCCGTCCTCGGCTGAGATCGTTACAGACCTCCCAGGATCAGCTCGGTGATGGTGCCCTGACCAGGGATTCCCTCCGCACTTGTCGTGGCGGGGAACCGGCGATCCCGTGACGGGGGGCCCGCCTGGGCTGAGCATCTGCGTAGCTTGGAAGCCGTCCGTCCCCCGATCCGTGGGCCGGACTGCCGACCCGAGGGAGTGCAGAACCGGTGTTCCAGTACATCGCCGAGCGATGGGACCAGATCTGGTTCTCGTCCTGGCAGCACTTCTCGCTGGTGGTCCAGTGCGTCGTGCTCGCGACCGTCATCGCCGTGGTCCTCGCGGCGCTCGTCTACCGGGTACCCGGCCTGCGTTCCGCCGCGAATGAGGTCTCCACGATCGGGCTGACGCTGCCGTCCTTCGCGGTCATCGGTCTGCTGCTCGTGCCGCTCGGGTTCGGCGTCGTGCCGTCCGTCGTCACGGTGACCTTCTTCGCTGCGCTGCCGATCCTCCGCAACGCCGTCGTCGGGCTCAACGAGATCCCGCCCGCGGTCGTCGAGTCGGCGCGCGGCATCGGCATGAGCCGCTTCCGCACCCTGGTGCAGGTCGAACTGCCGATGGCGTGGCCGATCATCCTCACCGGCGTGCGGGTCTCCGCGCAGATGGTGATGGGCGTCGCCGCGGTCGCCGCGTACGCCCTCGGCCCGGGGCTCGGCAGCTTCATCTTCTCCGGACTGTCCCGTCTCGGCGGCGCGAACTCGCTCAACTCCGTGATCGTCGGCACCGTGGGCGTCGTGTTGCTCGCCCTGGTGCTCGACCTCCTGCTCCTCGGCCTCGGCCGCCTGACCACCTCGAGAGGTATCCGTGTCCAGCACTGACTCCCCGACCACCGCGCCCGACTCCGACGTCACCGGTCGGAGCATCCTGCTCGACCAGGTCACCAAGCGGTACCCGGGCCAGGCGAAGCCCGCGGTCGACGGCATCACCCTCGAGATCCCGGCCGGCAAGATCGTCATGCTCGTCGGCCCCTCGGGCTGCGGCAAGACCACCACGCTGAAGATGATCAACCGGCTCATCGAGCCGACCGAGGGTCGCATCGTGGTCGGCGACGACGACGTGACCAAGATCGACGGCGACGAACTGCGTCGCCGGATGGGCTACGTCATCCAGGCCGGCGGACTCTTCCCGCACATGACTGTCGCGGCGAACATCGCGGTCGTGCCGAAGATGCTCGGCTGGTCGAAGGACAAGATCGCCGCCCGGGTCGACGAACTGCTCGACCTGGTCTCCCTCGACCCGGACACCTACCGCGACCGATACCCCCGTGAGCTCTCCGGCGGACAGCAGCAGCGTGTCGGGGTCGCCCGTGCCCTGGCAGCCGACCCGCCCGTGCTGCTCATGGACGAGCCGTTCGGTGCCGTCGACCCGATCACCCGGCAGCGCCTGCAGGACGAGCTCATCCGCATCCAGGCGGAGCTCCACAAGACGATCGTCATCGTCACCCACGACTTCGACGAGGCCGTGAAGCTCGGTGACTGGATCGTGGTGTTCTCCGAGGGTGCACACATCGTGCAGTACGACTCCCCGGAGCGGATCCTCGCCGAACCCGCGAACGAGTTCGTGGAGAACTTCATCGGCTCGGGTGCCGGCCTCAAGCAGCTGACCCTGACCCGCGTCCGCGAGGTCGGACTGGCCGACGCCGTCACCTGCTCGCCGGGCGAGCAGACCGAGGCCGTGCTCCAGCGCATGCGCGAGGCCGGCGGACACGGGCACGCCGTCGTCGTCGACCGGCGTCAGCGACCGATCGGTTGGCCGTCGCGCCGCCAGCTCGAGCGCCTGGACCGGATCCCGGAGGGCATCGAGGCGAACCTGCCCGTCGTCTCCGAGGCCTCGACCCTCAACGACGCGCTCGACACCATGCTCGTGTCGAGTGCCGGCGCCGCCCTGGTGACCGGTCGTCGGGACGCGTTCCGAGGCGTCATCACGGTCGAGACGGTGATGGACGCCATCACCCGAACCCGTGCCGCTGCCGCCGAGGAGCAGGCCTACACGCCCGTCGGGACGAACACGAACCCGGTCGAGGGGATGCCGAGCACGCCCGTCGTCGACCTCGATGACGAGCCCGCCGGCTCCGCCGACGACTCGCTCGCCACCGACGCTGCGCACTCCGACGGTCGGGACGACCGGTGAGCGACGTCGTCGTCACCGCATCCCCGGCGACCGGGGAGCGGACCAGCTGGCGAGGACTGGTCATCCAACCGGTCGTGATCCTCGTCGTCCTCGGCGCGTTCGCCGTCTGGCTCGCCACCGCGGACCTGACCCCCACCGAGCGCACGACCCTGAACCCGTCCGGGCTGCTCGACCTCGCCCGGCAGCACCTCATGCTCACCCTCATGTCGACCGTCATCGTGCTCGTCGTCGCCATCCCGCTCGGCATCGCGCTCACCCGCGGGCCCCTGCGGAAGGCGAGCGGGGCGATCCTGGCGGTCGCCAACTTCGGCCAGGCCGCACCTGCAGTCGGCCTGATCGTGCTCCTCGCGTTCTGGCTCGGGTTCACGTTCTGGGCCGCGGTGGTCGCCCTCGTGCTCTACGCGATCCTGCCGGTGCTCCGGAACACGATCATCGGCATCGAGAGCGTCGACGCCCGGCTCGTCGAGGCCGGCCGGGGCATGGGCATGAGCGCCGCCGCCGTCCTGCTCAAGGTGGAACTGCCGCTCGCCGTGCCCGTCATGCTCGCGGGCATCCGCACCGCGCTCGTGCTCCTGGTCGGGTCCGCGGCCCTGGCCACGTTCATCGGCGCCGGGGGCCTCGGACTGCTCATCACCACCGGCGTGAACCTGTTCCTGCCGAAGGTCCTCGTCTCCGGGGCGCTCCTCATCGCGCTCCTCGCCCTCTCCATCGACTGGCTCGGCCGCATCGTCGAGACGTTCGCCCGACCGAAGGGACTCCGATGACCCGCCGCACGCGCACCCCGGGCCGCCGAGCCCGCCGTCTGCTGGCCGCAGCCGCACTGGCGGGCGTGACCACGAGCCTCCTGGCCGGATGCGGTCTGCAGCCGGCGGCGTCGTTCGTGCCGGCCGCAGCGCCCGGCACGATCAAGCACATCGACGACCTGCCGGAGGGCGCGGCGCTCACCGTCACGTCGAAGAACTTCACCGAGCAGCTCGTCCTCGGCAAGATCGCGGTCCTCGCCGCCTCCGCCGCCGGCTTCGACGTCACGGACGAGACGAACGTGCCCGGTTCGGTGGCCGTCCGGCAGCTGATGACCTCGCACGACGCCGACCTGACGTACGAGTACACCGGTACCGCGTGGCTGACCTTCATGGGGCACAAGAAGGGCATCCCGGACAAGACCGAGCAGTGGCAGGCGGTCAAGGACGAGGACGCCGGCAACGGGCTGACCTGGCTCCCCCCGGCGCCGATGAACAACACGTACGCATTCGCGGTGCGTGACGAGGCGGTGAAGGACCTCGACGGCATCACGAAGCTCTCGCAGATCGCCGACCTGCCCGCCGACGAGCGCACGTTCTGCGTCGAGTCCGAGTTCAACTCCCGCGCGGACGGCTTCAAGCCGATGCTCGAGAAGTACGGACTGGACCTCGGCGGTTCGGGCGACAACGCCATCGCGAAGAAGAACGTCGACATCCTCGACACGGGCACCGTCTACACGGCGACCGACCGCGGCACGTGCAACTTCGGCGAGGTGTTCACCACCGACGGCCGCATCAAGTCACTCGGGCTGACGGTCCTGCAGGACGACCGCGGGTTCTTCCCCGCGTACAACGTCGCGCCGGTGCTGTCGAGCTCGGCGCTCCAGGAGTACCCGCAGCTCGAGGGCATCTACGACCAGATCTCGCCGAAGCTCACCGACGCGGTGCTGCAGGAACTCAACCGACAGGTCGACGTCGAGGGGCGCGAGCCCGCGGACGTGGCGTTCGAGTGGATGGTGAAGGAGGGCTTCATCACGAAGCCCTAGGTCGCGACGCGACCACGAACGAACGGGAGGCGCGGTGCCAGCGGGCACCGCGCCTCCCGTTCGTCACGAGCCGGCCGTGACGGGCCGCCCGTTACGCTGTCCCCGTGTCAGAGCCACGACGGAGTCCGGGCAGCCAAGCTTCACTGCGTGAAGCCAACCGGGGTCGAGTCGTGGCGGCGGTCAAGCGGCACGGCGGCCTGACGCAGGTCGAGCTGGCCGGCGCGACCGGCCTCAGCCCCGCGACCGTGTCGAACATCGTCAAGGAACTCGTCGCCACCGGCGCCCTGCACGCGACGCCGAGCACCTCGAGCGGGCGCCGGGCACTGCGGGTGACGTTACCGCACGGTCTCGGTCTGGTCGCCGGCGTGCACGTCTCGCCCCGGCACCTGCGGTTGGCGCTGTCCGACCTCAACGGGACCGTCCTGGCCGAGCGGCACATGCCCCTGGCCCGCGACCACCGGGCCGACGCCGAGCTCGACAAGACCGCGCTGCTCGTGATGGACATGGCCGAGTCGGTGGAGTCGTCGATGGACGAGGTGCTGGCCGTCGGTCTGGCCGTCGCGGCGCCGATCGACCGGCGGACCGGCATGACCGCCCGTGGTGGCATCCTCCGCGGCTGGGACGGTCTGCCGATCGGGCAGTCGCTCGAGCGGCGGGTCGGCAAGCCCGTGCAGGTCGACAACTCGGCGAACCTGTCGGCGCTCGCGGAGCACCGGAGCGGGGCGGCCCGAGGGCGGGACACGGTGATCACGCTGGACGTCGGCAACGGCATCGGGGCCGGTCTGATCCTGGACGGACGGTTGTTCCGCGGGCACCACGGCGTCGCGGGGGAGTTCGGGCACACGCCCGTCGTCCCGCACGGCCCGATCTGCCGCTGCGGCAACCGCGGCTGCCTGGAGGCGGTGGCCGGTGCCCCCGCGGTGCTCGAGGGCGTCCGCGACGAGGTCGGCACCCTGAAGACGGCCGACCTGATCCTCCGTGCGATGTCGGGCGACCCGGTGTGCATCCGGGCGATCGCGGACGCCGGCCGGGCGATCGGCACGGCGGCGGTGGGGCTGTGCAACGTGCTCGACCCGGAGCGGCTCGTGGTGACCGGGGAGTTCGCCCGTGCCGGGGAGCTGCTCCTCGGCCCGATGCGGCACGCCCTCGAGTCGATGCTCATCGTCGACGCGGACGGCACCCCGGACGTCGTGCAGGGCCAACTCGGCGAGAAGGCCGCGGTGACCGGGGCGTTGGCGGTCGCGATCGAAGCGGTGGACGTTCGCCACTCGCGGTGACTTGATAACGATTTCGTCACGGCACCGCACCCTTGCGTTCAACTCTTGCAGCCAAGAACCGCCGCTGGCACACTCAGGTCACCGCCAACGTGGGCGGTCCACCTGTTGGAGGACATTTCGATGAAGAAAGCCACCACACGAGCCATGCTGGGCGTCGGCGCCCTCCTGCTCGCGATCACCACCCTGGCGGGCTGTTCGAACGGAGCCGACGCGGGGACGGGTTCCGGCGGCGGCGGGGGCGACGCCTCCACGGCCAAGATCGGCCTGCTCCTGCCCGACTCCGTCACGGCCCGCTACGCCAGCGCCGACCGCCCGCTCTTCACCGCCGAGGTGAAGAAGCAGTGCAGCGGATGCTCCGTCGTCTACGCGAACGCCGACGGTGACGCGTCCAAGCAGCTGCAGCAGGCGCAGTCGATGCTCACGCAGGGCGTCAAGGTCCTGGTCCTCGACCCGTTCGACGGCGAAGCAGCGGCATCGATCGTGCAGCAGGCCAAGGCCAAGAAGGTGCCGGTCATCTCCTACGACCGGCTGATCAACAGCCCCGACCTCAGCTACTACATCTCGTTCGACAACGAGAAGGTCGGCCAGCTGCAGGGCGAGGCGCTCGTCAAGGCCCTCAAGGCGAAGAACGTCCCCGAAGGCTCGGGCATCATCATGGTGAACGGTTCGCCGACGGACAACAACGCCTCGCAGTTCAAGGCCGGTGCCCACAAGGCGATCGACGACAGCGGGTACAAGGTCCTCGCCGAGTACGACACCCCCGGATGGGACCCCGCCAAGGCACAGGACTGGGCCGCCGGGCAGATCAGCAAGCTCGGCGCGGACAAGATCACCGGCGTCTACGCCGCCAACGACGACACCGGCGGCGGCGTCATCGCGGCCCTGAAGTCGGCCGGCGTCTCCGAGCTCCCGCCCGTCACCGGCCAGGACGCGTCCCTCGCCGGCATCCAGCGCATCCTCTCGGGCGAGCAGTACATGACCGTCTACAAGGCGTTCAAGCCCGAGGCGTCGAAGGCGGCCGACCTGGCCATCCAGTTCGCCAAGGGTGAGACCCCGAAGGGCGACACCACCACGAAGACGGCGGGCGGCGCGAGCGTGCAGTCCACCCTCCTCGACCCGGTCGCCGTGACCACCGACAACGTGCAGGACACCGTCATCAAGGACGGCCTCTACAAGGTCGCGCAGGTGTGCACCTCGCAGTACGCGAGCGCCTGCTCGAAGAACGGCATCGAGTAAGGAACACCCCCGGCCGCCCGGTCCGATCGGACCGGGCGGCCCTCACGCACTTTCGATCGAGGACGACACCGTGAGCATCGAGCCCCCAGCAGCACACCCCACCACCGAACCCGTGATGTCCCTCCGCGGCATCGACAAGCGGTTCGGTGCCGTCCAGGCCCTCAGCGACATCGACTTCGACGTCTACCCGGGTGAAGTCGTCGCCATCGTCGGCGACAACGGCGCCGGCAAGTCGACGTTCGTGAAGATCCTCGCCGGGGTCTACACGCCGGACGGTGGCACGATCACCTTCAACGGCGACGAGGTCACCGTCCCGAACCCGGCAGCGGCCCAGTCGCTCGGCATCGCCACGGTCTTCCAGGACCTCGCCCTCGCCGACAACCTCGACGTGGTGTCGAACCTGTACCTCGGTCGGGAGATCGCCAATCCCTTCCTCGACGAGGAGGAGATGGAACGCCGCTCGTGGGAGCTCCTGCAGCAGCTCGCCGCGCGGATCCCGTCCGTCCGCATCCCGATCGCGTCGCTGTCCGGTGGGCAGCGGCAGACCGTCGCGATCGCCCGGTCCCTGATCGGTGACCCGCAGGTCGTCATCCTCGACGAACCGACCGCGGCGCTCGGCGTCGCGCAGACCGCCGAGGTCCTCAACCTCGTCGAGCGCCTCCGTGAGCGCGGCCTCGGCGTCGTCCTCATCAGCCACAACCTCGCCGACGTGCAGGCCGTCGCCGACCGGGTCGCGGTGCTGCGGCTCGGTCGGAACAACGGCACCTTCCGCATCGACGACGTCTCCTACGAGGAGATCATCGCGGCCATCACCGGCGCGACCGACAACGCCGTCACCCGTCGTGCCGCGGCCCGGACCGAGCAGGAGACCAGCGCATGAGCAAGACCGACGAGACCCTCACCGCATCGACCCCGACCCCGTCGGCGGCCGACCTGCAGGACGAGCGGCTGCTCCGCGACCAGGGCCTCGGCGGCGCCGCGAAGGCGTTCGTCCGGCGGGTCCGGGGCGGCGACATCGGCTCCCTGCCGGTCGTGGTCGGCCTCATCGTGATCTGGGCGGTGTTCCAGGCGCTGTCGCCCGACTTCCTGTCCCCGGGCAACCTGGTCAACCTCGCCCTGCAGTGTGCCGCGGTCGGCACCATCGCGATCGGCATCGTCCTCGTCCTGCTCCTCGGCGAGATCGACCTGTCCGTCGGCAGCGTCAGCGGACTGGCGGCGGCGATCCTCGGTCAGGGGCTGACGTCCCTCGGCTGGCCGCTGTGGCTCGTCATCGTCGTCGCACTGGCGGTCGGCGCGGCAGCCGGCCTGCTCTACGGTCTGCTCTTCACCCGCTTCGGTGTCCCGAGCTTCGTCATCACCCTGGCCGGTCTGCTCGGGTTCCTGGGCCTGCAGCTGCTCATCCTCGGCCCGAACGGCTCGATCAACCTGCCCTACACGTCGCCGATCGTGCAGTTCGCCTCGGCGTCGTACCTGCCGCCGTGGCTGGCGTACGTGCTCGCCGCGGTCGCCGCCGGCGGACTGTTCGTCACCGAGGTCCGTCGCGCCGGTCGTCGTCGCCGTGCCGGCCTGTCCACCGGCGCGATGTCCCTGACGATCGCGAAGTCCGCCGCCCTGTTCATCGGGCTCGCGGTGATGGTCTGGTACCTGTCGCGGGACTTCGGCACCGGCACGTCGTTCGTGTTCTTCGTGGTGCTCGTCGTGCTGATGAACTTCCTGCTCAAGCGCACCCGCTGGGGCCGCTCGGTCTTCGCGGTCGGCGGCAACGTCGAGGCCGCACGCCGCTCCGGGATCCGGGTGAACCGCATCTACATCTCGGTGTTCATGCTCACGTCGCTGTTCGCCACGATCGGCGGCATCCTGGCTGCCGCTCGGCTCAACTCGGCCAGCCTGTCCTCCGGTGCCGGGGACACGAACCTCAACGCGATCGCGGCGGCGGTCATCGGCGGGACGAGCCTCTTCGGCGGACGCGGCAGCGCGTGGTCGGCGCTGCTCGGCATCATCGTGATCCAGTCGATCTCGAACGGGCTCACCCTGCTCAGCCTCGACTCGTCGATCCGCTACATGATCACCGGAGCCGTCCTGCTGCTCGCGGTCATCATCGACTCGCTGTCGCGCCGCAGCCGCGCCAGCCACGGGGCGGCCTGACCGCACCGCGCCTGTCCACCGGCGGCCCTGTCGGTCGCCCCCCGCACGCACATCGCGTCCCGTTCCGACGGGGCGCGATGTGCGTCGAGGGACGCGTCTCGACGGAGGGAACCACGTCACGGAGGGAACCACGTCACGGTCGGGAGGCCCGGTGCCAGCGGGTGCCGCGCCTCCCGTCCGGTGCTGCCCGCGTCAGGACCCGCCGTCGTCCCTCCAGGCGGTGATCCGTCTCCGTCTCCAGGCGGACCGTCGTCGGTCGCCGGTATCGTCGACGCATGGCACTGTTCGGACGACGCAAGCCCGACGTGCGCGATCGGCCCGTCAGCCAGGTCGAGCTGAAGCGCGCGGTGGACGAGGGGTTCCTCATCGCCAGGGCAGCGGTGACCGTCGCCGTGGCGAACCGCATCATCACCAACGCTTTGCGCGACCAGGGGTACTTCGACCACGCCCTGATCGCCGACGCCGCGCGTCAGGAACTGCACCGGATGGCCGAGGAGCAGCGCGGCGACGCCGAACGGATGCGGGAGATCCGGGTCCGGTCGAGCAAGCAGGGCGGGCGCTCGCAGCACCAGCACGACTACCGGCGCGGTGACGACCTCAAGCTCCGCACCCGCGAGGCCACGTACGAGGAACTCGCCAGGCGCCTCGACGCCCGCCGGGACGACCAGCACTTCGTCGACGGCATCGTCCTCGCCGCCCGTGCCCGCGCGTGGGACGACATCGGCACGACCGTCGTCGGCCGTCTCGGCTGGGCCCAGCGGCCCGCGGACGACTACGAGGTCGGGCGCGACGAACGGCTGCAGCAGCTCCTCGACGAGGACTTCGCGACCCTCGTCGCCGAGCACCGGGTCGGATCCGGCACCGCGGTCGGCGCGGACGAGCCGGACGCGGACGGACCGGACGACGGCACCGACCCGGCCGAGGCGGACACCACCACGAGCTGACCGCGCGCACGGTTCCGGACGCGGGCCTCGACCCGTGTCCAGCCGTCGCTCCGTAGGCTCGCCCGCATGGTTGATGCGGTGGTCGTCGGAGCCGGACCGAACGGGCTGGCCGCAGCGGTCACCCTCGCTCGGGCCGGCCTCAGTGTCGAGGTCGTCGAGCGGAACGACACGATCGGCGGCGGGGCCCGGACCAAGGAGCTCACGCTTCCCGGGTACCTGCACGACGTCTGCTCCGCGGTGCACCCGATGGCACTGCAGTCCGAGTTCTTCCGGGCGTTCGGGATGGAACGGCGCATCGAGCTCCGGCTGCCCGAGGTGCAGTACGGTCACCCGCTCGACGGCGGCCGTGCCGGCATCGCGTACCAGGACCTCGACCGCACCGCCGACGCGCTCGGAGTCGACGGCCGTGCGTACCGGCAGCTGATGGCCCCACTGGTGTCGCACGCCGACGAGGTCTCCGACTTCGCCACGGACGCCCTCCTGCACGTCCCGCGGCACCCGGTCACCGTCGCCCGGTTCGGCCTCCGTGCGCTCGAGCAGGGCTCCCGCGCGTGGAACCTGCGCTTCCGCGACGACGTCGCCCCGGCCATGATCAGCGGTGTCGCGGCGCACTCCATCCAGCACATGCCCTCGCTCGCCACCGCGGCCGCAGCGCTGTCGCTCGGCGTGTACGCGCACGCCCGCGGTTGGCCGGTGCCGATCGGCGGCAGCCAGGCGATCGTCGACGCGCTCGCCGCCGACCTGGTCGCACACGGCGGCACGATCGAGACCGGGCGGGAGGTCCACTCCCTCGGCGACCTCACCCCGGCCAAGGCCGTGTTCTTCGACACGAGCGTCCCGTCCATGCTCCGGATCGCCGGCAACCAGCTGCCCGCACCGAAGCGCGGTGCCCTGCGGCACTTCCGGTTCGGCAACGCGGCGGCCAAGGTGGACTTCGCGCTGTCCGAGCCGGTGCCGTGGACGAACCCCGAGCTCCACCGCGCCGGCACCGTGCACATCGGCGGCACCCGCGCCGAGATCGCCGAGGCCGAGGCGCAGGTCGCCCGCGGTCAGGACCCCGACCGCCCCTACGTCCTGGGCTCCGAGCCGACCGTCGTCGACCCGAGCCGGGCCCCCGCGGGCGGACACGTCTTCTGGGCGTACGCCCACGTCCCCGCCGGCTCGACGGTCGACCACCAGGAGTCCGTCATCCGTCAGATCGAACGGTTCGCCCCGGGCTTCCGCGACACCATCGTCGCGACGAACAGCCGGACCGCCGAGGACATGGAGCAGTACAACCCGAACTACTCCGGCGGGGACATCGCCGCCGGTGCCGCGAGCTTCTGGCAGCTGGTGAAGCGGCCCGTGCTCTCGAGTGACCCGTGGCGGATGGGCGGCGGGATGTACCTGGCGTCGCAGTCCGCGGCTCCCGGTCCCGGGGTGCACGGCATGGCAGGCTGGCACGCGGCGAAGAGCGCCCTCCGACACACCTACGGGTTGCCGGTGGACGTCGACCTGGCACCGAGGAGCTGACATGGCGAAGAACGTCCGGATCATCCACTGCACGCCCGAGGAGGTCTTCGACGTCCTCCGCGACGGCTGGCTCTACCCCACGTGGGTGGTCGGCGCGTCCCGGATGCGCGGCGAGGACCCCGGCTGGCCCGCGGTCGGCACGAAGCTGCACCACTCGTTCGGCGTCTGGCCGCTCGTGATCAACGACACGACGAGCGTCCTGGAGTACGACGAGCCCCGACGCATGGTGATCCAGGCGCGCGGCTGGCCGGTTGGGGAGGCCCGCGTCGAGGTCGAGGTCGAACCGCACCCCCGCGGCTGCCGTGTCACCCTGCGGGAGAACCCCGTGAAGGGCCCGGGGACGCTCGTTCCCGGCTTCCTCGCACAGCCCGGCATCTGGTTCCGCAACCACGAGACGGCACGCCGCCTCGGCTGGGTCGCGGCCGGTCGCGCGCGCAGCCACTGAGCCCTCCGCGAGACGCCGCGCTCAGCGCGAGACGCCGCGGTCCGTGTGAGACGCCGCCAGAATCGGTAGTGTCTGGCGCACTCGGCGGCGTCTCGCCGCGGTAGCGGGCCGGTCCGCGGCGGACGGGAGGCGCGGTGCGGGCCCGCCACGTGCCTCCCGGTCGCGACGCCCCCATCGACGCGAAACGCCGCCCAACGTGCGAAACGCCGCCCAAGTCGGCGGCGTCGTGCGAACTCGGCGGTGTCCGGCGCACTCGGCGGCGTCTCGCCGCCGCCGCGCCCGCCTACTCCTCGCGGGAGAACGCGCTCGCGCGTGCGACCTGGTCGGCGGTCAGGGCGACGCCCGTGTACCGCTCGAACTGGCGTGCCGCCTGCAGGGCGATGACCTCCGCGCCCGTGATCACGTGCGCACCGGCGTCGCGGCCGGCCCGGACGAGCGGGGTCTCGGAGGGGAACGCGACCACGTCGAAGACGGTGCCCACGGCGGTGATGCGGTCCGGGGCGAACGACAGTGCGGCCTCCTGGTCGCCGCGCATGCCGAGCGGGGTGACGTTGACGAGCACGTCGGCGTCCCCGGCCTGCTCCTCGGCGCCCACCCACGTGTACCCGTACTGGTCCGCGAGGGCGCTGCCGGTCGCCTCGTTGCGGGCGACGACGGTGAGGTGCTCGAACCCGGCACCGCGGAAGGCCGCCGTGACCGCCTTCGCCATGCCGCCGGAGCCCCGCAGGAGCACGCGGGCGTCACGGTCGACCCCGTGCGAGTCGAGCAGCGCGGCGACGGCCTCGTAGTCGGTGTTCGACGCGGTGAGGACCCCGGCGTCGTTGACGATCGTGTTGACCGAACGGATCGCGGCCGCGGACTCCTCGAGTTCGTCGACGAGGGGGATCACGTCCTCCTTGAACGGCATCGACACCGAGCACCCGCGGATGCCGAGCGCCCGGATGCCCGCGACCGCCCCGGGCAGGTCCGTCGTGGTGAACGCCTTGTAGACGTAGTCCAGCCCGAGTTCGTCGTAGAGGAAGTTGTGGAACCGGGTGCCGATGTTGCTCGGACGGGCGGCGAGCGAGATGCAGAGCTGCATGTCCTTGTGGAGGATGGGCATGTCGTCAGTGTCCCACGTGGCAGCGATGGAGCGGTCCATCACGGATCCGTCCGCGAGGAGTGCGGCGTCCGTCGCCGGCCTGGCGTACCGTGACCGGGGATGACTGCTCTCCCTGACACCATGCGCGCCGTCCGCTTCGAGGAGTGGGGCGACCGTTCCGTCCTGCACGTCGCCGAGGTCCCCGTCCCCGAGGTCGCTCCCGGCCGCGTGATCGTGAAGGTCCGCGCCGCCGGCATCAACCCCGGTGAGTCCGCCATCCGCCAGGGCGTCGTCGACGACCACGACCCCGAGAAGCTGCCCTCCGGCCAGGGCACCGACCTCGCTGGCACGGTCGCCGCGATCGGCCTCGACGTCGACGGGTTCGAGGAGGGCGACGAGGTCCTCGGCTGGTCGTGGGAGCGCTCGAGCCAGGCGGAGTACGTCTCCGTCCCCGCCGGGCAGCTCGTCCCGAAGCCCCGTCTGCTCTCGTGGGAGGCCGCCGGTGGCCTGGACGTCGCCGCGACCACCGCTGCCGCCGCCGTCCGCGCCGTCGACCCGCGAGCCGGCGAGACCGTCGTCGTGTCCGGTGCCGCCGGCGGCGTCGGCTCGTTCGTCACGCAGCTGCTGACCAACGAGGGCGTCGACGTCATCGCGATCGCCTCCGAGTCGAACCACGACTGGCTGCGGTCCAAGAACGCCCGCCCGGTCGCGTACGGCGACGGGCTCGAGGACCGCATCCGCGAGCTCGCCACGAACGGCATCGACGCCGTCATCGACACGTTCGGCGCCGAGTACGTGCACCTCGGCATCACCCTCGGCGTGCCCACCGACCGGATCGAGACGACGATCGCCTTCGCGGCCGCGGCCGAGGTCGGCGCCAAGGCGTCCGGCAGCGCCGACACCGCCGACCCCGAGATCCTGTCGGCACTGGCGAACATGGTCGCGGACGGTTCGGTCGAGGTCCCGATCGCCGCCACCTTCCCGCTCGACGCGGTGCAGGACGCTTACGCCCAGCTCGAGGAGCGCCACACCCGCGGCAAGATCGTCCTGCTCCCGTAGGACGGCGGGCCGGACCGGCCGGGAGGCCCGACCACCGTCCGGCGGGCTCGTCCCGTCTCGGTGGGGTTGTCCTCACCCCGGAGTGGGGGCCTGGCCGGATGTCGCCGCGCAGCCTCGACCCGTAGCGTCGAGGACATGACGAACACACTGCACCGCCCCCGTGCCGGCCGCCTGCTCGCCGGCGTCTGCGCCGGCATCGCGGACCGCTTCGGCTGGTCCCGCACCGGCGTCCGGGTCCTCTGGGTCATCCTCAGCCTGTTCCCCGGACCGCTCTGGATCGCCTACGTCGTGCTCTGGATCGTGATGCCGACGCAGGGCAAGCGGCGCTGATCCCGCCCGCTCCCGCGGGTCCGTCCCGCCATGTGGACGCGCCGGGAAGTCAGGAGGCGGCTCCTGTCGACATCTCCCGGCGTCGGGAGGCCGGGACGGGAACGACGAACAGGGTCCGGACGCGTTGCATCCGGACCCTGTTCGTCGTTCAGGCGCTCAGCGGCGGCTGCGGCCACCAGCGAAGCGCGTGTAGACGAGCAGCACGATGATCGCGCCGATGATGGAGCCGATGATGCCGGCTGGCTGGAAGAAGCCGTCCATCGGGTCGTGCTGGAAGACCAGGAAGCCGAGGAAGCCACCGACGAACGAGCCGATGATGCCGAGCACGATCGTCATCACGAGGCTGATGTCCTGCTTACCGGGGACGATGAGACGGGCGAGTGCGCCGGCGATGAGGCCGACGATGATGAGGCTGAGGATGAGACCGAGCATGGGCTGACTCCTTGGTGCGTTCTGCACGACCGGTAGAAGGGGCCGAGCGCGTCCGTCACCCGATCGGGTGACGTCGACAACCCTTCCACCCCCAAGGGTGTTCCGTCTCACCCCTTGGGGTGGAAAGGTGGCCCCATGCCGGTCGACGCTCCCACCACTCCGCTCCTCGTGACGCTCGTCGACGACTACGACGTCGTCCTCAAGGGCCTCGCGCACATGTTCGACGCGCACCGCGACCGGATCGTCGTGGCCGAGATCGACGCCAACGCAGAGCTCGACGACTCGATCGACATCGTGCTCTACGACTCGTTCGCGCAGCCGGAGTCCGACCAGCTCGAGATCGCCGCACTCGTCGCGAACCCACGAGCACGGCACGTCGTCGTCTACACCTGGAACTCACAACAGGAGCTCGTCGACGCTGCGCTCGCGGAGGGGGTGCACGGGTACCTGTCGAAGACGCTGGGTGCCGCCGACCTGGTGGACGCGCTCGAGCGGATCGCTGCCGGCGAGGTCGTGGTCAGCCGCGCCGGACGTCGCGCCCCGAGCGCCGACGGCCTGGATTGGCCGGGCAAGGGCGTCGGTATCACCGATCGCGAGTCCGAGGTCCTCGCGCTCATCACGCAGGGCAAGAGCAACGCGGAGGTCGCTCAGCTGACCTACCTCAGCCCGAACACCGTGAAGTCACACATCCGTTCCGTCTACCGCAAGATCGGGTCCGACAGTCGCACCCAGGCGGTGCTCTGGGGGGTCGCGAACGGGTTCAGCCCGGATCACCACCGGATCGACCACTGGCTTGGCGGGCCCTGATCCCGACGGCGACGAGCAGCGGGACGAGACACCCGGGCGGTTCCGGACACGGCGCCTCCCCGGCGCACCTGCTGATCGGGCTCGGGCTGGTCGCGCTCGGGGTCGTCGTGGCCTGGTCAACCGGTGGCAGGCCCGACCAGGCCACTGAGCCTCCCGTCCGGACGGCGTAGGGTGACGGCGTGCCGGTCTCCGTCTTCGATCTGTTCAGCATCGGTGTGGGGCCGTCGAGTTCCCACACGGTGGGCCCGATGCGCGCCGGCGTCGACTTCGCCGAACGCGTCGTCGGACTGCCGGTCACGAGCATCCGGGTCGACCTGTACGGCTCACTCGCCTCGACCGGACACGGGCACGGGACGCTCGGCGCCGTCGCGATCGGCCTGATGGGACACCGGCCGGAGGACGTCGATCCCGACGTCCTGACCGCCGCGCTCGAGGGCCTCGAGTCCAGCGGTCTCCTGACACTGGCGGGCGGCCCGACGGTCGCGTTCCGGCTGACCGACATCGTCCTGCACCCGCTGACCATGCTGCCCCGGCACCCGAACGCCATGCGCCTGCGGACCTTCGACGCCACCGGCACCGAGACCGCCGTGGAGACCTACTACTCGATCGGCGGCGGGTTCATCGCCCGCGACGGCGACGAGGAGCCGGGCGAAGACGTCGCCGGCACCGCGATCCCGGTCGAGACCGACGCGGTGCCCCACCCGTTCTCCAGCGGAGCCGAGCTGCTGGCGGCCTGCGCGACCACGGGCCTCCCGGTCAGCGGTGTCGCCCTGGCCAACGAGTCGACCACCCGCCCCGAGGCCGAGGTGCGGGACCGACTCCTCCGCATCCACGCCGTGATGGAGGACTGCGTCGACCGCAGCGTCCGTCGCACCGGCACCCTGCCGGGCGGGCTGGAGGTCCGACGCCGAGCCGCCGACTGGTTCGAGCAGCTGACCCGTGACGACCCCGGGCACGACCCGCTCTTCGCGATGGAGTGGACGAACCTCACCGCCATGGCCGTGAACGAGGAGAACGCCTCGGGGGGCCGTGTCGTCACCGCCCCGACGAACGGTGCAGCCGGGATCATCCCCGCGGTCCTCTTCTACGCGCTCACCTACGTGCCGACGATCACACCCGACCGACGGGACGACGCGATCGTCCGCTTCCTGCTGACCGCGGGCGCCGTCGGCTCGATCTACAAGGAGCGGGCGTCCATCTCCGGTGCGGAGGTCGGCTGCCAGGGCGAGGTCGGCTCGGCCGCCTCGATGGCCGCCGCCGGACTCGCCGAACTGCTCGGCGGGACGCCCGAGCAGGTCGAGAACGCGGCCGAGATCGCGATGGAGCACAACCTCGGTCTGACGTGCGACCCGATCGGTGGTCTGGTGCAGATCCCGTGCATCGAGCGGAACGCGATCGCGGCGAACAAGGCCGTGAACGCCGCCCGGATGGCGCTCCGCGGTGACGGCGTGCACCACGTCTCGCTCGACCAGGTCGTCGAGACCATGCGCCAGACCGGCGCGGACATGTCGCACAAGTACAAGGAGACCGCGATGGGCGGTCTCGCGGTGAACGTCCCGCTCTGCTGACCCGGCCCCGGAACTGGGGCTGCGGCGGGTGTCGAGCGGCGGGGTAGCGTGCACCGTCCGGAACCTGCCGGACCGGCGGCCAGGGACGGTCGTCGTCTCGGATCCCGGAAGCGATCGCCGATGTCACGCGCCACCCCGACCCTCCTCGCCGTGTCCGCCGTGGTCGCGGCGCTCGCCGTCACCGGCACGGGCCTGCCGGCGCAGGCATCGGCCGCTGCCAGCGCGACCGCTGCGCCCGCGACCGCTGCGCCCGCGACCGTTGCGTCGGCCGCCGGTGGCGTCCCCGCACCCACCGACCCCACGGTCGGCGCGACCCCGGGTGACACCCCCGTCGACTTGACGCTGGTGCTCCGGCCGGTCGACCCGGCCGCGCTCGCCGCCCTGCCCGTGGCGACCACCGGGGACAGCGCCGCCCAGCGCGCGGACGCCGTGGAGGCCGTGGCCCCCGTCGACGACGCCCGGTCACGCGCACGATCGGTCCTGACCGGCGCCGGCTTCACCGTGACCGACTCGGACACGTGGGAGGTCGAGGCGCACGGCACCGCTGCCCATGCCGAGGCCCTGTTCCACGTGAGCCTGGTCGGCACCGGTGACGGCATGCACCCGACCGCGGAGCCGGCGCTGCCGCGGTCCTTCGGCGGGTCCGTCGTCTCGGTGCTCGGGCTCGACGCCCGCCCGGCGCTCGCCCACGCGGCCGTCCCCGCCGGGTACGCGCCCGCCGACCTCGCCGGCGCGTACCGGTCCTCGGGCTCGGCCACGGCGGGGGCCGGCGCGACGATCGCCACCGTGCAGTTCTCCGGGTGGGACCGCAACGACCTCAGCGCCTCCGCCGCAGCGACGGGGCGTCCACTGCCGGCGCTCGACCAGATCGCGGTCGCGGGAGCGGACCCACACGTCGGCGACGGGTCCCAGGGTGAGACCGAGGTCGCCCTCGACCAGCAGGCCCTGCTCGCCGTCGCGCCGGGAGCACGGCAGCGCGTGTACGTGACGGAGAACTCGTTCCGAGGCAGCTACGACGCGTACAGCCGGATCGCGGACGAGGTGCGGACCGCCGGCATCACCGCGGTGAGCATCTCCTGGGGCAGTTGCGAGACGCAGACCCCGGCGGCGGCCCGAGCCGCACTCGACGCCGCCCTGGCGCGCATCGTCGCTGCCGGTGCCACCGTCTTCGCCGCCACCGGGGACGACGGCGCGCGCTGCCCGACCGGACCGACGACGACCATCCGCGACGTGTCGTACCCGGCGTCGTCGCCCGCGGTCGTCGGCGTCGGCGGTACCTCGCTCACGAAGACGGTGACGAAGACGGGGACCACTTGGACCGAGGCGGGCTGGTCGAACTCCCTGGGTGCCGGCGGGGGCGGGACCTCGAGCGCCTACGCCAAGCCCGCGTGGCAGACCGGGACGGGCATCAGCGGAACGAAGCGCCTGCTGCCCGACGTCGCCGCACTCGCCGACCCGGCGAAGGGGCTCGGGGTGTACCTGTCGACCGCACACGGGTTCGTGCTCGGTGGCGGGACCAGCCTGGCCTCCCCGGTGCTCGCCGGCCAGCTCGCGGTCGCGTTGACCGCCCGCGGGTGTGCCGCCGGCGTCGGTGACGTCCACCAGGCGCTCTACCGGAACCCGGCGGCGTTCCGCGACGTCGTCACCGGCGGCAACGGCACGGCGCGGGCAGCGCGCGGCTGGGACGCGGCGACCGGACTCGGATCGCCGAACTGGTCGGCCCTGGGGCGCGTGCTCCCGAAGGCCTCGGACTGCACGGCGCCGACCACGACCGCCGCCGCAGCCGGGGCGACCGCGACCTCGATCGCCTCCGGGAGCCGGACCGTGCCCGCCGGGACGTCGATCCACTCACCGTACGGGCAGTACTGGCTCGACCTGCAGGGCGACGGCTCGCTCGTCGAGTGGGGCAACGGTCGACGGCTCTGGCGGAGCAGCGGAACGGCCGCGGGCGCCGGGCTGCGACTCGACGCGACCGGTCGACTCGCCGTCGTCGCCCCGTCCGGTGCGGTCCTCTGGTCGACGTCGGCCCGGACCACCTCCGGCGGCGCCCGCCTGACCGTCGACGACGCCGGCGACGTACGACTGACCGCCCGCGACGGGAAGCTCCTCTGGCACAACGGCGCACCGGGCACCGACCAGCTGGTCCCCGGCGCCACCCTCGTCGCCGGGCAGTCGATCCGGGACGCGAGCGGGACGCGGCGCTTCGGCGTCCGGTCGAACGGGCTCCTCGTCGCGAGTTCCGGCAGCACGCGCCTCTTCCAGAAGACCGGCGGTGGTGCGGGGTCGTCCCTGCTGCTCCTGCCGAACGGCGACCTCGTGCTCGCGGGGCCCCTCGGGGCAACACGCTGGTCGACCGGCACGGGCCGGAAGGGTGGAGCCGGCGTCACCCTCCGGATGCAGTCGGACGGGAACGTCGTGCTCCGGAAGGGCACGTCGGCGATCTGGGCGAGCCACACCCGGGGGTGACCCCGGCCAGTGCCCGGCCAGGCCCGACCGCCCGACCTACCCGGCGAGCAGCGTGAGCAGCCGGGCGGTCTCGGCGGCGACGGCGTCCCGGCCCGCGGCGACGTAGCGGCGCGGGTCGACCAGGTCCGGTCGTTCGTCGAGCACGTCGCGCAGCGCCCGGGTGAACAGCCCGTTCAGGTGCGTCGAGATGTTGATCTTCGTCATGCCCGCGCGGACCGCGCCCCGCAGCTCGTCGTCGGACAGCCCGGACGAGCCGTGCAGGACCAGGGGCACCGGGACGGAGGCCCGCAGCCGCTCCACGAGGTCACGGTCGACCGACGCCTCGCGCGTCTGCATCGCGTGCGACGTGCCGACGGCGACCGCCAGGGCGTCGACCCCGGTCGCCGCCACGAACGCGGCAGCGTCGGACGGGTCGGTGCGGACCCCGGGAGCGTGCACGCCGTCCTTGCCGCCGACCTCGCCGAGCTCGGCTTCGATCGCGATGCCCGCCGCGTGGCACCGGTCGGCCAGCGCCCGGGTCGCGTCGACGTTCGCGTCGTAGTCCAGGTGCGACCCGTCGTACATGATCGAGTCGACGCCGAGGTCGATGCCCGCGTGCACCAGTGCGGTGTCCTCGATGTGGTCCAGGTGCACGAGGACCTCCACGTCGGCGGCCCGCGCGACGGCCTGGGTCGCGGTCACGATCGGCGTCAGCCCGCCGTGGTAGCGGATGCAGTTCTCGCTGACCTGCAGCACCACGGGCAGGCCGGCCCGCTCGGCCCCGGTGACGATCGCCTCGGCGTGCTCGAGCAGGACGACGTTGAACGCGCCGACACCACGACGGGCGGTGCGTGCGGAGTCGAGGAGGCCGGTGAGGGCGAGGGCGGTGGTCATGTGGGGCTCCCGGTTCGGTCGAGCTGGGTGGTGAATCGGTCGACGGCGGCGAGGTCGACCTCGCCCGCGACGGGGCGGAGCACCGCGGCGGCGCCGTACGCGGCTGCGGAGACCAGGGCACGGTGGAGCACGTCGGGTACGGTGACGTCGGCGGCCGTCCGGGTGCCTGGTGCGGTCAGCGCGAGGACGAGCCCGGCGGTGGCGGCGTCCCCGGCACCGGTCGGGTTGCCGTGCACGTCGGGCACCGCGGGGACGGTCACGACCGCGTCCGGCGTGTGCGCGGTGATGCCCGCCGAGCCCGCGGAGACGACGACGACCCCGGCTCCGCGTGCGAGCAGGTCGAGGGCGCCGGAGCGTTCGTCCCGGGCGCCCGTGGCGTCGAGGAGTTCCTCCCGGTTCGGCTTGCAGACCGTGGCGCCGGCTGCGGCCGCCTCGAGCAACGACGGCCCCGACAGGTCGGCGACGACGAGCAGGCCGGCGTCGACCGCGCCGCGGATCCAGGGCCGGACCACGCTCGGGTCGGTCCCGCGGGGCAGGGACCCGGACACCACGAGGGCGCTCGCAGCCGCCAGCGCGGTACGCACGGCACCCGTCACGGCGGCCCATTCGTCGGCCGTCACCGCCGGCCCGGGTTCGCCGTACATCGTCGGGTGGACGTGGTCGTCGACGACGGTGACCGTGGTCCGGGTGTCACCCGCGACCGGCACGGCGGCCGTCGCGAGGCCGTCCCGCTGCAGCGCGGCGGCGACCCACGCCCCGCTCGTCCCGCCGAGCGGCAGGACGGAGGTCGTCGGCACGCCGGCGGCGTCGAGCACCCGGGCGACGTTGACGCCCTTCCCGCCCGGACGGCGGACGACGTCCAGGACGCGCTGGGTGACCCCGACGACCTGCTCGGCGACGCGGTAGGTGACGTCGACCGCGGGGTTCGGGGTGATGACGACGATCACGCGGGGACCTCCAGGGGGGTGGGGCGGCCCTCCGGGTCGAGGACGACGAGGTCGGCGGCGGCACCGACGGTGAGGGGTGGACGCAGGCCGAGCAGGGCGGCGGCGCGCACGGACGAGGCGGCCACGGCCTCCCGGACGTCGTGACGAGCGGCGTCGTCGGGACGAGCGGCGAGGACCCGGGCGACGGCGTCACCGACGGTGATCGTGCTGCCGGCCAGCGATGACCCGTCGGCGAGCATCGCGACCCCGCCGTCGACCACGACGTCCGATCCGGCGATCCGGTACGGCCCGTCGGCGCAGCCGGTGGCGGCCATCGCGTCCGAGACGAACACCAGCCGGTCACCGGCGGCGCGGCGGACCAGGTCGACGGCGACCGGGTCGAGATGGTGGCCGTCGACGATGCACTCCACGGTCAGGCGCTCGTCCGTCAGGGCGACCCCGACCGGACCGGGCTCACGGTGGTGCAGCGGCGGCATGCCGTTGAAGAGGTGGGTGACCAGGGTCGCACCGGCGTCGACCGCGCGCTGCACCTGCTCGGTGTCGGCGTCGGTGTGCCCGATCGCGGCGACGACGCCGGCGTCGACCAGACGGTGGATCGTCTCGATCGCACCGGGGAGTTCGGGGGCGAGCGTGACCACCCGGAGGGCCACGCCTCCGGCGTCGACCAGGAGTTCGACCTCGGCGGGGGTCGGTGGGTGCAGCAGGGCGACCGCGTGCGCACCGCGTCGGGCGGGTGCGAGCCAGGGGCCCTCGAGGTGCAGCCCGGCGAGCGTGCCGTCGACGACGAGTGGGCGCAGCCGGTGGAGCGCGGCGACCGTGTCCGGGACCGTCCCGGTCGCGATCGACGCGACCAGGTGCGCGGTGCCGCGTCCGGCGTGGTGGGCGACGGCAGCGCGGGCCTCGTCGGCCGAGCACGAGGCGAAGTCGTGGCCGAGCGCGCCGTGCGCGTGCAGGTCGACGAAGCCCGGGACGACGGTGCCGGGGGCGTCGACAACGCGGTCGTGTGCCGGTGTCGGTCCGGTGCCGACCGCGGCGACCCGACCGTCGCTGACCGCGATCCAGCCGTCGACCAGGTCGAGTTCCGCGGTGACCACCCGGGGGGCGCGGACGAGCGTGGTCACGCCGACACCGCGGTCGGGCCGTCGTCGACGCGCTGGTGACGGGCGGGGAGGTCGCGCCCCAGCAGCTCCCGTGCGAGGAGACCGGCACCGATCGCGCCTGCGGCGTCACCGTGTCGTGCGCCGACGAGGGCCGGGACCCGGACGCCCACCAGCCGGTCGCTCAGCGCCGCGGTGAGGGGGTCGAGCAGCAGCGGACCGGACTGCGCGAGTCCGCCGCCGATGACCAGCGTGTGACACCCTGCGGCGGCCGTCAGCCAGGCGAGGGCGTCGGCGAGGACGTCGACGCAGTCGTCCCACACCTGGCGGGCGAGGAGCTCGCCGTCCTGGACGCGGAGCATCGCGGCGTGCGCGGTCGGTGCGTCGCTCCGGTGCGCGACGGCACCGGCCGAGGCGATCTCCTCGACCCGGAGGCCCGCGTGCGGACCGTGGGCGATGCGGACCTGGCCGATCTCACCGGCCCAGCCGTCACCACTGACGACCCGACCGTCGACGACGAGGGCGCTCGCGAGCCCGGTCCCGACCGGGACGAACGCGACCGTGCCGTGGTCGAGCCCACCGGCCTGCACCTCGGCGAGGGCCCCGGCGCGCACGTCGTGGCCGAACGCGAGCGGCACGTCGGTACCCGTCGCCCGGAGGGCCGCAGCGACCCGTTGGCGGACCGGCACGTCCTGCCAGCCGAGGTTCACGGACAGCACCGAGCGGCCGCCGTCCTCGTCGACCACGCCGGGGACGACCAGGCCGACGGCGTCGAGTGCCACGCCGTGCTGTCGGGCGACCGAGCGCGCGTGCACGGCGAGCTCGGCCACGACGACGGCGAGTGCCTCGGCAGCGGGGTCGTCACGCGGGGTCGGGACGCGCTGCTCGCCGAGCAACCGTCCGTCGTCGGCGGTCAGTCGGGCCTTGATGCCCGTGCCGCCGACGTCGACCCCGAGCACTGCCCCGCGCGCGGTCATCAGGTGAGGATGACCGAACGGGTGAGCGAGCGGGGGTGGTCCGGGTCGAGACCGCGGCGCTCCGCCAGGGCGACGGCGAACCGGTGCACGACGACGAGTCCGGCGAGCGGGTCGAGGTCGTGGTGCACCAGGCGGGCTCCGGTGGCGGCGACCTCGTCGGCCAGACCGTCCGGCACCGGGCCGAGCGACCACACCAGGCGGCCGGGCTGCGCGATCGCGATCGGCCCGTGACGGTAGTCCATCGCGGGGTACGACTCGGCCCAGAACTGTGCGGCCTCCCGGGTCTTCAGGGCGGCTTCGAACGTCAGGCCCACGGCGGCGCCACGGCCGACGAACGTGACCTGCTCGGCGTCGAGCAGGTCGTCGATCGGCAGCGTCAGCGCGGTCTCGGCCTGGACGGCGAGGGCCTCGACGTCGTCGCCGAGGGATGCGCGGAGCAGGGCGAGCGCGGTGGTGGCGAAGCGGGTCTGCACGACGGAGCGCTCGTCCGCGAACGGCAGCGCGACGACGTCGCCGGCGTCCGCTGCGGCCGGGCTGTCCGGCACGGCCGTGATCAGGACGGTGCGCTGGTCCGGCAGGGCGCGCAGGAGGTCGATGATCTCGGTGGTGGTGCCGGAGCGCGAGATGGTGACGACGCGGTCGTACTGGCGGCCGGCGGGGTACTCGGAGCCGGCGAAGGCGTCGGTCAGGCCGAGGCCCGCGGACTCACGGGCGACGGCGTAGCTCATCGCGATGAACCAGCTCGTGCCGCAGCCGATGACGGCGACGCGCTCGCCCGGCTGGGGGAGGACGTCGATGAACGAGGGCAGCAGTGCCGCGGCGGAGCGCCAGGAGGCCGGCTGCGATGCCAGCTCGTCGCCCACGAAGGTGTCGGACATGGTGTCCTTCCGGTCGGACCGATCCTTGGTGATCGGATATCGGCCAGCATGACGATCGATCGTGCTCGATGCAAGTGCAAAACGTCATTTCCGATCATGGAGCCCGCGGAGGAGCGCCCGTAGGATGACGCCATGACCCCGCAGCAGAGGCTCAACGCCCTCCTCGAGCTGGTGAGCGACCGCGGCAACGTCTCGATCACCGAGATCGGGGACGAGCTCGGGATCTCCGCGGCGACGGCCCGCCGCGACCTCGCCACGCTCGCCGACCAGCGTCTCGTCACCCGGACCCACGGCGGCGCCGCTGCCCTCGGTGCCGGGTACGAGCTGCCGCTGCAGTACAAGATCGCCCGCCAGGCCGAGGCGAAGACCGCGATCGCCCGGGCGACGGCCGCGCTCGTGGCCCCCGGGGACACGGTCGGGCTCAACGGCGGAACGACGACGACCGAGGTGGCGCGGGAACTCGGCAAGAGCGAGCGGTTCATCCGAGCCGACGGCGAGTACGGCATCACGATCGTCACGAACGCGCTGAACATCGGGTACGAGCTGTCCGTCCGCGCGAACGTCAAGATCGTCGTCACCGGCGGCGTCGCCCGTCGGCAGTCGTACGAGCTGATCGGGCCGCTGGTCCGGGACACGCTCGACGAGTTCGCCCTCGACGTCGTCGTCCTCGGCGTCGACGGTCTGACCGGGCAGTACGGCGCGACCACCATGCACGAGGGCGAAGCCGAGGTCAGCCGCCACTTCGCCTCGGTCGGCCGCAGGGTGATCGTGGTCGCCGACTCGACGAAGATCGAGCGCTCGACCTTCGCCCGGATCTGCCCGCTCGACCGCATCGACGTGCTCGTCACCGACCGGGACGTCCCGCCGCGGTTCGCCGCGGACCTGGCCGCCGCCGGCGCGGAGCTCGTCGTCGCGGACTGACCGGCACGTCCGGCGACCACGTGCGTCGCCGCGACCGGCTCCCCCGGGGCCTGCCCGACGCTCGGGAACCCGCCGTGCGCCTCCCGGCCGAGCGCGGTCACGTTACCGGCGTGTTAAACCCTCGCATCACGCTTCCGTGAGCGATCCGTGAGCGCATATTGTGCATTCATGATCGATTTGGCATCATGGCCGTCACAATCACGCAAGGGAGCGAGATGAGCATCACGAGCACGCGCACACTCCGAGTCGGCGTGGTCGGCATCGGCCAGCGGTCGTACATCGCGAACCACGTCGCCGCCGCCGGACTCGACGCCGACGGGGTCGACGCCCGGATCGTGGCCGCCGCCGACGTCACCGAATCCGGCCGGCGACGAGCCGCCGAGGCCTGGCCGGACGCCACCGTCGTCGACGGACACCGCGCCCTGATCGGGACCGACGGTGCCCCGAACGCCGTCGACGCCGCGATCGTCACCACACCGGACTGGACCCACGCCGAGATCGCGATCGACCTGCTCCGCGCCGGCATCGCCGTCTACCTCGAGAAGCCCCTCGCCATCACGGTCGAGGACGCCGACGCCGTCCTCAACACCGCCGCCGAGACCGGCACCCCGCTCTACGTCGGCCACAACTTCCGCCACGCGGCCGTGGTGCGCCTGATGCTCGACGTGATCGCACGCGGTGAGATCGGCGAGGTCAAGGCCGTCTGGGTCCGCCACTTCGTCGGCAACGGCGGCGACTACTACTTCAAGGACTGGCACGCCGACCGCAGCCGCGTGAACTCGCTCCTGCTGCAGAAGGCCAGCCACGACCTCGACGTCGTGCACGCCCTCGCCGGGGCCTACACCAGCCGCGTCGTCGGCATGGGGTCGCTCTCGGTCTACGGAGACGTCACCGACCGTCGCGACCGCAGCGACGAGCTCATGACCGACTGGTTCTCGTTCGACAACTGGCCGCCCGCGGAGCAGACCGGTCTCAACCCCGTCGTCGACGTCGAGGACGTGTCGATGGTGATGATGACCCTCGAGAACGGCGTGCAGGCCAGCTACGAGCAGTGCCACTTCACGCCCGACTACTGGCGGAACTACACGGTCATCGGCACCCACGGACGCCTCGAGAACATCGGGGACACCGGCGGTGGCGTGGTCAAGGTGTGGAACCACCGTCGCAACTGGGACGTCGCCGGGGATGTCGAATACCCGATCGACGGCGTCGAGGACGGCCACGCCGACGCCGACCTGCTCACCATGACCGAGTTCCTCCGCTCGCTGGCGTTCGGGGAGCCGACCACCCTGTCCCCGATCGCGGCCCGTGCGGCCGTCGCCGCCGGCGCGCTCGCCACCCGCTCGCTCCGCAACGGCTCCGTCCCCATCGACGTGCCGCCCCTTCCCGACGCCACCCTCCGACACTTCGCGACCACTCCCGACCGCGACGACGTTCCCGAAAGGACCACCCGATGACCGCTCCAACCGCCCGTCCGGGCCGCGGCCGCCGCCGCGCACTGCTCGGTCTCGCAGCCGCCGTCAGCGCCGTCGCGCTCCTCGCCGGATGCAGCAGCCAGTCCTCCGCAGGGTCCTCGGACTCCGGTTCGGGCGAGGTCGCGAAGGACACCAAGGCGAACCTGACGTACGCCGTCTGGGACCAGAACCAGGTGAAGGCCATCAAGGCCAACATCAAGGGGTTCAACGAGGAGTACCCCGACATCAAGGTGAACGTCGACGTCACGCCGTACGCCAACTACTTCACGAAGCTGCAGACGCAGGGCTCGAGCAACACGCTCCCCGACCTCTTCTGGATGAACGGCCCGAACTTCCAGCTGTACGCAGGGAACGGCAAGCTCGCCCCGATCACCGGCGAGGTGAAGTCCGGCGCGATCGACCCGGAGAACTACTCGCCAGCGCTCAACAAGCTCTACACGTACGACGGCACCCAGTACGGCGTCCCGAAGGACTTCGACACCATCGGCGTCTGGATGAACAAGGCCCTGTTCGAGAAGGCCGGCGTGGCCATGCCGTCGAAGGACTGGACCTGGGACGACTTCCAGAAGACCGGTGCCGAGCTCTCCGAGAAGCTGAAGTCGGACGGTGCGTACGGCGCCGCGGCGGGCATGGACGGCCAGACCACCTACTACGACACGATCTTCCAGGCCGGCGGCTCCGTCATCGACGGGGACGAGTCGGAGTACGGCACGAAGGCCGCGCAGGAGGGCATCGGCTTCTGGACCGACCTGATCAAGTCCGGCGCCTCGCCGACGATCAAGCAGCTGACCGACACGACCGCTGACCAGTGGTTCACCTCGGGCAAGGTCGCGATGTACCAGGGCGGCAGCTGGTTCCGCTCCGCGCTGATCGGCAGCGACATCGAGAAGGACGTCGTCGCCTACCCGCTGCCGAAGGGCAAGGAGCAGGCGACCGTCATCCACGGCGTCTCGAACGTCGTCGCGGAGGGCTCGAAGGACAAGGCCGCCGCGCAGGCACTCCAGGCCTACCTGGCCAGCAAGCCCGCCCAGCAGCAGCAGGGTGACATGGGCGCCGTCATCCCCGCCTACACCGGCACGCAGGACGCCTTCACGAAGACGATGCCCGATGCCGACCTGCAGGTCTTCCTCGACGCGGTCGACTACGCCAAGCCGCTGCCGGTGTCGAAGAACACCGCCGCGTGGAACACCCTCGAGACGAACCTGCTGCCGAGTGCGTTCGACGGTTCCGAGCCCGTCGACCAGGTGACGGAGGAACTCGCCCAGAAGATGGACGCGGCACTCGCCAAGGAGTGACGACGAGCCGGTCGGTCGGGGCCCACGCCCGACCGGCCGGCACCCGCACGTCCGCACCACCCGCTGCACCCAGCACCACCCGGACCACCCGATCCGACCGCCCTGGCCGAGGAGCGACCTGATGACGATCCACACCCAGCGACCCGATGCCGCGCAGGCGTCCCCGCCGCCCGAGACCCGCCCCGCCGACCCCTCGCGGCCGACGCGGGCCCCACGCACCGACGGCTTCTGGCCGTGGCTGTTCGTGCTGCCGCTGCTCATCGGCGTCGGGACGTTCTTCATCTGGCCGATCCTGCAGACGTTCTACTACTCGTTCACGAGCTGGGGGGTGTTCGGCGGATCGAGCTTCACCGGGTTCGCGAACTACGCGCGTCTGCTGTCCGACCCGCAGCTGTACCAGTCGCTGTTCAACACGGTCGTCTACACGGTGATCGTGCTGCTCGGCATCCCGGTCGCGGTCTGGCTCGCGAGCCTGCTGAACACCCCGGGCCTGCGCTTCGCCCAGTTCTACCGGGTGCTGTTCTTCCTGCCGTACGTGGCGATGCCCGCCGCGATCGCGCTGGTCTGGCGCATCATGTTCAACGGTGACTTCGGCATCGTGAACTGGTTCCTCGGGCTGTTCGGCATCGACGGTCCGTACTGGATCTCGACCCCGGGCTTCGCGCTCGTCGCGGTCTCGCTGGTCGGGCTGTGGTCGTCGCTCGGCTTCTCGATGATCATCCTCGGCGCCGGGCTCAAGGACATCCCGCCGGAGCTGTACGAGGCCGCCGAACTCGACGGCGCGAGCCGGTGGCGGCAGTTCCACTCGCTCACCGTGCCGCTGCTGACACCGAGCATCTTCTTCGTGCTCATCATCACGACGATCTCGAGCTTCCAGCTGTTCGACCTGCTCTACGCCATCCTCGGCTCCACCAACCCGGTGATCCCGAAGACGATGTCCCTCGTCTTCTACTTCTACAGCGCCGGGTTCATCGACAACGACAAGGGCTTCGCGGCTGCGATCGCGATGGTGATCTTCGTGCTCATCGGGATCATCACCGTCGTGCAGTTCCGGGTCCAGCGGAAGTGGGTCCAGTCATGACCGGCATCATCGAGGCGCACGGCAGCAAGCTGACGGCGGCGACGAAGGCCGCCAGCCGCACCCGGGTCCGTGCCGACGCCCGCCCCGGTCGCCGCGGCGGCAGCCACTGGTGGATCCACGTGGTGCTCGGCATCGGCGGGTTCGTGATGGCGTTCCCGTTCCTGTGGCAGATCATCATGGCGCTCTCCACGAACGCCCAGGTGACCGCGCCCACGCCGACCTTCTGGCCGGGTGAACTGCAGTGGGGCAACTTCGTCCGCGTCTTCGACCGCCTGCCCTTCCTCAGCCAACTCGGCACGTCGATCTGGGTGACCCTGATCCGTACCGCGGCGCAGATCGTGCTCTGCACCCTGGCCGGCTACGCCTTCGCCCGGATGCGGTTCCGGGGACGGGCCGTCATCCTCGGCATCGTCCTGTCGATCCTGCTGGTGCCGTCGCAGGTGTACCTGATCTCGCAGTACCAGATCGTGCAGGGGCTCGGCTGGCTCGACACCCTCGCCGGGATCGTCGCCCCCGGGCTGTTCAGCGCCTTCGGCACGTTCCTGATGCGGACCGCGTTCCTCAACATGCCGGCCGAGCTCGAGGAGGCCGCGCGCATGGACGGCGCGAACCCGTTCCAGACCTTCTGGCGGATCATGCTGCCGCTCGCCCGACCGTCGATCAGCGTGCTCGCGATCACGACCGTGCTGTGGTCGTGGAACGAGCTGCTCTGGCCGCTCGTCGTCTCGACCCGCGCCGAGGACATGCCGCTCGCGGCCGGCCTGGCCACCCTGTCGAGCGACCGGACCATCGACTACCCGCTGCTGATGGCGGCGAGCCTGATGGCGATGGCGCCGGTGCTCATCATGTTCATCGTGCTCCAGCGCCGGGTGATCGACGGTCTCGCCTCCTCCGGGCTCAAGTGAGCGCGGCAGACGTCGGACGGGAGGCCCGGCCCGACCCCGTCGCGCTCCTCACCGCCGCCGTCGGCTCGCCAGGCGAGCCCGCGGGGCTGGCACCGGCGCTCGAGGACGCCGTGCGACACCTCGGCCCGGAGGGTCGGGAGGCGGCTCTCCTCGCCGCCCTCCGCGCGGTGCTCCCGGTCACCGAGCAGTGGCTCGTCGCCCACGGCTGCAGCCCCGAGGACGCCGCGTCGAGCGTCGCCGACGTGGACCGCAAGATCGACCGGTACGGCCTGGACGGCACGGGTCTGGACTGGCTCGTGCAGGTGGCGACCGGTCGCGTGGTGGCCGTGGGGCGCCTCCAGTTCGAGCGGGCCACCCACCTGCCGGACGGGACGCCGGCCTGGGGCGTGCACGTGCCGGAGGTCGGACCGCTGGACCCGGACGCATGCGACCGGTCGTTCGCGGCCGCGCCCGCGGTGCTCCGGCGGCTCGACCCGGACACGACGGTGGACACCTTCGTGTGCTCGTCGTGGTTGCTCGACCCGGAGGTCGCGGCCGTGCTGGGGCCGTCGTCGAACACGGCGCGCTTCGCGGCGCGGTTCACGCTGCTGCCGGAACCGCCCGAACCGCACGGACCGGTGGAAGAGGGCGACGACTCGATGGCGAAGTTCGTCTTCGGCACCGACCTGGCGTCCGCGCGTCAGGCGGTGCCCTCCGGTCGGCTCCAGCGTGCGGTCCAGGAGCGGTGGGCGGCGGGCGGGCACTGGTCGGAGCGCACCGGCACCGCGCCGGTCGGCGTACCGTCACGGACATGAGCGCACCCGACCGAGACCACCTGGACGACGGCGTCGACATGACCTTCGAGGAGCGTCGCCACGACACGTTCCGTCGGATGTCGGGGTCCGACGAGCACGACGAGGCGCCGCGGGTCGAGGTCGAGGAGACCGAGTCCGGCGACGTCCGTATCGACATCGCCGACAGCGCCGCCGTCCGACCGGGCGACTGAGCGCCCGCCACTGCGGCCACCCGCGCGTGACGGTGCGGCGAGGACGGTGGGGCACGGCAGAATCGTCGGCGTGCACATCGTCCTCGCCCGTGTCGACGGCGGCCTCACCGCGACGCCGCTGACGGACGCGGGGACGTCGGACGGTGAGCCGGTGCGCCTGACCGAGTCGGGCCTCCCGGCCTTCGTCGCGGCGCACGAGGGACCGGGCGTCCGCTGGGTCTGGTCCGACACCGCACGCTGGTACCCGGCCGTGCTGGCTGCGGGCGGTCGCGTGGCCCGATGCGTGGACCTCCGACTCGGCCACCGGCTGCTCCGCACCGCCCTCGCCACCCGCGGTTCCGCCCTCGCGCAGGCGCCGCTGAGCGCCTGGGACGCCGCCGTCGCGCTGGAGGCCCGTCCCGCGCCCGCCACGCAGGCCTCGCTCTTCGACGACGACCTGTTCACGGTCGCCCCGGCCGACGACGACCTCGACCCGGTCGTCGAGCTCCGGGCGCAGCTCGACGCGGTGGCCGGTGCGAGCGAGCCGGGAGCGCTGCGCCTGCTCCTCGCGGCAGAGTCCGCCGGCGCGCTCGTCGCCGCGGAGATCAAGTACGCCGGGCTGCCCTGGCGGACCGACGTGCACGAGCGGCTGCTCGCCGACGCCCTCGGCCCGCGGGTGCCGTACGGGGTGCGGCCCCGGAAGCTCGAGGAGCTCGCCGCGGTCCTCCGGCAGCGACTCGACGACCCCGACCTCAACCCGGACTCGCCCGCCGACGTCCTGCGCTCCCTGCGGCGGGCCGGACTCGTCGTGGACAGCACCCGGAAGTGGGAACTCGAGCGGCTGGAGCACCCGGCGATCGAACCGCTCCTGGAGTACAAACGCCTGTACCGCCTGCTCACCGCCAACGGGTGGACGTGGCTCGACGAGTGGGTGCAGGACGGCCGGTTCCACCCGGAGTACGTCGTCGGCGGGGTGGTGACCGGTCGCTGGGCGGCGAACGGCGGCGGGGCCCTGCAGCTGCCGAAGCAGGTGCGCGGAGCGGTGGTCGCCGACCCCGGATGGGAGCTCGTGGTCGCCGACGCGGCGCAGCTCGAACCGCGGGTCCTCGCCGCGATGTCGGGCGACACCGACATGGCCGCGGCCGGGGACGGACAGGACCTCTACGACGGGGTCGTGGCCTCCGGTGCGGTGCAGACCCGGCAGCAGGCGAAGATGGCGATGCTCGGCGCGATGTACGGCGCCACGCAGGGCGAGGGCGGGCGGTTCGTGCCCCGGCTGGCCCGGGCCTTCCCGCGGGCGCTCGACCTGGTCGAGCAGGCGGCCCGGGCGGGGGAACGGGGCGAACCCGTGACGACCCGGCTCGGTCGGACGTCGCCGGTGCCGGAGCAGTCGTGGTTCGAGGCGCGGAACCGGGCGTACTCCGTGGACGGCACCCCCGCGATGCAGCGGGCCGTCGAGTCCCGGGCCCGCAGCTGGGGACGGTTCACACGGAACTTCGTGGTGCAGGGCACGGCGGCCGAGTGGGCGCTGTCCTGGATGGGCGGCCTGCGCACCCGACTGGCCGCGCGGAGCGACGGGCCCGTCACGTCCGGGCCGCACATGGTCTTCTTCGTGCACGACGAACTCGTGGTGCACGCACCGGCCGCGGACGCCGAGTGGGTGGCCGAGCAGGTCCGGGCCGCGGCGGTCGACGCCGGGCGGATCATGTTCGGTGGCTTCCCGGTCACTTTCCCGCTGACGGTCGCGGTGGTCCGGTCGTACGACCAGGCGAAGTAGCGACCCGACCGGGTCCCGGGTGCTGCCGCGGTGGCGCCCCGGTCGAGGCCGGCCGTGCCCGCACAGCCGCTGACGGGCAGGCTGGTCCGATGGAAGAGCACCACGCACCCGGCGGCCGACCACCCGTGATCGGCGGAGCCGAGCGCGAGCGCGTCGACCGTACCGTCGGCGACGTCGACCTCACCCGGTGGCGCACGCGGGTCGGCCGGAGCGTCGCCGACTCGTGGGCGGCACTCGGCCGCCGATACGGGGCGCTCCCGCTGCTGCTGCTCACCCTGCTCGTCGGGATCGGCATCGCCGCGGTCGCGACGTGGGTGGCCTCCGAGGTCTACGACGCCGTGCGTGAGTCCGACGACGTCGCCGTGCTCGACCGGCCCGTCCTCGACTGGATGCTCACGCACCGGTCGCCCGCGCTCGACCAGGGCGTCACGTGGTGGACCGACATCGCCGGCACCATCGGGATGCCGATCGTCGCCGTGCTGTTCCTGGTCGGCCTGACGATCCAACGCAGGGCGTGGACGCCGCTCGTGCTCCTCGTCGCCGCGAGTGCCGGCTCCCTGGCCATGACGATCGCGGGCAAGGACCTGATCGGTCGAGCCCGGCCGCCGCTGTCCGACGCCGTCCCGCCGTTCGAGCACTCGCCGTCGTTCCCGTCCGGGCACACCCTGAACGCCACGGTCGTCGTCGGCACGATCGTGTACCTGCTGCTCCTCCGGCAGACCCGCGTCGTGGCCCGGGTCTGGACGATCGTCGTCGGGACGCTGTTCGTGCTGTCGGTCGGTGTCTCGCGGGTGTTCCTCGGGCACCATTGGACCACCGACGTCCTGGCGGCGTGGGCGCTCGGGCTCGCCTGGCTGGCGCTCGTCGTCACCGCGCACCGGCTGTACCTGACCGCGCTGCACCGGGGCGCCGAGCCGACCCCGTCGTGACGGGGCTGCGCGCCCTCGTCAGGTCAGCCCGGTAGGTTTCCGGCATGGAAGAACGGCTGATCGGCGGCAGGTACCGGGTGACCGGGACCCTCGGGCACGGGGGGATGGCATCGGTCTACCGCGCCGTCGACGAGCAGCTCGGACGAGAGGTCGCGGTCAAGCTCTTCCGCATCGGACCCGTCGACCACGGTGAGCGTGCGCGCGCCGAGGCCGAGATCCACGTGCTCGCCGGCCTCCGCAGCCCGAACCTCGTCACCCTGTTCGACGCGGCCCTCGACGACGTCGACGGCGACTCGTTCCTCGTGATGGAGCTCGTCCCCGGCAGCGACCTCGCCACCCGTCTCCGCGAGGGTCCGCTCGACCCGACGACCACGGCCCGTGTGGGTGCGCAGGTCGCCGAGGGGCTCGCCGCCGTGCACGCCCAGGGCATCGTGCACCGTGACGTGAAGCCCGCCAACGTCCTCCTGGAGCAGGACGGCGAGCACGTCAAGCTCGCCGACTTCGGCATCGCGCTGCTCCGCGACGCCGCCCGCGTCACCGGCACCGGCACCGTCATCGGGACGGCCGCGTACCTGGCTCCCGAGCAGGTCCTCGGCCAGCCCGTCACCGGCGAGGCCGACGTGTACGCACTCGGCCTCATGCTCCTCGAGGCCCTGACCGGCAAGCAGGCGTTCCCGGGCAGCGCGGTCGAGGCCGCCACCGCCCGACTCGCCCGAGCGCCCGAGATCGACCAGCACCTGCCGACGGCGTGGCGCACGCTGCTGCACGTCATGACGGCGCAGCACCCGGAGGACCGTCCGTCCGCCGCCGAGGCTGCCGCGCGCCTCCGCGCACTCGGCAGGGACGAGGTCGCGCCTGCCACCCAGCTCCTGCCGGGAGGCCCGGGGGCAGTCACGCGCGCCGCCGCCGGTGCCGGGGTGGCCGGTGCAGCCGCCGCCGGCGCGGGTGCCGGAACCGCATCCGCGGACGAGGCGACGCGCGCGATGCCGGTGCAGGGAGCCTCCCGCCCGGACGACGCCACCCGACGGCTCCCGACCCAGTCCCAGCCGGCGCGGAGTGCGGACGACGACGTGGCCACCACGGTCCTCGGGACGCCGGGAGCCGCAGCAGCCGGTCCGGGTGGTGGCGCCGGTGGTCGTGCGGGCGGGCCCGCTGGTCCGGCCCGGCCGCTGGCCACGGACCCCGACGAGCCCCGGCGGAAGCGCTGGGTGGTGGCGCTGATCGTCCTGGCGGTCCTCGTGGTCGCCGGCATCGTCGTCGCGGCCCTCGCGTTCAACCGTGACGACACCACGTCACCGAACCCCAGCGAATCGACGCAGCAGACCGCACCGGTCGACGACCAGCCGAGCTCCGAGCCGTCCGACGAGTCCAGCGAGCCCGCCCAGCAGCAGCCGAGCCAGCCGGCCGACCAGCCGTCGGAGCAGCCCTCCGAGCCGACGCAGGAACAGCCGTCCGAGGAGCCCTCGGAGCCGTCGGACGAGCCGAGCGAACCCACCGATCAGGTGCCGACGACCGCACCGGTGCCGGGCACCGACACGACGCTGCCCGTGCAGGACCCGCTGGACACCGGGGCGGACACGACCTCACAGCAGGGCCCGGCCGACAGTGGTCCGGGCGGGGCGACCGGTCCCGGGAAGTCCGGAGACGCACCGGGCCACAACAAATGACGAGGCTGACCTGCTGTCCACCTGGGCGGAGCACACTCGACCCATGTCGATGAGTGCACCGTTCGATCCCCAGCAGCAGGGCAGCGACGTTCCCCCGGACGGCTCCGACCAGGACGAGCTCGAGGTGGAGGAGTCGCGCGCGGCTCCCCCCGCTGACGGGCCGTCCGGGGCGGACGTCTCCGGCGCCGATGCGATCGGCGACCCCGGGGACTCCCCGGTCCGACACGACGACGAGGACGCGGCCGGCGGCGGCCCGGTGTTCCGGACCCCGCATCCCGGCGACCGTCTGCACCCGGGCGACCTCGGCGACTGACCAGCGCGCGTTGCGCGCACTCCCGGGTCGGCCGGGCATGCTCGTCGGATGTCGATGAGCAGTGCGTTCGACCCGTCGAAGGGTCTCGCCATCCCCGAGGAGCAGCCCAGCGGCGACGGGCTCGAACTCGACGACGACCCGGCCGCGCTCGGGATCCGGTTCGAGGTCGTGTCCGGCGGGTCAGCGGACCCCGCAGCAGCGCTGCCTCCGCGTGAGCCCGACGAGGACGACGCGCCAGCGCCCTGAGTGCTGCGCCGACGCGTCGTCCGCGGTGGGACCGCCCACTCAGGGGACGGTGTGCCCCGCCGCCGTGAGCACGCGGTACCACTCCTCGCGGCTGAGTTCGACGTCGGACCCGGCGGCCGAGTCGCGCACACGCTGCGGGTTCGTCGTGCCGAGGACGACCTGGAAGTGCGCGGGGTGCCGGGTGATCCACGCCACCGCGATGGCGGTCGGGGTGACGCCGTGCGCCGAGGCGAGCTCCTCGAGCACGTCGTTCAGCTCGGCGTACTGCTCACGGTCGCCCAGGAAGACGCCGTCGAAGAAGCCCTTCTGGAACGGGGACCAGGCCTGCAGCGTCACGTCGTTGAGACGCGAGTAGTTGAGGATGTCGTTGTCGCGGTCGATGGACTGGTCGAGCCCGCCCATGTTCGCGGTGAGGCCCTGCGTGATCACGTTCGCGTGGGTGATGCTCAGCTGCACCTGGTTGAACGCGAGCGGCTGCCGCACGGACTTCTTCAGCAGCTCGACCTGCCCGGGGGTGTGGTTCGAGACACCGAAGTGGTGCACCTTGCCGGCGGCGTGCAGTTCGTCGAACGCGCGGGCCACTTCCTCCGGCTCGACGAGGGCGTCGGGGCGGTGCAGCAGCAGCACGTCGATGTAGTCCGTGCGCAGGGCGGTGAGCGACTCCTCGACCGAGGACAGGATGTGCTCGTACGAGAAGTCGAAGTACGCGCCGTGCTCCGTCGGCCGGATGCCGACCTTCGTCTGCAGCTGGATGTCGGCCCGCTCGGAGGACGACAGCGTCACCGCGGAGCCGAAGCGCTCCTCGCAGCCGTGCCAGACGCCGTACACGGCAGCGTGGTCGAACATCGTCACGCCCGCGTCGCGCGAGGCCGTGTAGAGCGAACGGATGTCCTCGTCGCTCATGTCGTTGATCCGCATCATCCCGACGATCACGTCGGAGGCGGTGAGGTCCGTCTGTGGCAACTCCAGTGTCTTCACCCCACCGATCCTGCCAGCGGCCACCCGTGTGAGCCAGGCCCTGGCCGTACCCCCGGGGCGCTCCCCGACCGCGACCACCGCACCGGGCCACCCGTCCCGCCGCCCCGTACCCTGGACCGGTGCGTGACGACCTGCTGCCCGTGCTCGCGTGCCCGGTGTGCACCGAGCCGCTCGCCCGCACCGCCCCGGGGCAGGCCGGTTGCCGCAACGGGCACCGGTACGACGAGGCCAAGCAGGGCCACCTGACGCTCCTGCCCGCGAAGCGCCGAGCACTCACCGCGGACACCCCGGAGATGGTCGACGCGCGGCTGCGTTTCCTCGGTCGCGGTCACTACGCGCCGGTCGAGCGGGCGCTCACGAGCGTGGTCGCCGACGCGACCGCACCCGGCGTGGTCCTCGACGTCGGTTCCGGCCCGGGCACGTACCTCGCGCACGCGCTCGACGGCACGACACATGGCGATGCTGCCAGGAGGCTCGGGGTCGCGTTGGACCTCTCGGCCGTCGCCATCCGCCGCGCGGCACGCATCCACGGGCACGTCGGTGCCGTCGTCGGGGACGTGACTGAGCGCCTCCCGGTCGTCGACCACGCCGCCGCCGTCGTGCTCGACGTCTTCGCGCCGCGCAACCAGCACGAGTACGCCCGGGTGCTGCACCCCGGAGGCGTGCTCGTCGTCGTCACGCCCCGGGTCGGACACCTGGCGGAACTCGCGGCCGCCACGATCAGCGTGGACCCGGAGAAGGAACGCCGGCTGCACGACAGCTTGACACCCGCGTTCACGCCGCGCTCGACCGAGGACCTGACCTGGACGATGGAACTCACCGCCGAGGCCGTGCACGACCTGGTGCACATGGGGCCGAGTCACCACCACGTGGCGGCGGACACGGTGTTCACGCCGGAGACGGTGACGGCGGCGGTGACCGTCAGCACCTGGACGCCCGCGCGCTGAGCGACGAGCGTCGGACTCGACCGGGGTCAGCGCGGACGGATGTCCCGCCCGGTGTCGTCGGGTGTCGGCCACGGTTCGGCGGGACCGCGCTGCGCCGGCCAGCCCTGTGCCGCAGCGCCCGCTGCGGGCCAGTTCGGCGCCGGGGTGCCTGCCCCCGCGTACGCGACCCATGCCCACGGCGCCCGCTCGGCGAGCCAGGCCTCGAGATCGGGGTAGCCGATGGCGATCGACACCGTGTCGAACAGCACGGTCCCCTCCGGGTCGCGCGCCTGGATCCCGCCGTACGGGCCGGTCCAGGGCCGGATCGACGCGATGGCGGTGTGGTGCACCTCACGTTCGGTCCGGAAGCCCTTCCGGACGATCAGCCGGTCCGGCAGCGCATCGATCCGCGTCCGTGCCAGGGCACTGGCGAGCAGGACGAACGCGACCCCGCCGAGCAGAGCGACAGTGCCCGCGATGCCCATCGGCAACGCGTCCGGGTCGTCCGTGGTCGAGGCCGCACCGAGCAGCAGCACGCCGCCGAGGACGATGACCAGGATGCCGATGGTCCGCAGGATGACCCGCTGCCACCGTCTCGGCCGCACGGTGAACAGTGCGTCCGGGGCCGCCCCGGCGAGCACGCGCTGGTGCTTCCGCTTCCGGTCCCCCCGGCGGATGGCCGACGTCACGACCACCGGGACGACGGCGGCGATGACGAAGGCGATGGTCACGGATGTGATCGTGGTCCCCATGCGGTCAGCGTACGGATCGGCGGCGGTCGCGTCCGTGCCGTACCGCCGTCGATCCGCCGCCGTCGGTCGTCAGTGCTGCTGCGCAGCCGGCACGTCGAGGGCCCACACCACACCGAAGCGGTCGCGCAGCTGGCCGGCCAGGGGGGACCACGCCGACGGCCCGAGCGGCTGTCGGACCTCGGCGCCCTCCTGCAGGCCCGCCCACACCGCCCGGATCTCGTCCTCGTCCGTGCCGCTCAGGTAGACGTACGAACTGTTCGTGCCCTGGTCGTAGGGCTGTCCCGGCCACACGTCGAAGGCCATGACCCGGACGCCGCTCGCCGAGGTCACCTGGCCCCAGACGACGCGGTCCGCCCACGCCGGATCCTCGACGGCGCCGCTCTGGCCGTACGTCACGACGACGGGCTCGGTGCCGAGGGCTGCACCCCAGAACGCCAGCGCCGCGGCGGCCTGTCCGTCGAAGTTCACGTGCGGGATGGTGGTGATGGTCATGTCGACTCCTCGTCGTCGTGCGAGCGCCGGTCGGCCTCGTCCCGAGCAGCATCGCGGCAGATGCGGTCAGATCCTGTCCGCTCCTCCTGGCATGCTCGGGGTCATGCCCGCTCCGTCCTCCCGACTGCTGTCGCTGCTGTCCCTGCTGCAGGTCCGCCGGGAGTGGTCGGGCAACGACCTCGGCAGGCGGCTGGACGTCAGCCCACGGACCGTGCGGCGGGACGTCGACCGTCTGCGGGAGCTCGGGTACCGGGTCGACGCACTCCGCGGCCCGGCCGGCGGCTACCGGCTCTCGGCCGGGTCGGACCTGCCGCCGCTCCTGTTCGACGACGACCAGGCCGTGGCGATCGCCCTCGCACTGGCCGTCGCACCGGCCTCGGGTGCCGACATCGCGGAGGCCGCAGCCCGTGCGCTCACGACCGTCCGGCAGGTGATGCCGTCCCGCCTGCGGCACCGGATCGACGCCGTCCAGGTGGTCACCACGCCCGGAGCCGTCGTCGTCGACCCCGCGGTGCTGGTCGCCGTCAGCGAGGCAGTACGGACCCGCACCGTCCTGCGCTTCGGCTACACGCCCGCCTGGCCGCCGGGAGCGGAGGACGACCGGCCACCCCGCCGGGTGGAACCACACGCACTCTTGGCACGGGCCGGCCGCTGGTACCTGCTCGCGTGGGACACCGACGCGGAGGACTGGCGCACCTACCGGGTGGACCGGATCGCGCCCAAGGTGCCCACGGGCCTCCCGTTCGTCCCCCGGGCCGTCCCGGGCGGCGACCCGGGGGCGTTCGTCGCGGCCCGCTTCCGCGGCGCGGACGGCGCGGACGGCACGGTCGGTACGGGTGGTTCGGGTGGTGGTGGCTCGGCCTGGCCGTGTGTCGGGACGGCGGTGCTGCAGGTGTCGGCACACACCATCGCGCCGTACGTGGCCGAGGACGCCGTCCTCGAGGACCTCGGCGACGGCACCTGCCGACTCACGACCGGCTCGTGGTCGTGGACTGCGCTCGCAGCGGTCTTCGCCGGCTTCGACGCCGACTTCGCCGTCACCGCGCCCGCGCCCCTGCGGGACGCGGCCGTCCGGGTGGCCGCGCGGCTCGCTGCGGCCGGGACCCGCGGAGCAGGACCGCCGTGACGGGCAGCGCGCTGCTGTCCGACTCCGCCAACCAGAGGACACCATCGCTGGGGCCGTCGACCTGCGGGACGGGCGTTCCAGGGTCGATGATCAGGTCATGACTGCTCTCCACGGGATCGACATCGCCGCTGAACTCCGACAGGTCCAGGCCCACTGGACACCGCGGGTCGTCGGGCGGGTGAACGACCAGTACGTGAAGGTCGCGAAGCTGCTCGGTGAGTTGGTCTGGCACGCCCACGACGCCGAGGACGAGATGTTCCTCGTCGTCTCCGGCCGGCTCCGCATCCAGCTGCCCGACGACCAGGAGGTCGTGCTCACGCCCGGTCAGTTCCACGTCGTCCCCCGAGGCGTCCGGCACAACCCGATCGCGGACGAGGAGGTCGAGATCGTCCTCATCGAGACCGTCACGACCGCGCACACCGGTGCCGTCGTCGTCGAGGGCACCGTCCCGGTCGAGAACCAGGTCGGCGACTTCCGCTGAGGCCGGCACGGGGCCGTTAGCGCTCCGCACGTGTCGCCCAACCGGGCGTCAGGGAACCGTGAGGACCGGCCTGGAGGCCCGCCCCCGGACGCAGCATCGGTACCGCACCACAACCGGTGCGGTCCACGGCGTCTGCCGCGGGCACCTCGATCTCCAGGAGTCCCACGTGTTCGACGTCTTCGTCGTCGCCGGTGTCCTCGCCGTGTTCGGCGTGGTGGCACTGATCGCCAAGGGGGTGGAGCGACTGTGATCGCGATCACCATCGCCGCCGCCGTCCTCGGCATCGCCGCTGTCGTGTACCTCGTCTGGGCGCTCGTCCGCCCCGAGCGGTTCTGATGGGCGCCGCGCAGACCTGGGCCGGCATCGCCCAGGTCGCCCTCCTCGTGCTGCTCCTCGTCGTGGCGCACCGGCCGCTCGGCGACTGGATGGCCCGCGTCTTCACGAGCTCCCGCCACGGCCGCGTCGAGCGAGGGGTCTACCGCCTGATCGGCGTCGACCCCGACGCCGAGCAGTCGTGGGCCGCGTACCTGCGCGGCGTGCTGCTGTTCAGCGTCGCCGGGCTGCTGCTCGTCTACCTGCTCCAGCGCATCCAGGTGGTGTTGCCGGGCGACCTCGGGCTGCCCGCCGTGGGACCGGCGCTCGCGTTCAACACGGCGGCGTCGTTCGTGGCGAACACGAACTGGCAGTCGTACTCGCCCGAGGCCACCGTCGGGTACACCGTGCAGATGGCCGGTCTGGCGGTGCAGAACTTCCTGTCCGCAGCCGTCGGTCTCGCCGTCGCGGTCGCCCTGGTCCGCGGGTTCGCCCGGCGGCGGTCCGGCACGCTCGGCAACGTCTGGGTCGACGTCGTCCGCGGCACCGGCCGGCTGCTCCTGCCGCTGGCCTTCGTCTCGGCGCTCGTGCTCGTCGCCGGCGGCGTCATCCAGTCCTGGGGCGCCGGGACCGACGTCACGACGCTCACCGGCGGCGCGCAGCACATCCCGGACGGCTTCGTCGCCTCGCAGGAGGCCATCAAGGAGCTCGGCACGAACGGCGGCGGCTACTTCAACGTCAACTCCGCGCACCCGTTCGAGAACCCGCAGGCCTGGACGAGCCTGTTCGAGGTCTTCCTCATGCTCGTCATCCCGTTCTCACTGCCCAGGACCTTCGGGAAGATGGTCGGCGACACCCGCCAGGGCACCGCCATCGTCAGCGTCATGAGCGGCATCTTCCTGGCGTCCCTGTCGGCCATGTCGCTCGCCGAACTCGCCGGTGGCGGAGCCGCGACCCACGCCGCCGGTGCCGCCATGGAGGGCAAGGAGGTCCGCTTCGGCATCCTCGGCTCGACGCTCTTCGCCACCGCGACGACCTCGACGTCCACGGGTGCCGTCAACGCCATGCACGACAGCTTCACCCCGCTCGGCGGCATGATGGCGCTGGTCAACATGATGCTCGGCGAGGTCACCCCGGGCGGTGTCGGCTCCGGCCTCTACGGCATGCTCGTGCTCGCCGTGATCACGGTCTTCATCGGCGGGCTGCTCGTCGGCCGTACGCCGGAGTACCTCGGCAAGAAGATCCGCGCCAAGGAGATGACCTTCGCCGCGCTGTACATCCTGGTCACCCCGACCGTGGTGCTCACCGGCACGGCCCTGTCGCTCCTGATCCCCGGCGTCCGCGAGCAGGTGCTCGGCACGTCGCTGTTCAACCCGGGCAACCACGGCCTGTCCGAACTGCTCTACGCGTTCACCAGCGCCGGCAACAACAACGGCTCGGCGTTCGGCGGCCTCACCGCGAACACGACGTGGATGAACTCCGCGCTCGGCGTCGCGATGCTGCTCGGTCGCTTCGTGCCGATGGTGTTCGTCCTGGCGCTCGCCGGGTCGCTCGCGTCGCAGGACAAGGTGCCGGCGACCGTCGGCACGCTGCCCACGCACCGGCCGCTGTTCATCGTGCTCCTGGGCGGCGTCGCCGTCATCGTCACCGCACTCACGTACTTCCCGGTGCTCGCACTGGGCCCGCTCGCAGAAGGACTGTCCTGATGACCACCCTGACTCCCGAGTCGGAGCAGCACACCGCTGAGCAACCGGGCCGACGCCCGTCGGCCTTCGGACCCCGTCAACTGGCGGCGGGCCTCCCGGGTGCGTTCCGGAAGCTGGACCCCCGGCTGATGTGGAAGAACCCGGTGATGTTCATCGTCGAGGTGGGAGCCGCCCTGACGACGGTCACCGCCGTCGTCGAGCCCTTCACCCGGTCGGGAGGCGCGTCCGACTCCGGCACGCCCGTCCCGTCCTCCTTCACCATCGCGATCGCCGTGTGGCTCTGGCTGACGGTCGTGTTCGCGAACCTGGCCGAGTCCGTCGCCGAGGGGCGCGGCAAGGCGCAGGCCGACACGCTGCGCAAGACCCGCTCGACGACCACGGCCCGCCGTGTCGTCGGCTACTCGGCCGCCGATCCGGCCGCGCTGTCCGCCGGCACCGAGGACGTCGCCTCGGTCGACCTGGCGAAGGGTGACCACGTGGTGGTCGTCGCCGGCGAGGTGGTCCCCGGTGACGGAGACGTCGTCGACGGCATCGCCTCGGTCGACGAGTCCGCCGTCACGGGCGAGTCGGCCCCGGTGATCCGCGAGTCCGGTGGTGACCGCAGCGCCGTCACCGGGGGTACCCGGGTGCTGTCCGACCGGATCGTGGTGCGCATCACCTCCACCCCGGGCGAGACGTTCATCGACCGGATGATCCGCCTCGTCGAAGGTGCCGCACGGCAGAAGACGCCGAACGAGATCGCGCTGAACATCCTGCTCGCGTCACTGTCGATCGTCTTCGTGATCGTCTGCCTCACGCTGCAGCCCATCGCCGGACTCGTCGGCTCGACCGTCAGCATCACGGTGCTCATCGCGCTGCTCGTCTGCCTCATCCCGACCACCATCGGGGCGCTGCTCTCCGCGATCGGCATCGCCGGCATGGACCGGCTCGTGCAGCACAACGTCCTGGCCATGTCCGGTCGCGCGGTCGAGGCCGCCGGCGACATCACCACGCTGCTCCTCGACAAGACCGGCACGATCACGTACGGCAATCGACGGGCCTCTCGAGTCGTGCCGGTGCCGGGTGTGAGCGAGGTCTCGCTCATGGAAGCGGCAGCGCTGTCGAGCGCTGCCGACGGGACGCCCGAGGGCCGGTCGATCGTGGACCTGGCGCTCGCCGCCGGGGTCTCCACGTCCCTCCCGGCCGGTGGGGTCGAGGTGCCGTTCACCGCGCAGACCCGGATGTCCGGCGTCGACCTGCCCGACGGGTCCTCGGTGCGGAAGGGCGCCGCGGCCGCAGTGCTGGCCTGGGCGGACACCGGCGACGGCGGTGTTGCTGCCGCGATCGACGCGACCGTCGCGGAGATCTCCGACCAGGGCGGCACCCCGCTCGTCGTCGGCCGCCGCGACGCCTCGGGCACGGTCCAGCTGCTCGGCGTCGTGCACCTCAAGGACGTCGTCAAGGACGGCCTGGCCGAGCGGTTCACCGAGCTCCGCAGCATGGGCATCCGCACCGTGATGATCACCGGCGACAACCCGCGCACCGCCAAGGCCATCGCGGCCGAGGCCGGCGTCGACGACTACCTCGCCGAGGCCACCCCGGAGGACAAGCTCGCGCTGATCCGCCGGGAGCAGGAGGGCGGCAACCTCGTCGCGATGACCGGCGACGGCACGAACGACGCCCCGGCCCTGGCGCAGGCGGACGTCGGGGTGGCGATGAACACCGGGACGACCGCGGCGAAGGAGGCCGGCAACATGGTCGACCTCGACTCGGACCCGACGAAGCTCATCGACGTCGTCCGGATCGGCAAGCAGCTGCTCATCACGCGTGGTGCGCTCACCACGTTCTCGATCGCCAACGACATCGCCAAGTACTTCGCGATCATCCCGGCGATGTTCCAGCTTGCGTTCCCGGGACTGGCGGCCCTCAACATCATGGGGCTGCACTCTCCGGCGTCGGCGATCCTGTCGGCGATCATCTTCAACGCGCTCGTCATCGTGGCGCTCATCCCGCTGTCCCTGCGTGGCGTCAAGTACCGCGCAGCCTCGGCGTCGTCGATCCTCGGCCGCAACCTGCTCGTCTACGGGCTCGGCGGCGTCATCGTCCCCTTCATCGGCATCAAACTCATCGACCTCGTCGTCGGTCTCATCCCGGGGTTCTCGTCATGACTTCCACTCGCTCCTTCCTCCGTTCCAGTGGTGTGGCTGTCCGCCTCACCGTCCTCGCCACCGTCGTGCTCGGCGTCGCCTACCCGCTCGCGGTGTGGGGCGTCGGCCAGGCGGCCTTCTCCGACCAGGCGAACGGCTCGATGGTCACCGACTCCTCCGGCACGACCGTGGGCTCGTCGCTGATCGGACAGTCGTTCGCCGGGAAGGACGCGGACCGCTGGTTCCAGTCCCGCCCGTCGGCCGCCGGCGAGGACGGCTACGACGCGAACGCCTCGTCCGGGTCGAACCTCGGCCCGTCGAACCCCGACCTGACCAAGGCGGTCGAGGAGCGCCGGGCCGCGATCGCGAAGGTCGACGGGGTGCCCGCCTCCCAGGTGCCCGCGGACGCCGTGACCGCGTCGGGCTCCGGCCTCGACCCGGACATCAGCCCGGCGTACGCGCGCCTGCAGATCGCCCGAGTGGCGTCGACCCGTGGCCTGTCGGAGTCGCGCGTACGTGCCCTGGTCGCGTCGCACACCGAGGCTCGCCAGCTCGGCGTTCTCGGTGCTCCTACGGTCAACGTCCTCGAGCTGAACCTGGCCCTGGCGCGGACCGCGCCCTGATCGTGACGCGCTCACTCCGACCCCTCCTCGGCTCGCTGCTGCCCTCCCGGATGGTGGAGTCCGTGGAGGAGGTCGGGGTGACACGCCAGGAGCTCCGTCAGCCTCTGCGACCGGGAACACGGCCGCCGGGCCGTGCTGGCGAGGTGGTCGATGAGCACGACCGAGCGGTACGGACTCCGGACCGGCGCTCCGGCCAGCCGCTCCACGAGGTCTGTCGGTCGCCGGTAGTGCGGCGTCGGGACGCCGAGGGGTCGACCCCAGAGTCGGGCGTGGTGCGCGCAGCAGTTCCGGACGTGGGTGATGTGCTGCAGGGTCGCGCGGAAGGTGGGCTGCGGCATGCGGAACGACCGGGACACCTGCTCCTGGAGCCGGGGGACGACGGCGCCGGCCGTCCGGGACAACGTGCCGAGGCTGAGCTCCTCGGCCAGGACGGCGAAGGGGAGGTCGTCGAGCGGACGATCGCGCAGGTCGGCGTCGTGCGACTGCGCCAACGCGTGCGCGAACCGAGCTCGCAACGTCCCGACGGGGGCTCGTGGGCGGAACGAGCGGTGCTCGAGGTGCCAGAACGCTCCGGCCGTCTCGGTTCCGGCCTCGTCGAGGCGCCCACGGAGCGCGAGCTCGATCCGCTCGATCAGGGACAGCAGGACGGCTCGCAACTCGCCGTCGAAATCCTGGAGCCGGTCGACGTCAGCATCGGACGTGGGGAGCTCGTGAGCGCGCAACGCCTGCCGGAACTGCTCGTGTCGGTGGACCGAGACGGCGAGCGGGTGGTGCGACATGTGGCTCCTGAGGACGACGGATGATCGTGATCTCGGGCAAGCCGGCAGCAACTACAGCGCAGGGAACATCATGAGCAATGAAAAGTCCCGCCGGTTTGAGGAAGCGTGAGCTCGAGCCTTGGCGGGAACGATTGATACCAATATATCAGTGGATGGCCGTGCCGTCAACGTCGAACACGAGAGGATGAGCGCGTGAAGCGAGGGAAGCTGCGAGTGCTGCTCGGTGCGGCCCCCGGCGTGGGCAAGACCTACACGATGCTCGAAGAGGGCCGCCGGATGGCCGACCACGGCCGCGACGTGGTCGTCGCCGTCGTCGAGACCCACGGCCGCGCCGCCACCGCCGCACTGGTGGACGGGCTCGAGGTCGTCCCGCGCCGGACGGTCGAGCACCGCGGGGTCGCCCTCGACGACATGGACCTCGACGCCGTCCTCGCCCGACGCCCCGAGGTCGCCCTGGTCGACGAACTCGCGCACTCGAACGCCCCCGGCAGCCCGCACGAGAAACGGTGGCAGGACGTCGAGGCACTGCGGGCTGCGGGCATCGACGTCATCTCGACGGTGAACGTCCAGCACATGCAGTCCCTCGGCGACGTGGTGCGCGAGATCACCGGCACCGTGCAGCGTGAGACCGTCCCCGACGCCGTGGTCCGCGCCGCCGACCAGATCGAGGTCGTCGACCTGTCCCCGCAGGCCCTCCGTGACCGACTGTCCGACGGGCTCGTGTACCCGGCCGCCCGGATCGACGCGGCCCTGTCGAACTACTTCCGCCTCGGCAACCTCACCGCCCTCCGCGAGATCGCCCTGCTCTGGCTCGCCGACGAGGTCGACGACGCGCTCAAGCGCTACCGCGCCGAACACGGCATCGCGAACCGGTGGGAGACCCGGGAGCGTGTCCTCGTCGCCCTGACCGGCGGCCCCGAGGGCGAGACCCTGCTCCGCCGGGGCGCCCGCATCGCCGCCCGCTCGGCCGGCGGGGAGCTCGCCGCCGTGCACGTCACCACGAACGACGGTCTCCGCGAGCGGCATCCCGGCGCGCTCGGCAAGCAGCGCGCCCTGCTCGAACAGCTCGGCGGCACCTACCACCAGGTGGTCGGCGACGACGTGCCCACCACCCTCGTCCGGTTCGCCCGCTCCGTCGACGCCACGCAGATCGTGATCGGCATCAGCCGTCGCAGCCGACTCGTCGCCGCCCTCACCGGCCCGGGCATCGGCAGCACCGTCATCCGCGAGTCCGGCGACATCGACGTGCACGTGGTCACGCACGAGCGCGCCGGCGGTGGCCTGGCCCTGCCGAAGCTCGGCGGCAGCCTGTCCCGCTCCCGGATCGTGGCCGCGTTCCTGCTCGCCCTGGTCGCCGGACCCGTCCTGACCTGGCTCCTCAGCCTCACCGACGACCCCGACTCGATCACCGTCGACGTGCTCGCCTACCAGCTGCTGGTGCTCGTCGTCGCCCTGATCGGCGGCATGCTCCCCGCCGTGTTCGCCGCCGTGCTGTCCGGCCTGAGCCTCGACTTCTTCTTCGTCCGACCCCTGCACCAGGTCACCGTCCAGCAGCCCTGGCACCTGTTCGCGCTCGTCATGTACGTCGTCAGCGCGGTGCTCGTCAGCTTCGTCGTCGACCGGTCGGCCCGCCGCTCCCGCACCGCCCGCCGAGCCGCCGCCGAGTCCGGGCTCCTCGTCGGGATCGCCGGCAGCGTGCTCCGCGGCGACGACGCCCTCCAGGCCCTCGTCGAGCGCACCCGCGAGGCCTTCGGCTTCGCCGGCGTCCGCGTCCGCCAGGGCGACGAGGTGCCGGCCACGTCGGGGACGTTCGGGGACACGCCGGACGCGGCCACGAGCCTCCCGTCCGGAGCCGTCCTGGAGTTCGCCGGCGCACCCGACGACCCCACCCAGCGGCGGTTGCTGCGGGTCGTCGAGCAGCAGCTCGACGCCGCCCTGGAACACCGCGCGCTCACCCGCACCGCCGTCGACGCGGAGCGGATCACAGCCGTCGACCGGGTCCGGAGTGCCATCCTCGCGGCCGTCAGCCACGACGTCCGGCGACCGATCGCGGCCGCCTCCGCCGCCGTGCAGTCCCTCCGCGCGCGGGACGTCCGACTGGGCGAGGCCGACCGGGAGGCCCTGCTCGCGACCGCCGACGAGAGCCTCCGTCAGCTGGCGGTGCTGTTGGCCGACCTGCTCGACGTCAGTCGGGTGCAGGCCGGGGTGCTGGCCGCGTCCCCGGTCCCGACGTCGCTCGACACGGTCGTCGCCCCTGCACTCGACGAGCTCGAACTCGGCCCGGAGGACGTCGACCTCGACCTGCCCGCCGAACTCCCGCCCGTCCTCGCCGACCCGGTGCTCCTGCAGCGCGTCGTCGTGAACCTGCTGGCGAACGCCGTCCGGTACTCACCGGACGGGGAGCGGGTCCGGATCGCGGCGAGCGCCTTCGCCGGCGGCGTCGAGCTCCGGGTCGCGGACCGTGGGCCGGGCATCCCCGAGGACCGCCGCGAAGACGTGTTCCAACCGTTCCAGCGCCTCGGGGACACGGACAACGACACCGGACTCGGACTCGGCCTGGCGCTCGCGCGCGGGTTCACCGAGGGCATGGGCGGCACGATCGAGGTCGACGACACCCCCGGCGGTGGCCTCACCGTCGTGGTGCGTCTGCCGATCGCGGGACACCTGGGAGTGGTGGGCAGATGAAGGTCCTGATCGCGGACGACGACGTGCAGCTGGTGCGGGCGCTCGCGGTGACGCTCGGTGCCCGCGGCTACGACGTGGTCACCGCCCGCGACGGTCGTGCCGCGATCGACGCCGTCATCACCGAGCGGCCGGACATCGTGATGCTCGACCTCGGGATGCCGCGGCTGGACGGCATCGGGGTGCTCGAGGGCATCCGCGGCTGGTCGCAGGTCCCCGTGCTCGTGCTGTCCGGGCGGACGGACTCCGGCGACAAGGTCGACGCCCTGGACGCCGGGGCCGACGACTACGTGACGAAGCCGTTCCAGATGGACGAGCTCCTGGCGCGACTGCGGGCGCTCGGGCGGCGGCGGGCACCGGCGGCTGGGGAGGCCACGCCGACGATCCGGATCGGTGAGCTCGTGGTGGACCTCGTCGCCAAGCAGGTCACCGCTCCCGACGGTCCGGCGATCCGGTTGACCCCGACCGAGTGGCGGCTGCTCGAGGTCCTGGTGACGAACCCCGATCGGCTGCTGACGCGCGAGATGCTGCTGACGGAGGTGTGGGGACCGACGCACGGCAACGACTCCGGGTACCTGCGGCTGTACATGGCGCAGCTGCGGCGGAAGCTCGAGCCGGAGCCGTCGCGCCCGCGGTTCCTGGTGACCGAGTCGGGGATGGGCTACCGGTTCGCACCGGCCGGCTGATCCGACATGGCGGCGCTGCTGCTGTCTTGCCGGCACCGCGTCCGCCGGTTTCGCTGGTGCCGTTCGGCCGAGCACAACCGTGTCCTGCTCGCACCGCGGCATCCCGTGGTTCGAGCGGGTTCCTGTTGGGCTGTGACACCCAACGGTCGCGCCAGCGCGTCGCCGCTCAGCCGGCGTGGGCGTGCGCCGCGAGCTCCGCGCGGGTCCGGGCACCGTGCTTCCGGAGCAGGTTCGCCACGTGGTACTTCACCGTGTTCACGGAGATGCCGAGCCCGTCGGCGATCTCCCGGTTGCCGACGCCGGTCGCGACGAGCCGCAGCACGTCGAGTTCGCGGGGAGTCAGGTCGGAGTCCTCGGGTCCCGGAGCGGAGGCGACAGGCGGGTCGAGCGGCACCGTCACGTCGATCACGGACCCCCACCCGGGCGTCGAGTCCACCCGCATCTGCCCGGCGAGCGCCGCGACCCGTTCGGCGATCGGTCGCATCGCGTCGTCCTGCACGTCGTGCGTCCCGGCACCGTCGTCACGGAGCTGCATGAGCAGGTTCCGGCCGTCGCAGTCCCACTGGATGCGGACGCGGTTCGCCCGCCCCTCGTCGACCAGGGTCAGCACCGCGGTCCGGACCACGGCCCGGGCAGCGTGCGCGACGTCCCCGGGCAGCGCACGTCCGTTCGCGGGGGGTTCGACGAACTGCACGTCGAGGTCACCGAACCGGACGAGGGGTCGCAGGTCGGCACGGAGGCGCGAGAACGCCCCGGCGACGGGCTCCAGCAGGACCTCGCGCTGCCGGTCCGTCGACGTCCGCAGGTCCACGAGCGCGGCCGACGCGATCTCGACCGCCTCAGCCCGGGCCGCGGCGTCGCCGACCCGGGGCGAGCGGAGCACCGCCAGCACGGACTCCAGCGTGAGCGTGTGCCGGTCGGTCCGGTCGGCGAGGAGGCGAGCGTGCTCGGCTGGGGTGATCCGGGCCTCCCGGCCGTGCTGCGTGTCCATCCGGACGAACCTACCCGCCCTGCCCATCCCTGGACAGGGAGCCGTCCGAACGGGTGGGACGCCCGCCGTGTCGGGTAGCGGTGTGTCCAGCGGTCGACGCGCATGCTCGTTGCATGTCCCAACAGACGCTCGCCGCCGCGCTCGACCTCGTCAGCCACGAACTCGACGACCTCGTCGACGGGGTGGCTGAGGGCGACCAGGCGGCTTCCGCCCGTGCGCTCGACCTGCTCGACGGTGCCGAACGCGTGTTCGTGCACGGCGCCGGACGGTCCGGGCTCGCGCTGCGGATGACCGCGATGCGGCTCATGCACCTCGGCCTCGACGTGCACGTCGTCGGCGAGGTCACGGCCCCCGCGATCGAGCCGGGCGACGTCCTGCTCACCGCGAGCGGATCGGGCACCACCGGCAGCATCGTGCAGGCCGCACGGACCGCGGTGGACGTCGGCGCGAAGGTCGTCGCCGTGTCGACCACGTCCTCGTCGCCGCTCGCCGAGCTGGCCGAGGTCACCCTCGTGCTGCCGGCAGCGACGAAGACCGACCGATCCGGCACCGCATCGGCCCAGTACGCCGGCAGCCTGTTCGAGCAGGGCGTCGTCCTGCTCGGCGACGCGCTGTTCCACGCGCTCTGGCAGCGCAGCGGACACTCCGCCGACGACCTCTGGCCGCGGCACGCCAACCTCGAATGACCCCTCCGGAAGGAACCACCATGCAGCTCCAGTTCGCCATCGACACCCTCTCCACCGAGACCGCCCTCGAACTCGCCGCCGCGGCAGCCCCGCACGTCGACATCCTCGAGCTCGGCACCCCGCTCGTGAAGAGCGCCGGCGTCGCCGCCATCACGGCGATGAAGGAAGCCCACCCGGACAAGATCGTGTTCGCCGACCTCAAGACGATGGACGCCGGTGAGCTCGAGGCCGACATGGCGTTCCAGGCCGGCGCTGACCTGGTCACCGTGCTCGGTGTCGCCGGGGACAGCACCATCGTCGGCGCGGTCGCCGCGGCGAAGAAGCACGGCAAGGGCATCGTCGTCGACCTGATCGGCGTCCCCGACAAGGCCGCTCGTGCCCGCGAAGTCACCGAGCTCGGCGTCGAGTTCGTCGAGGTGCACGCCGGCCTCGACGAGCAGGCCGAAGAGGGCTTCACCTTCGACACGCTCCTCGACGAGGGCAAGGCCTCGGGCGTGCCGTTCTCGATCGCCGGCGGTGTGAAGGCCGCCACGGTCGCCTCGGTCAAGGCAGCGGGAGCCCGCGTCGCCGTCGCCGGCAGCGCGATCTACAGCGCCTCGGACGTCGGCGCTGCCGCCGCCGAGATCCGCGCCGCGATCGACGCCGCGTAGTCCTCTCCGCAACACGCAACGTGGGCGGTTCCTCGCAGCGGTACTCCGCTGCGTGGGGCCGCCCACGTTGCGTTCCGCGGGGCTCGGCCCTCGAGACGCCGCTCGGTCTTCGAGACGCCGCGGCATCCGGCGGCGTCTCGAGGAGAACAGGGCGTCGCGGAGAGACGGGGCGTCTCAGCAGCGGGACGATCGTCGAGGTGCCGCAGGCGCGAGTGGGGTCTCGAGCTGACCGGCGCAGGCCCCTACGGGCGCAACGCGTCCGACCGCGCCGCTCGGTGCTCCTCGTCGGTGATGACCCCGCGCCGGTGCAGGTCGTCGAGTTCCGCGAGCCGCTGCTCGAGGGTCGTCGTCGGCGCGAGCGCACGGGACCGCATCGCGGAGTGCGCGAGATCCTCCTCGATCGTGAACGGGTTCTGGCCGCGCTTCGCCATCCGGGTGCTGCGGTACACCGCGATGCCGACCGACACGACGATGCCGATCACGATCAGCACTCCGACGACGGTGATGAGCGTCGAGGCAGTCGAGAAGGTCCGCGAGAAGTCGTCGACCGGCCAGGAACCGCCATCGGTGGAGAACGCCGGGTCGAAGCCGGACGCGATGCTGATCATGGAGAGCCCCCTCGTCGTCCCGAGAGTAGCGCCCGACGGGGACGACGAGCCGCACCCCGTCCGAGGGACCCCTGTACGGCCCGGCTTCAGCCCCGGTTCAGGCCGCCCCGCCATGCTCGGACGATGCGCGTGCTGGTGGTCGACGACGAAGTCCGGCTCGCCGAGGGCATCCGCAACGGGCTGCAGGCCGAGGGCTTCGCCGTCGACGTCGCCCACGACGGGGTGGACGGGCTCTGGTACGCCCGTGAGAACCCGTACGACGCGATCGTCCTCGACCTGATGATGCCGGGCATGAGCGGCTGGAAGGTGTGCGAGACGCTCCGCGCCGAGCAGGACTGGACCCCGGTGCTCATGCTCACCGCCAAGGACGGCGAGTGGGACCAGGTCGACGCCCTCGACGCCGGCGCCGACGACTACGTCACGAAACCGTTCTCGTTCCCGGTGCTCGTCGCGCGTCTCCGTGCGCTCGTCCGGCGCGGATCCCGGGAACGCCCCACGGTCCTCCAGGCCGGCGACCTGCGTCTGGACCCGGCGGAGCGACGGGTGTGGCGGGGCGAGGTCCTGCTCGACCTGACCAGCCGGGAGTTCACCGTCCTCGAGTACCTCATGCGCCACCCCGGCCAGGTATTGTCGAAACGGGACGTCATCGCCAACGTCTGGGACGACGACTTCACCGGCGACCCGAACATCGTCGAGGTCTACGTCGGTCACCTCCGCCGCGCGGTCGACCGCCCGTTCGGCCGGAACGCCATCGAGACCGTCCGCGGGGCCGGGTACCGCCTCGACGTCGACGGTGGCTGAGCGCCCGCCCCGTCGCTCTCGCCGGCCCGTCTCCATCCGGACGCGGGCGACGGGAGGCGCGGCCCTCGTCGTCCTCGTCGCCCTCGTCATCGGGGCGGTCGCCTTCGTCGGCGTCCTCCGCACCTCGCTGTCCGACGGTGTCCAGACCGCCGCGGAGCAGACCCTCGACGGCCTGAGCACCCGTGTGGAGGCCGACGGCCCCACCGCCGTGGAGGCGGAGGACGACGACGTGCTGGCCCAACTGCAGGACGGCGACGGCCGCGTGCTGGCCCGCGCCGACGACACTCCCGCCCGGCCGCTCGACACCGCCGAGCAGTCGCGCACCCGGCACGACGGCGACCGGTGGCTGCTCGTCGCCGACGACGTCGACCTGCCGGGCGGCGGTGACGGGGTCCTGGTCGTCGGCGCTCCCCTCGAGGACGCCGACGCCGCCGTCCGGACCGTCAGCGTGCTGCTGGTGGTGGCGGTCCCGGTGGTCGTGGCACTGATGTCGCTCGTGACCTGGTTCGTCGTCGGCCGTGCGCTCCGCCCGGTCGACCGGATGCGCCGCGAGGTGGACGCCGTCGAGGGCACGAACCTGCACGCCCGGGTCGACGAACCGGGCTCCGGGGACGAGGTCGACCGGCTCGCCGCGACCATGAACCGGATGCTCGGACGGCTCGAAGCGTCGCAGCAGGCGCAGCGGCAGTTCGTCTCCGACGCCTCGCACGAACTCCGCTCCCCACTCGCGACGATCCGGCAGCACGCCGAGGTCGCCCGCGCCCACCCGGACGTCACCGGCACCGCGGACCTCGCCGACGTCGTGCTCGACGAGGGTGCGCGGCTGCAGGAGCTCGTCGAGTCGCTGCTCCTGCTCACCCGCGTCGACGAACGCGGACGCGACCGGGACCGGGCGGTGGACCTCGACGACCTCGTGTACGCCGAGGCCTCCCGACCGCGCTCGGTGCAGGGCGCGGCCGTCCGGGTCGACGTGTCCGGTGTCGCCCCGGCGCGGGTCAGCGGTGACGACCGGCTGCTCGGCCGGGTGGTCCGGAACCTGGTCGACAACGCCGTCCGGCACGCCGCGGACACGGTCGTCGTCGGTCTCCGGACCGACGGTGGTGGTGCGGTGCTCACCGTGGACGACGACGGGCACGGCGTCCCCGAGGCCGACCGGGCCCGGGTGTTCGAGCGCTTCGTACGACTCGACGAGGGCCGGGCGCGGGACGCCGGCGGATCCGGGCTGGGGCTCGCGATCGTCGACGCCGTCGTCCGCGGGCACGGCGGCAGCGTCACGGTGTCGGCGGCGCCCAGCGGGGGAGCGCGGTTCACGGTGCGGCTGCCGCTGCTGCAGGACTGAAGCGGCGACGTCCGGCTGCCCGGGCGTCGCCCCAGGTCGCTTCAGGTCTGCTTCAGTGCCCGTTGCCCAGGGTGGTCACATGCAGACCACGAAGAAGACCACCACCCGCCGCATCGCGCTCCTCACCGCACTCCCGCTCGTCGGGGCCATGGCGCTCGCCGGCTGCTCGTCCGACGACGACGACCGCGACGACGTCGCCGCACCGGCAGCCTCCGCTCCGGCAACCACCGCGACCGAGGGCAGCACCGGTGCCAGCGCCCCCGCCTCGGGCAGTGCCGCCGGGAACGACGCCCTCACCGCCGCCGCCGGGACCGCCCGGAAAGCCGTCGGCTCCGGCACCGTGACCTCGATCGAGCAGGAGGCCGGCGGTACCTCGTGGGAGGTCCTCGTCGTCACCTCCGACGGCAACGAGCAGGAGGTCCACGTCGATGCCGACGGCCAGCGCACCACCGCGGGCCCGACGAAGGAGACCTCGGACGCCGAGGACGTCACGGAGGCCAAGCGGTTCGTCGGTGCCGCCGACCTCTCCGTCGCGCAGGCCGCCTCGACACTGACGAAGACCGTCTCCGGCACCGGCACCGTCACCGAGCTCGGCCTGGACGACCACGCGGGCGCGGTCGTCTGGGAGGGCGACGTCCTCGACGGATCCGGCACGAAGCACAGCATCCGCATCGACGCCGGCAGCGGCGAGGTCGTCACGAACACGGTCGACACCGAGGACTGACCCCGGCGGCACGAGCCGGGTCGTGACCTGTACTGATCGCAACCGACGGCGCAGGTTCCGGGGCGGGCCGCGTGGCGGACGTGGAGCGGGCCTCCAGAGCGGTCGGGAGGCCCGCCCCGCCACCGTCAGCGGGCCGACGTCTCCGAATCGGTGCGTTCCCGGCCCCGCGTGGCCCGGGCGATGAAGTACAGGACCACGCCGACCGCGAGCAGCACCGCCGCGTACAGCCAGACCTGCCCGCTCTGCTGGGTGAGCAGCAGGATGCAGGACGCGACGCCGAGCACGGGCACGAACGTCCACACCCGGAAGTGCTCGTGTTCGACCCGGTCCTTGCGGAGCACGAGCACCGCGATGTTCGTGCTGATGAACACGAAGAGCAGCAGCAGGACCACCGTCTCGGCGAGTGTGCCGACGTCCCCGACGAGGGTCAGGAGCATCGCGACCACGGTCGTCGCGATGATCGCCGTCCAGGGGGTCTTCCGGTTCGGCAGGACCTTGCCGAGCAGACGCGGCAGCAGGCGCTGCTCGGCCATCCCGTAGGTGACGCGGCTCGCCATGATCATCGTGAGCAGGGCGCCGTTCGCGACGGCGACCAGGGCGATGATGCTGAACACCCACTCGGGGATCGGGACGCCGGTGGCGGCGACGACCGCCAGGAGCGGACCGCTCGAGTCGGACAGCTCCGACGCCGGCAGCGCGATCGAGCTGGCCAGCGCGACGAGCACGTACACGACACCCGCGGTGGCGAGGGAGCCGAACAGGGCACGCGGGTACACCTTGCGGGGTTCGCGGACCTCCTCGGCGACGTTCGCCGACGTCTCGAAGCCGACGAACGAGTAGTAGGCGACGATCGCGGCGCTGAGGGTCGCGAGTGCCGGGTTCGCCTCCGCGGGGAACGCGCCGACACGCGAGACGTCCCCGCCGCCGCCGCCCATCATCACGGCGACCGTGACGATGACGATGACCAGACCGGAGAGCTCGATGATCGTCATCACGACGTTGCTCCGCAGCGAGTCCGAGATGCCGCGGGCGTTGAGGCAGGCGACGAGGGCCAGGAACACGATCGCGGCCGGCACCGGCGGGACGTCGATGAACGTCCCGAGGTAGTCACCGGCGAAGGCGAGCGACAGACCCGCGGCGCTCGTGACACCGGCGGCGAGCATCGAGAACCCGACCAGGAACGACACCAGCGGCACCTTGTACGCACGCTCGGCGAACACCGCGGCGCCACCGGCCTTCGGGTACTTCGTGACGAGTTCGGCGTACGAGCCGGCGGTCAGCAGCGCCAGCAGCAGGGCGAGCACCAGCGGCGCCCAGAGCGCACCACCGACGTCCTTGGACAGGGTGCCCATCAGCGCGTAGATGCCCGCGCCGAGCACGTCGCCGAGGATGAACAGGAACAGCAGGGGACCGGTGATCGCCTGCTTGAGCTTCGATCCGGTCCCGTCCTGCGCCGGCGCTGAGGTGTCAGTGGTCATGTCGCGAGCGTCCCGGGACCCGGCTGGACGCGGGTCCAGGTCCGCGCTCCCCGGACGTGCGCGGCACGCTCCCCACCTGGAACCCGGCGCGGCGGAGCGGTCCTAGAGTTGACCCCGCAGCAACCGTGATCGACACCGCTCCCCTGGAAGGTCTGCCCATGACGTCGTCGGACCGGCGAACCCCTGCACCGCTCGCTGACCAGCGGGCGCTCCTCTTCGACCTGGACGGCGTCCTCACGCCCACGGCCGAGGTGCACATGCGTGCCTGGAGCCGCCTCTTCACGCCCTACCTCGACCACCACGGGGTTGCGCCGTACACCGAGCAGGACTACTTCGCGTACGTCGACGGCAAGCCCCGGTACGACGGAGTCCGCTCGCTCCTGCAGGCCCGCGGCATCGACCTCCCCGAGGGCACCCCCGAGGACGACGCCTCGCTCGACACCGTCTGCGGGCTCGGCAACCGGAAGAACGCTGAGTTCACCGCCGAGCTGCAGGAGCACGGTGTGGCGCCCTACCCCGGCTCGGTGCGGTTCCTCACCGCGGCGATCGACGCCGGGTACGAGGTCGCCGTCGTGTCCAGCTCCGCGAACGCGAAGCAGGTGCTCCGGACCGCGGGCATCATCGACCGCTTCGACGTCATCGTCGACGGTGCCGTCGCCCGCGCGGACGGCCTCGCCGGCAAGCCCGCGCCCGACACCTACCTGGATGCTGCGACGCGCTTCGGCCTGACCGCCGCGCAGTGCGTCGTCGTCGAGGACGCCACCAGCGGCGTCGAAGCCGGCCGCAACGGGGCGTTCGGCCTCGTGATCGGGGTCGACCGCGGCGCCGGTGCCGACTCCCTCCGCGAGCACGGCGCGGACGTCGTCGTGACGGACCTCGCCGACCTGCTCCCCGACCTGCCTCCCGTCGAACCCCGGAAGACCGCATGAACCCCATCACCTCCGACCCCCTCGACCGCGTCCGGTACCCGGTCGACGAGTGGGCGCTGATCGAGACCGAGTACGCGGACGAGCAGGGCGTCGACGAGACGAACTTCGCCGTCGGCAACGGGTACCTCGGCCTCCGCGGCAACTTCGACGAGGGCCGCGGCGGCGTGCAGTACGGCACGTACATCAACGGCTTCCACGAGACCTGGCCGATCCGGCACGCCGAGACGGCCTTCGGGTTCGCGAAGACCGGGCAGACGATCATCAACGTCCCGGACGCCAAGGTCATCCGCCTGTACGTGGACGACGAGCCGCTCGTCCTGTCCGAGGCGGACATCCTGCGGCACACCCGTCGGCTCGACTTCCGCGGGGGCTACCTGCTGCGTGAGACGGAGTGGTCGACGCCGTCCGGCAAGCGGGTGCTCATCCGCTCCCGGCGCCTGGTGTCCTTCGTCGAACGGCACCTCGCCGTCATCGACTACGAGGTCACCATGCTCGACCACGACGCCTCCGTCCTGCTGTCGAGCCAGGTGCTCAACCGCCAGGACGTCGCCGACGAGTACCACGCCGGCATGAAGGCGGCCGCGGCGGCCTTCGACCCGCGCAAGGCCGAGTCCTTCACCGACCGGGTGCTGCAGCCGCGGCTCAAGCGGAACGCGGGCTCGCGCTCCCTGCTCGGCTACCAGGCCACCAGCTCCGGCATGACGATCTGCGTCGGCGTCGAGCACCGCCTGGAGACCGAGAACAGCTGGGACGAGACCTCGAGCATCGAGGACGACCTGGCCAAGCACGTCTACCGGGTCCAGGCGAAGGCCGGGCAGCCGATCCGTCTGGTCAAGAGCGTCGTCTACCACACGTCCCGCGGCGTCCCGGCGCGTGAGCTCGCCGACCGCTGCGACCGCACCCTCGACCGCGCGAAGTACGAGAGCGTGGAGCAGGTCTTCGGGGACCAGCGCAAGTGGCTCGACGACTACTGGGCGCGCAGCGACGTCGAGATCGCCGGTCAGCCCGAGATCCAGCAGGCCGTCCGGTGGAACCTGTTCCAGCTCGCGCAGGCCACCGCCCGGACCGACGGCCACGGCATCGCAGCGAAGGGCGTCACGGGCTCCGGCTACGGCGGCCACTACTTCTGGGACATGGAGATCTACGTCCTGCCGTTCCTGTCGTACACGGCGCCGATCGTCGCCCGGAACGCGCTCCGCTTCCGCTACAACATGCTCGACGCCGCCCGGTCCCGGGCCCGCGAGCTGAACCAGCGCGGAGCCCTGTTCCCGTGGCGCACGATCAACGGCGAGGAGTCCAGCGCGTACTACGCCGCCGGCACCGCCCAGTACCACATCGACGCGGACATCGCCCACGCGCTCATGCAGTACGTGCGGGCCTCCGGCGACACCGACTTCCTGAAGCGCGGCGCGATCGACATCCTCGTCGAGACCGCCCGACTGTGGGAGGACCTGGGGTTCTGGCGCTCGAACGGCGACCAGAAGTTCCACATCGACGGCGTCACCGGCCCGGACGAGTACACGACCGTCGTCGACGACAACATGTACACGAACGTGATGGCGCGGGCGAACCTGTGGTCCGCCGTCAACGCCTGTCGGCAGCTGGCCGTCGACGACCCGGACGAGTACGCCCGCATGGTCCGTCGCACCGGGCTCGACCCGGACGAGGTCGTCAACTGGGAGCGGGCCGCCGAGTCGATGGAGATCCCCTTCGACCCGCACCGTGGCATCCACCCGCAGGACGCCCAGTTCCTCGACAAGGAACTGTGGGACCTCGAGCGCACGCCCGAGTCCAAGCGGCCGCTGCTGCTGCACTACCACCCGCTGGTCATCTACCGGTTCCAGGTGCTCAAGCAGGCCGACGTCGTGCTCGCCCTGTTCCTGCAGGGCCACGAGTTCACGCCCGCCGAGAAGCGCCGCGACTTCGACTACTACGACGCCCTGACCACCGGCGACTCCACCCTGTCCGCGGTCGTGCAGTCGATCATGGCGGCCGAGGTCGGGTACTGCGAACTCGCCGACCAGTACTTCCAGACCGCGCTGTACGTCGACCTCGCCGACCTGCACGGCAACACCACGGACGGCGTGCACATCGCGTCGACCGGCGGCATCTGGGGTGCGCTCGTCAACGGCTTTGGCGGCATGCGGGACCACGGTGGACGCCTGACGTTCAACCCGCGACTGCCCGTCGACTGGGACCGCCTGACCTACCGGATGACCGTGCACGGCTCGCGGGTCCGCGTCGACCTCGAGGAGGACTCGCTGACCTTCACCGTGGAGACCGGCGGCGGCTTCGTCGCGTGGGTGCACAACCAGCAGATCGAGGTCACCCCCGGTGAGCCGACCGTCGTGCCGCTGCCCCACCAGGGTCCCCGCATGTCCGGTCACGCGCCGACGACGAGCGACATCCAGGGCACGCTCCGCGCCGACGGCTCCGTGATCACCGCCTCCATCCCGACGATCTCGCTGGAACGCGACATGGAGCACGAGGACACCACCGCGTAGTCCGCTCTGGAGGCCCGTCCTCTGTCCGCCCCGATGCCCGCCCCCGTCTGGACCACCGTCCAGGCCGGGGCGGGCACCGTGGTCTCCCGTGTCCTCCGGGCCGACGGCGTCCCTCCACGGGGACCACCGACGCGAGAGGGAACACCATGGGCAAGCGGTTCGAGGGCAAGGTCGCGATCGTCACGGGGGCGGGGTCCGGCATCGGTGCGGCCACCGCGCGTGCGTTCGTCGCGGAGGGCGCCGGCGTCGTCCTGGTCGACAGCGTCGAGGAGAAGGTCCGCGACGTCGCCGACTCGCTGCCGACCGCCCAGGCGCTGTGGCTGCAGGCCGACGTCGCCGACCCGGACGCGTGGCAGACGGTCGTGGACGCGGCGATCGACCGCTGGGACCGCTTGGACGTGCTGGTGAACAACGCCGGCACGTTCACCTCGGGCGACATCACCGACATCTCGCCGGACGAGTGGCGCCGGGTGGTCGAGACCGACCTGTCGAGCGTGTTCTACGGCACCCGGGTCGCGCTGCCGTTCCTGCGGGAGACGAAGGGGTCGATCGTGAACACGTCATCGGTGTCCGGTGAGGCCGCGGACTGGCGGATGAGTCCCTACAACGCGGCGAAGGGCGGCGTCTCGAACTTCACCAAGGCTGCTGCCCTGGACAACGGCGGGTTCGGTGTCCGGGTGAACGCCGTCGCACCCGGCCTGATCTGGACGGACCTGACGCAGTCGCAGGCGGAGGACGAGGAGCTCAAGCGGGAGTTCTCGGAGCGCATCGCCCTCGGCCGCGGGGGCCGTTCGGAGGAGGTCGCCGCGGCGGTGCTCTTCCTGGCCAGCGACGACGCGTCGTTCATCACCGGGGCGATCCTGCCCGTCGACGGCGGCACCATGGCGAGCAACGGACAGCCGGCGCAGGCCTGACGTCGGCGCCCGCTGCTCCGGTCAGAGGAGCTTGCGGAGCGTGTTCGTGTTGCGGGCCGTCGTCGTCCGCTTGAAGCGGGCGGCACCGGCGCGCTTCGCGAAGGTGGTCGACGTGCTCGACCCCTTCGGGCACGACCAGTAGACGACACCGTCGCCCCGGGCGACCTGCTCGATCGCCGGGTCGAGGTCGAGCCCGGCGAGCAGGTCGTCGAGCGCGGCGGGCTCGGAGGCGAACACGACGTAGTCGTGGCGGTCGGCCGTCGACGCGAAGGGGAACGCCGCGACGAGGTCGGCCAGGGAGTCGTGCCGGACGAGCACGATCCAGGCGTCGTACCCGAAGCGGTCCCGGAGCGCCTGCTCGATCGAGGACCGCAGCACCGCGGGATCGACCGGGTCGGCGGCGGTGAAGACGACGTTGCCGGAGGCCAGGACCGTCCGGACGTCGGCGTGCCCCAGGGAGCGGAACAGCTCGGCGAGGTCCGCGCTCCGGATCGTGATGCCGTTCACGTTGACCCCGCGCAGCAGCGCCACCCAGTTCGTCATGCCGCGACCGTAGCGCGCGTCGGCGACCGGGTCCACGCGGGTCGTGGCCGCGTCGGTGCGGCTCACGTCCAGGTCCGGGCGACGGTCCAGCCGCCACCCTCTGGCACGATGTCGACCACCAGGGTCTCCCCGTCCTCCGCGGTGGCCTGGAAGCGCCACCCGGCGGTGCGCTCCGGCGCGTGGGTGATGGCGGTGGGCAGGTCGGCCGGGGTCGTGGTCAACCGGGTCGGGACGTCGGAGACGCGCCAGCGTCGCCCGAGCCACACCAGTCGGACGGGTGCGCCGCCGGTCCACCACACGGTGACAGCGGTGTCGACGATCATCATCAGGAGCCTCCTCGTTCGAACGTGTGTTCGAATGCTAGGTCGACCGCCCGACACCTGCAAGCGGCCCGGCGCGCCGTGTTCGTCCCCCGGAGCGCGGCGGGACAGCCGGAGGCCGGTCGTGTAGACGGGCATCATGACGAACGACGACAACCAGGGTCCCGACGCCGCACACCAGGTCCCGGACGGGGTCTCCGAAGCGACGGTGGAGGCCCTCGGCAGCCTCTCTGCGGCGATCGAGGTCATCGAGCACGCCCGCGGCCTGCTCTACGGGTTCCACCGGCTGACCGGCACCGCCGACCTGAACATCGGCGAGGCGGTGGAGCAGCTGCGGAAGGCCGGGCACACCGAACTCGCGGAGCGCATCGACACCGAGCTCGTCGGCCGCAACGTCATCGCCGGGCGGTGGACGTTCCAGATCGTCGAGGACTACGACGACGGCTACTACGCGACCGCGAAGGAGCTCGAGCGGACCGCGCGCGAGCAGCTCGTCGGCGGCAAGCGCCACCTGTTCGAGGCGGGCATGAAGGAGGACCGGCGCACGCCGGCCCAGCCCCACCACGAGGCGACACCGGCCGACCTGCCGGACTGATCCGGGCCTCCCGAACGCCGAGACGCCGAGACGCCGAGACGCCGCCAGGCTGTCGAGACGCCGCCAGTTTCGGCGGCGTCTCGACGCCATGGCGGCGTCTCGGCGTTCGGGGGCGGGGTCAGCCGACGCCGAGCAGGGCCTCCAGCGGACCGCGTGCGAAGTAGAGCAGGAAGCCGGCGGCGACGACGTAGAGCAGCCACGAGACCTGCCGGCCCTTGCCGGACAGCGCCTTGATGAGCACCCAGCTGATGAAGCCGGCGCCGATGCCGTTCGCGATCGAGTACGTCAGCGGCATCACGACGATCGTCAGGAACGCCGGCAGCGCCGACCCGAAGTCGGTCCAGTCGATGTCCGCGACCTGCGCGACCATGAGCGCACCGACGACGACGAGCCCGGCGGCGGCGACCTCGAGCGGGACGACCTGCGTCAGCGGGGTCAGGAACATCGAGGCCAGGAACAGCAGACCGGTCACGACCGAGGCCATGCCGGTCCGGGCGCCCTCACCGATGCCGGCGGCGGAGTCGATGAACACGGTGTTCGACGACACCGAGGCGCCACCACCGGCGATCGCCCCGGCACCCTCGACGACGAGCGCCGCACGGAGGCGGGGGAACGTGCCGTCCTTCTCCGCGACGCCCGCGGCCTTCGCCAGGCCGGTCATCGTGCCCATGGCGTCGAAGAAGTTCGTGAAGACCAGCGTGAAGACGAGCATCGACGCGGCGAGCGGACCGATCCGGGCGAACGCACCGAAGTCGAACTGACCGACGAGCGACAGGTCGGGCAGCGCGAACAGCGCGCTCGGCAGCCCCGGCGCGTTGAGGTTCCAGCCGGTCTTCGACTCCACCGAGGTCGGCACGTGGAACACGGCCTGCAGGATGACCGCGATGACGGTCGTCGCGATGATGCCGATGAGCAGCGCGCCCTTGACCTTCCGCGCCATGAGCGTGCCGATGATCACCAGGCCGATGAGGAACACGATCGTCGGCAGGGCCCCGACCGAGCCGTCCTCACCGAGCTGCAGCGGCGGGGACGCGAGCCCCGAGGACCGCACGAAGCCGGAGTCGACCAGCCCGATGAACGCGATGAACAGGCCGATGCCGACCGTGATCGCCGCCTTGAGCTGCGCGGGCACCGCCGTGAAGATCATCGTCCGGATACCGGTCAACGCCAGGATCACGATGATCACGCCGTTGATGACGACGAGGCCCATCGCCTCGGCCCACGTCACCTGGTGCACGACGCTGACGGCGAGGAACGAGTTGATCCCGAGGCCTGCCGCGATGCCGAACGGCAGGTTCGCGACGAGGCCCATCGCGATGGTCATCAGCCCGGCGACCAGGCCGGTGGCCGCGGCCACCTGAGCGTTCTCGAGCCATCCGCCGCTGACGTCCTTGGCGGCCTGGTCGGCACTGAAACCACCGAGGATGAGCGGGTTGAGGATGACGATGTAGGCCATCGTCACGAAGGAGACGAGACCACCACGGATCTCGCGGGGGATGGTCGATCCGCGCTTCGTGACCGAGAAGAAGCGGTCGAGGCCGGATGCGACGCGGTTCCGGGGCGGGCTGGATGTCTGCGGGGCGCTCACCGGGGGAGTTTAAAGGAACCTGGGACCGCGGGCACGTCGGGGCGGCAGGGTAGCCGTCCTGGAGGCCCGATCCTGCTGGTCGGGGTACGTCACCGCGTTCCGTGGTCAGTTGCACTACCGCTCGGCGGTGTTGGATGAGCGGGTGACGCAGCGCATGGACCGTGCCCGTGTCGAGGCCGCCGTGCGGGAGCTGCTGGCGGGCATCGGCGAAGACCCCGACCGACCCGGACTGGAGCGGACCCCGCAACGGGTCGCGGACGCGTACACGGAGTTCTTCGCCGGGCTCGACCAGGACGCCACGCAGATCGCCCGGGACGGCACCGTGCCCGCCGGTGACGGCGAACGCGGTGACCTGGTGATCGTCCGCGACATCCGGTTCCGGTCGGTGTGCGAGCACCACCTGCTCCCCTTCCTCGGCACCGCCCACCTGGCGTACGCACCGGGCGAGCGACTGATCGGCCTGGGGACGCTGGCGCGGGTGGTGGAAGCACTTGCCTCCCGTCCGCAGCTGCAGGAGCGCCTCGGCGAGCAGGTCGTCGCCGCGGTGCAGGACGGCCTCGAGGCACGGGGTGTCCTCGTGGTGCTCGACGCCCAGCACCAGTGCGTGACGACCCGGGGTGAGCGGCAGACGAGCTCCACGACCGTCACCGTCGCGGCGAGCGGGATCCTCGCTGAGGCGGCCGGGCGCGCCGAGGCGATCGCCCTCATCGGGGCCGGAGCCGGAGCCGGGGCCGGGGCCGGAGCCAGGGCCGCAGCCGGGGCCGGAGCCGGAGCCGCAGCCGGGGCCGGAGCCGCTGCCGACACCGCAGCCGGAGCCGGCGCCGGGGCGGACGCCTGATGCGCGTCGGACTCGGTACGGGCCTCCCGTCCGGTGCGGCCGGCGCGACCGGACCCGGGTGGGTGGTCCCGGACCTGGGCCAGCCGATCCGGACCATCGGCCGCCGTACCTTCGACTTCGACCACCGCATCGCCGTGATGGCGATCGTGAACCGCACCCCCGACTCGTTCCACGACAAGGGCCGCACGTTCGCCCTGGACCACGCGGTCGAAGCCGCGGTCACCGCCGCCGAGCAGGGCGCCGACTGGGTCGACATCGGCGGGGTGAAGTTCGCCCCGGGGCCGGAGTTGTCCGCGGCCGACGAGATCGAGCGCGTCCTCCCGGTCGTCGAGCAGGTCGCCGAGCAGTCCGACGTGACGATCAGCGTCGACACCTTCCGGCCCGAGGTCGCGGCCGCCGCGATCGCCGCCGGTGCCAGCGTCGTCAACGACACCACCGGCCTCGCCGACCCGCGGATGGCCGCCGTCGTCGCGGACTCGGACGCGACGATCGTCATCACGCACTCGCTCGCGGCGCCACGGCAGGAGTACCCGAAGCCGCAGTACGCCGACGTGGCGGGCGAGGTCGCGGCCTTCCTGCGGCTGCGTGTCGACCGGGCGCTCGAGGCGGGCATCTCCGAGGACCGGATCATCATCGACCCCGGGCACGACCTCAACAAGACGACCGTGCACACGCTCGAGCTGACCCGGCGCCTGCCGGAGGTCGTCGCCCTCGGCTACCCGGTCCTCGCCGCGGTGTCGAACAAGGACTTCGTGGGGGAGAGCCTCGGCCGTCCCCGCGGCGAACGGCTGTCCGGGACGCTCGCGGCCGCGACGGTGAGTGCCATGCTCGGCGCCCGCATCGTCCGGATGCACGACGTCGTCGAGTCCGTCGACGCGATGCGCATGGTCGAGACCGTCCTCGGCTGGCGAGCGCCCCTGGAAGCGAGGCACAACACGTGACGCACCTGCCCGACCCGATCTCCGACCTGTCCGACGACGAGCTGCTCGACGTCTACAGGGACGGTGCGGAGGGCACCGCTGACGGCGGCTGGCTCCGCGTCAACTTCGTCAGCTCCCTCGACGGCTCCTCGACCGCCTCCGGGAAGTCCGGCTCGCTGGGCGGGGACGACGACCTGCGCGTGTTCGACCTGCTGCGCCGGGTCGCCGACGTCGTCCTGGTCGCCGCGGGCACCGTCCGCGACGAGGGGTACGGGCCGATGGTGCTGCACGACGCCGACGTCGCCTGGCGCCGGGAGCACGGCCTGTCCGACCACCCGGTGTTCGCGATCGTGACGGGGTCACTCGGCCTCGACCCGGCATCGCGGGTGTTCACCGACGCGCCGGTCCGGCCGGTCGTCCTGACCTCGGCGTCCGCGGACCCCTCGCGGCGACACGCGCTCGAGGCCGTCGCGGACGTGGTGTCCTGCGGCGAGGACTCCGTCGACCCGGCCCAGGTCCGGGCCGCCCTGGTCGACCGGGGCTTGCCGACCATCCACTGCGAGGGCGGGCCGTCGTTCCTCGGTGCCCTGGTGGCGGCGGACCTGGTCGACGAGCTGTGCCTGTCGATCGACCCGTCGCTCGAGGGCGGCGAGGGGGGACGCATCGTGCACGGGTCGTCGCCGGAGCTGCGGTCGATGCGGCTCGCGCACGTGCTGCACGGGGCCGGGGACGTGCTGCTGACGCGGTACGTGCGTGCGCGATGACGGCGCCGGGTGGCAGGTAGGGTCGGCACCGTGATCGACGTCGTGGTGTCCGGGGTCCTGTTCGACATGGACGGGACGCTCGTCGACTCGACCGCCATCGTCGAGGGTGCGTGGGGTCGCTTCGGCGCCGACCACGACCTCGACCCGCAGACGATCCTCGGCTTCTCGCACGGCCGGCAGACGATCGACACGATCCGGCACTTCCTGCCCGACCTCGCACCCGACGAGCAGCGTCGGGTCGCACTCGAACTCGTCAACGACGAGGTCGAGAACACCGAGGGCATCATCGAGGTCCCGGGTGCCGGCGCCTTCGTCCGCCGACTGCTCGCCGCCGGCGTGCCCGTCGCGCTGGTCACCAGCGCCCCGCGGGACCTCGCCGTGAACCGGATGCGCGCCGCGGACGTGCCCGTCCCCGACGCCGTGGTCGCCGCCGACGACGTCGAGCACGGCAAGCCGCACCCGGACGGCTACCTGCGCGGTGCGGCCCTGCTCGGGGTCGCGGCCGAGGACTGCCTGGCGTTCGAGGACGCACCCGCCGGCCTGGAGGCTGCGCTCGCCTCCGGTGCGACGACCGTCGCCGTCGGGCCGCTCGCCCCCGCCGACCTGCCGGCGGACCTGGTGCGGATCACCGGGTACGACGGGGTCACGGTGACGGCCGAGGGCGACGGGTTCCGCATCCACGGCTGAGCTCAGCGCGAGCGGTGGGCCGGTCCGCGCACTCCGGTCCGCGCACTCCGGCTGGACGCCCCCGGCGCACTGCGAACGCGTCCAGCGGCGTCCGACGACCGTGGTGTGCGCAGCCGGAGACCCCGGTCTGCGGAAGGAGTGACCATGGCAGCCCTCGACGGCAAGAAGATCCTCGTCATCGCGACGAACTACGGCGTGGAGCAGGACGAGATCGTCGTCCCCACCGAGCAGCTCCGGGAGCGCGGCGCCACCGTGACCGTCGCCGCGAAGGAGTCCGGCCCGATCCAGACCCTGGTCGGTGACAAGGACCCGGGCAAGAGCGTCGACTCCGACACCACCCTCGACGGTGTCTCGGCCGGTGACTTCGACGCGCTCGTCGTCCCCGGCGGCACGATCAACGCCGACACGATCCGCCAGGAGCCCACCGCGATCGACCTCGTCAGGGCGTTCGTCGAGGCCGGCAAGCCGATCGCGGCGATCTGCCACGGCCCGTGGACCCTCGTCGAGGCCGGTGTCCTGCCGGGTCGCACGATCACCTCGTTCCCGTCGCTGCAGACGGACGTCCGCAACGCCGGTGCCGAGTGGGTCGACCAGGAGGTCCAGGTCGACGAGACCGGCAGCACGATCATCACCTCGCGGAACCCCGGCGACCTGCCGGCGTTCGTGGACGCGATCCAGGCCGCGCTCGCCTGACCCCTCGCAACACGCAACGTGGGCGGCAGCGCGCAGCGGTACTCCGTGGCGTGGTGCCGCCCGCATTGCGTTTCGCGGGCCGGCGGGCGGCGGGCCCGGTCAGGCGACGGGGACCGCAAGCGCCGTGCGGAGCACCGCGGGGCCGAGGGTGAGCACCCCGTCGGACTCCGGGTCGCACCGCACCCCGCCACGCCCGCGCATCGCCCGGAACGCTCCCGGCGCCATCTCGGTGTCCATCCACGCGCACGGGTTCGCCGGCCGGTACCCGCGGAACAGGACCGGGCCGTCGCCGGAGTCCAGGGAGAACGGCTCGCCCCGCAGCGCCTCGACGTCGACGCCGCGCAGGAACACGTTCCGCCGGGTCGCCGCCGGGTCGACCGACACCCCGAGCTCGCGGCCGACCGCCTCGAGGCCCGCGACCCCGATCAGGGTCACCGAGGCGTGCACGTGCGCCCGGGCGGCGAAGTAGCGGTCGCCGACGATGCCGAGTCCGGCGCGCAGTTCGACGCGGTCGCGGAGTTCCTCCTCGTCCGCCGGTGACGCCCCGTCCGCGGGACGCCCCTCGTAGCGGTGGCGCCGGGAGACCAGCAGCATCGTCACCTCGACGTCGCGGGCGTGCGGCAGCGCGACGGAGGCGACCGGGTCGACGACGGGAGCCATGCGGACGACGCTAGCCGTGCCTCCCGGCCGGCCCGTCCATCCGCGGTGCTGCGACGTCCGATTCCCGCCAGTCCGCTGTCGTCGGCGCATGTCAGGCTGACCACATGACCATCACCGGAGCGGATGCGCTCCACGACGAGCGGTACCGGATCGCGGCGTCCCGGGACGCCCGGTTCGACGGGCAGTTCGTCACGGCCGTGCACTCCACCGGTATCTACTGCCGCCCGAGCTGCCCCGCCCGCACACCCCGCTCGGCGGGCGTCACCTTCTACCGGACGAGTGCCGCCGCGCACCTCGCGGGGTTCCGCGCCTGCCGCCGCTGCCTGCCCGAGGCGACCCCCGGCAGCCCCGAGTGGGACCTCCGCGAGGACGTCGCGGCCCGTGCGATGCGCCTGGTCCTCGACGGTGTCGTGGAACGGGAGGGCGTCCCCGGCCTCGCGGGGCGCGTCGGCTACTCGGAGCGGCAGCTCAACCGGATCATGACCGACGAGCTCGGCGCCGGACCGAAGGCCCTGAGCCGCGCACACCGGGCGCAGACCGCGCGGACCCTGCTCACCTCGTCCGACCTGCCGATCGCGGACGTCGCCTTCGCCGCAGGGTTCGCGAGCATCCGCCAGTTCAACGACACCGTGCGCGAGGTCTTCGCGCTCACACCCACCGAGTTGCGTGCCCGACGACGGACCGCGCCGGGTGGTGACGGCGCGCTGCGCGTGCACCTGCCGGCGCGGCCGCCGTTCGACGTGCAGGGGCTCCTCGAGTGGCATGCGCTGCATGCGCTCGCCGGCATGGAGCAGGTCGGGTTCGACGCGGCGGGGCGGGTCGCCTCCTACGGGCGGGTGCTGGACCTGCCGGGAGGCCCGGGCTGGTTCCGCGCGACGGCTGCGGGTGCCGACACGGCCGGGTCCGGTGCTCGTGTCGGCCGGGTGCGGACCGGGCTGGACCTGCTCGTCCGGCTCACCGACCTGTCCGACCTGCCGACCCTCGTGGCCCGGGTGCGGGCGCTGTTCGACCTCGACGCCGATCCGGTGGCGGTGGACACCGCCCTCGCAGCCGTGCCCGAGCTCGCACCGGTCGTCGCACGCGTGCCCGGCATGCGGCTGCCGGGGGCGGTGGACCCGCACGAGGTGGTGTTCCGGACCCTGATCGGGCAGCAGGTGTCCGTCGCGGCGGCCCGGACGGCGCAGACACGACTCGTCGCGGCGTTGGGGGAGCGGGTGGCGACGGGGCTCGTGCCGGGTGTGGTCGAGGGGTCGGGTGCCTCCGATCTCGATGGGTCCCTCGTGCGGCTGTTCCCCCGCGCCGCGGTGATCGCCGAGCGCGGGCGGGAGGTCCTCCGCGGCCCCGCAGCCCGTGTCGACACGATCATGCGGGTCGCTGCGGCGCTCGCCGACGGCACGCTGGGCGTCCACGGCGGGCAGTCGCTCGACGAACTCCGCTCCGGCCTGCTCGCGGTGAAGGGCATCGGACCGTGGACGGCGGACTACGTCGCTCTGCGGGTGCGGCACCACCCCGATCTCTTCCTGCACAGCGACCTCGCCGTGCGGAACGGTGCACAGGAACTCGGGCTGCCCGGGACGGCGCGTGCACTCTCCCTATGGTCGGAACGGGTGGCCCCCTGGCGGAGCTACCTCACGATGCACTGCTGGCGGCCGATCATCGATCGCGCGATGGACCGGACCGCAGCGACCTCCACGAACCCCGGGAAGGAACCCCGATGAACGACGCCGTCCTCACCACCCTCTCCACCCCCGACGGGCCCTTCACCGTGCTCGAGGACGACCGCGGGCGGGTCCTCTCCTCGGGGTGGACCGCCGATCCCGACCGGATCCTCGCGCGCCTGGCCGAACGGCACCGGCCGACGCGGGTCCTCGACGGGCAGGTCCGCGCTGCCGACGCCGTGGACGCCTACTACGCGGGGGAACCCGAGCACGCCATGCAGGTCCCCGTCCACCAGGTCGGCACCGAGCTCTTCGCCGAGGGCTGGCGGCGTCTGCGGGACATCCCCGCCGGGTCGACCCTGACGTACACGGCCTTCGCCAGTGCGATGGGCCGGCCGGACGCGGTCCGTGCTGCCGCCAGTGTCTGCGCCCGGAACGCACCCGCACTGTTCGTCCCCTGCCACCGGGTGCTCCGTTCGGACGGGTCCCTCGGCGGGTTCGCGTGGGGACTCGACGTCAAACGGGCGCTGCTCGAACGCGAATCCGTGGCCGCCGACGCCCTCGTCTGAGCGGCCCCTCGGACAGGTGACGCGTTCACAGCGAGCACCAAGCGCTCCCCCAGGACGTGGGTGGTGACGCGGAGCCCCGGGCCTGTCAGACTCGCGACGACGGCGTGGCCCACGAACACCGTGGACCGAGAGCAGCGTCGAGCGCGATGCGTGTGGCACCTCGAGGTGCGGCACGACCGGGGACGCGCCACCCGCCGTCGAGACCGAACGAGGACGCCCATGACGACCACCGCCGACCGATCGGTGCTGTCTGCGGACGGCACGCGGATCGCGGTCTCGTCGAGCGGCGACGGGCCCGCGCTCGTGGTCGTGGGCGGGGCCTTCGATCACCGGGGCACACCGTTCGTGGACGGAGTGGTCGCCGCGTTCTCCGACCGCTACCGGGTCGTCACCTACGACCGGCGCGGACGCGGGGAGAGCGGCGACACCCGGCCGTGGTCCGTCACGCGGGAGATTGAGGACCTGGCCGCCGTGGTCGCCGACGTCGGCGCCCCCGTCGACCTGCTCGGCATCTGCGTCGGTGCCGCCGTCGTGCTGCACGCCGTCGCCACCGGGGTCCCGGTCGGCCGGGCCGTCCTCTACGAACCGCCGTACCGCGCGAGTGTCGACGCGCACGCCGACGACGTCCTGTTCGCCGACCGCCTCGACGAGATGATCGCCGGCGGACGTCGAGCCGCCGCGGTCCGTGCCTACCTCACCCGGGTGCTCGGCGTCCCGATGCTCCAGGTCTCCGCCGTGCCCCTCAAGCCGAAGCTGTGGAAGGCGCTGCTCGCTGACGCCGGTGTCCTCGGCCGCGACGTCCGCGTGCTCAGCGGGCTCGTGGTGCCGGAGCGGGCGCTCGCCGCCGTGGGCATCCCGGTGCTCGTCGCCGCGGGTACCAGCGGCCCGACCTGGACCCGGGCGGCCGCCCGCGCCGTGGTCGAGACCGTGCCGGGTTCCACGTCCGTGGTGCTCGAGGGACAGGGGCACGTGCCGGACCCCGCGGTCCTGCGGAGCACGGTCGACGGCTTCCTCCAGGCCCAGCCCAGTCCCGACCCGCACTGACCTGGGCCAGGATGGACGGGTGAACGCACCCCGCCTCGGACTCCTGCTCGACGTCGACGGCCCGATCGCCAGTCCGCTCTCGCGGACCATCGCGATCCCGAGCATCGTCGAGGACCTCGTCGCCCTGGCGGCCGAGGGCATCCCCGTGGTGTTCAACACCGGCCGCAGCGACGCCTTCATCCGAGAGCAGGTCGTCGGCCCGCTCCTCGCCGGCGGTCTCGCGGCCGGCGGCCGGGTGCACGCGGTGTGCGAGAAGGGTGCCGTCTGGTGCTCGATCGGCCCGCAGTTCCCGGACGGCATGGGTGACCTGACCGTCGCCGAGGACCTGGCGCTGCCGGAGGACTTCGCCGACGAGATGCGTGGGCTCGTCCACGACGAGTACGCCGACCTGGTGTTCTTCGACGAGACGAAGCACGCGATGGTGTCGATCGAGCAGCTGGTGGACGTCGACAACGCGGCGTACCTGGCCCGGCAGCCGGACTTCGACGCCCGGGCGATGTCCGCGCTCGAGCGTCGCGGGCTCGGCGTCCGTCGCCTGGACGACGTCCGGCCGGATGATCGGGGAGCCGTGGACTGGCGCGTCGACCCGACCATCATCTCGACCGACATCGAGTCCGACCGCAGCGGCAAGGACCTCGGGGCCGAGCGTGCGCTGGAGCTCCTGGCCGAGGACGGTGCCCTGCCGCTGGAGTGGCGCACGGTGGGCGACTCCCGGAGCGACTACGCGATGGCCGACTGGCTGCACGCGAACGGACACCGGGTCGCGCACGTGGACGTCCGACCGGCTGACGGGGTGCCCGAGACGCCGTACCCGGTGCTCACCGCGCCGGAGGGGGTCATCCACGACGAGGCCGGCGCCCGGTTCCTCCGGGCCTGGCGCGAGGGACGTTCCGACTCGGCGGTCTGACCGGACCCGCGACCGGCCCTGACCGGTCGCAGGACCTGCGGTTGCACCATCGTGCGGTATACCACTACCCTTCCGGGGTCCGCCTGCTCCGATGACGGGAACGACCATGGCCCTCCGCACCAAGTCCATCGAGGCGTCGCTCGCCGACGCCGACGAGAAGGGGCGCTCGCTCAAGCGCTCCCTGGGGACGTTCGACATCGCCGCGATGGGCATCGCCGTCGCGGTCGGTGCCGGCATCTTCTCGGTCGGCGCGAACGCCGCCGCGAACTTCGCCGGCCCGGGCGTCATCGTGTCGTTCCTGCTCGCCGCCGTCACGTGCGGCCTGGCGATCATGTGCTACGCCGAGTTCGCCTCGACCATCCCCGTCGCCGGGTCGGCGTACACGTTCACCTACGCCACGATGGGTGAGCTGCTCGCGTGGATCGTCGGCTGGGACCTCATCCTCGAGACCCTGACGGCCAGCGCCGTGATCGCGAAGTACTGGGGCATCTACCTCAGCACCGCGTTCGACGTGTTCGGCATCACGCTGCCGAGCACCATCGCGATCGGCCCGATCGGCTTCACTTGGGGCCCGGTCCTCATCGTCGGTGTGTTCACCGCGTTGCTGGCGTTCGGCACCCGACTGTCCAGCCGGGTGTCGGCCGTCATCACGGTCATCAAGGTCGCGATCGTCCTGTTCGTCATCGTGGTCGGTGCCTTCTTCGTCAAGGCCGCGAACTTCACGCCGTTCATCCCCGCTGCCGAGCCGACGAAGGGTGCCGAGGGCAGCGTCCTCACACAGTCGCTCGTCTCGTTCGTCACCGGAGCGGCGCCGGCACAGTACGGCGTCTTCGGACTGCTCGCCGCGGCGTCGCTGGTCTTCTTCGCCTTCATCGGCTTCGACGTCGTCGCCACGAGTGCGGAGGAGACCGAGAACCCCCAGAAGACCCTGCCCCGCGGCATCTTCATCGGGCTCGGCATCGTGACGCTGCTCTACGTCGGCGTGAGCATCGTCATCACGGGCATGGTGTCGTACAAGCAGCTCGCGCAGGAGGACGCTCCGTCCCTGGCCTCGGCCTTCGACATCGTCGGACTACCGTGGGCCGCCGGCATCATCGCCATCGGGTCGCTCATCGGCCTGACGACCGTCGTCATGGTGCTGCTCCTCGGCCTGTCCCGCATCGTCTTCTCGATGAGCCGCGACGGACTCCTGCCCCGCTGGTTCTCGGTCACGAACCCGAAGACGCAGACACCCGTCCGGGTGCAGCTCATCGCCGGGATCGTGGTGGCGGTGCTCGCCGGGTTCACGCCGGTCGAGAAGCTCGAGGGCCTGATCAACATCGGCACGCTGTCCGCCTTCGTGCTCGTGTCGATCGGCATCATCGTGCTCCGGAAGTCCCGCCCCGACGCACCTCGCGCCTTCCGGGTGCCGTGGTCGCCCGTGATCCCGATCCTGTCCGCGGTGCTCTGCTTCTGGCTGATGCTCAACCTCGAGGTCGAGACCTGGATCCGGTTCGTCATCTGGCTGGTCATCGGCTTCGCGATCTACTTCGGCTACAGCCGCCGCAACAGCCGCGTCGGCAAGGCCATGCGCGAGTAACCACCGTCGCCGCCGCGCGGTACGCCCCGCGCCCCGCGGTACCGTTCGGATCAGCACAACAGAAGACGGCTCGCGCCACCGGATCCAGTGGCGCGAGCCGTCTTCTGTTGTGCGACGCCAGACGACGCCGGCAGGCCGGGCGACGTCGGACGACGCCGGCAGGCCGGGCGACGCCGGGGCGGGCCAGCCCTCAGGCGCCGAGGAGCAGCGCCGAGCCGAAGGCCAGCATCACGACGGCGACCAGGGCGTCGAAGACCCGCCACGTCATCGGTCGCGCGAACAGCGGCCGCAGCAGTCGGCCGCCGAAACCGAGCGCACCGAACCACAGGCAGCTCGCCGCGACGGCTCCCACGGTCCACCACCAGCGGTCGTCGACACCCTGCTGGTTCGCGACCGACCCGAGGAACACCAGGGTGTCCAGGTACACGTGCGGGTTCGCCCATGTGAAGACGAGCATGGTCAGGACCGCGGCACGCATCGTCGGTCCACCGTGGTCGCCGCCCGGACGCCACTCGCCCGGACGCCGGTCGCCCAGGCCGGCCCGGCCGGGAGGCTCGCCCGCACCCCGCGACGTCGGTGCAGCCTCCAGGCCATCGGTCCCAGGGCCCGCACCCGCCACGACGGGCACCCCGTCCTCGGCGGCCCGCTCGTCGAGACGGATGGCCTCGCCCGAGGGCCGCAGCGCCCGCCGGGCCGCGAGCACCCCGTACGTCAGCAGGAACGCCGCCCCGACGAAGCGGATGACCAGCAGTGCTGCCGGCACCCGCTCGACGACGGCCCCGACGCCGAGCACGCCGGCGGTGATGAGCGCCGCGTCCGACAGCGCACACACCGCGACGGCGACGGCGACCACCGCCAGTCGTGCGCTCACCGCGAGCCGGAGCAGGTAGGTGTTCTGGACGCCGATCGCGACGATGAGGGCCAGCCCGGTGCCCAGGCCGGAGAGGGCGGGGAGCAGGGCGTCGAGCGGCGTGGTCACAGGGGAACCGTAGGCCGTGCTCGAGCTGCAGGCCAGCTCAGGTTCCTGGTGCGCCGTAAGCTGCGCTGATGGTGCAGTTCCAGCGTGACCACCTCGAGACCCTCCTGGCCGCCGTCGACGCGGGGACGTTCGACGCCGCCGCCCGCGAGCTGTCGATCACCCCGTCGGCGGTGTCGCAGCGGGTGAAGGCGATGGAGCAGCTCGTCGGCCGGGTGCTGCTGCAGCGGACCACGCCGATAATGCCGACCCCGGACGGCGAGGTCGTCCTCCGGCACGCGCGACAGGTGCGGCTGCTCGACGAGGAGACGTCGCGTGCCCTCGACGTCCCAGACTCCGACGTCCCCGGTCGGACACCGTCGATCCCGCTGGCGGTGAACGCGGACTCGCTCGCGACGTGGTTCCTCGACGCCCTCGCGATCGTCCGGGACGACACCGAGGTGGTCTTCGACCTGCACCGCGAGGACCAGGACCGCACCGCCGAGCTCCTCCGTGCCGGCACGGTGATGGCGGCGGTCACCGCCGAGGCGGAACCGGTGCAGGGCTGCTCGTCCGTCCCGCTCGGGGTGGACCGGTACCGGGCCGTCGCTGCGCCGTCGTTCGTCCGGCGGTACCTCGACGGTGCGGACACCGAGCGGCGGATGACGACCCGTCTCGACCGCGTGCCGCTCGTGGACTACGACCGTGACGACGACCTGCAGCAGGGGTTCCTCCGGCGGGTGCTCGGGCACGCTCCCCGCGGTCCGCGGCACTTCGTCCCGAACTCGGCGGACTTCGCCCGGGCGGTACAGCTCGGCTTCGGGTGGGGGTTGCTGCCCGAAGCGCAGTGTCTCGAGGCGCTCGAGCGGGGCGACTTGGTCGAGCTCACGCCCGGGCGCCGGGCGGACGTGGCGCTCTGGTGGCAGCGGTGGAACCTGGCGTCGCCGCTGCTCGAACGCGTGACCGATGCCGTGCGCACCGTTGCTGCGGAACGGCTGCACCAGCCGGGCTGACCGGGCGTGGGCGCGCCGCCCGCCTGTGACTGTCCCCAGAACGCACGACCCGCCGGGCGACAGGCCCGTGCCCCCTGCTCAGGGGGCATGTTCACGCGATCGTCACATGAGGAGCGCGGACCGTGACGTACGATCGCTCCACCGACGGCACGGGTCGTCGGCACACATCCGAACACACACCGAACACCGGTCCCGTCTCCCGAGGGCGGACCGCTCCGGTGCACGCCGCACCCTCGGCGGGCACCGTGCCACGGACGAGGAACCCTAGCCTCCGTCCGCGCCGGACCACCGCGTCCGGGTCCTGTCGCCACCGTCGCCGACGCCGTCGTCCGTCATGCCCCCGTGGGCCCGGCGGGCGACATCTCCGACACCCGACAGGAGAACGCGCATGTCCGCACCCACGGACGTCCGGCGACCCCGGACGACCCCAGAACCCCCGAACGACCCGGCCGAACAGGTCGTGATCGACGTCCCCGCGAACGAGCGGGGCGGCGAGCGACCCGGCACCGGAGCGGCGTCCGACCCCCGCGGCCGTGCCGCCACCCGCCGCTCCGTCCGCCGTGTCGGCGAGCAGCGCGACCGTGACCAGCGCGGCCGTGACGAGCGCGACCAGCGCGACCGCGAGCAGCTCCAGCGCCTGACCGGCACCGCCGCCACCGGTCGGTCCCGCGCCGACACCCGGGCCCACAGCCCCGTGATGGTGCTGATCGTGCTGCTGGCGACGCTCGGCGTCGTCACCTACGCGGTGTTCCTGCTCAACCCCGCGAACCGCGGCGACTTCCTGCCCTACGGCCTGGTCATCGTGGCGGAGAGCGTCCTCGTCGGGCAGTCGCTGCTGTCGATGTGGACGATCCTGTCCGGTGGCTCGGACCCTCGCGACTTCGCGTTCCACAACACCCAGGACACGATGTTCGACCTGGACGAGATCGACCGCGAGGGGCTCACGAACCGCAGCCACCTGTGGCCCATGCGGGTCCGTGGCAAGCGTGTCGTCGTCGACGTGTTCATCACGGTCTACGGCGAGGAGCTGACGAAGATCGCGGCCACCGTCGCCGCCGCCGTCGCGATGCGCGGCGAGCACCACACCTGGATCCTCGACGACGGCCGGAGCGACGACGTGCGGGCCCTGGCGGACCGCCTCGGCGCGCGGTACGTCCGGCGCCTGTCCTCGAACGGCGCGAAGGCGGGCAACATCAACCACGCCCTGACCCTGGCGAAGGGCGACTACTTCGCGGTCTTCGACGCCGACTTCGTGCCGGGCAAGGACTTCCTGTTCGAGACCGTGCCGTTCTTCGCGGACGGTTCGATCGCCTTCGTGCAGACGCCGCAGACCTACGGCAACCTGCACAACCTCGTCTCCCGCGGTGCCGGCTACATGCAGACGGTGTTCTACCGCTTCATCCAGCCCGGCCGGAACCGCTTCAACGCGGCGTTCTGCGTCGGCACGAACGTCATCTTCCGTCGCGCCGCGATCGACGACGTCGGTGGCATCCACACCGACTCGAAGTCCGAGGACGTCTGGACGAGCCTGCACCTGCACGAGCGCGGCTGGAAGTCGGTCTTCATCCCGATGACCCTCGCGGTCGGTGACGCCCCCGAGACGATCGAGGCGTACAGCAAGCAGCAGCTCCGCTGGGCGACCGGTGGATTCGAGATCCTGCTCACGCACTTCCCGTTCAACCCGAAGCGCAAGCTGACGATGGACCAGCGCCTGCAGTACTTCGTGACGGCGAGCTTCTACCTGACCGGCATCGTGCCCGGACTGCTGCTCCTGGTCCCGCCGCTGGAGATCTTCTTCGACCTCCGACCGATGAACATGTCGATCGGCGTGGGCGAGTGGGTGCTCTTCTACCTGGGCTTCTACCTCATGCAGGTCGTCCTGGCGTTCTACGCGCTGGGGTCCTTCCGGTACGAGACGCTGCTGCTGGCCGCCGTGTCGTTCCCGATCTACGCCCGTGCGCTGTGGAACGTCATCTGCGGGAAGGAGCAGGCGTGGCACGTCACCGGAGCCGGTCGAGGCCGGGCCCCGTCGCCGTTCAACTTCATCGTGCCGCAGGTGCTCGTCTTCGTGTTCCTGTCCCTGACGAGCGTCGTCGCCATCTGGCGTGACGTCTCGAACGGTCAACTGACCCTGGCGACCGCGTGGAACATCACGAACTCGCTCATCTTCGGCGCGTTCATCATCACCGCGTTCCGTGAGCAGTCGGCGAACCGTCGGGCGGCCCGCCAGGAGCGCGACGCCGACACCGCGCCGGTGCTCGTGCTCGCCGCCGCTGCCGGGCTCGAGCCCGCACCGGCCCTCCGGACCCAGGTGGTCCGACCCGACTCGCTGCAGCCCGCACGCGACGTGATCACCGCGAGTGCCGCCTCCGGCACCCCGACCCCCGTGGAGGTCGCCTCGTGACCTGGACCAACCGACTCCGTCTGTACGGCGGCATCCTCGTGGTGCTCGTCGTCGTGGCGGCGTGCACGCTCGTCTTCAACCAGCGGCAGAGCGCCGTCGCAAGCACCTCGGCCGCGATCACCGCGCAGGAGTACGCCGTCGGCACCGACTACGGCGGGACCGTCACCGAGGAGTACGTCGAAGAGGGCGACACCGTCCAGGAGGGCGAGAAGCTGATGCAGGTCCAGAGCCTGCAGCTCGCCCAGGACATCCGGAAGGGCGTCGTCGGCGCGAACACGAAGACGAGCGCGTACGAGATCGCCCCGGACGGCCTCATCACGTTCAAGGCCGAGGTCTCCGGCACCGTCGCGAAGCTCGACGTGAAGGCCGGCGGCTACGTCCAGGCCGGTTCCGAGCTGGGGACCATCCACAAGTCGCAGAGCCTGTTCGTGACGTCGGAGTTCCTCGTCAGCCCCCGCGACTACGGCCGGATCGCCGACGGCGCGACCGTCGACCTGCTCCTGCCGAACGACCGCTCGCTCGAGGGCAAGGTCAAGAACGTCAGCGTCGTCACCGACGGTGACGGCCAGGCGAAGACGACCGTGTCGGTGGAGAGTCCGGAGCTGTCTGCCTCGCCGTCCTCCGGTGTCACCAGCCCGGGCACGCCGGTCGACGCGACCCTGCACCTCCGCGACGACGGTCGCCTGTCCGGCGTCACCGACGGCTTCCGCGACTTCCTCCGGCAGATCGGCCTGTGACGATGCGGTTCCGCGTCGGCGCCGTCGCCCTGGTGGCCGCGTCAGCACTCGTGCTCACCGCCTGCACCGGCACCGGCGGTGAGACCGGGACGGGAGGCTCCGACCGGGCCACCGGGACGGCGTCACCCTCCGTGGACGGTGCGGCCCAGCAGCGGGCCGTCCGGGCGCTCGGCTCGGTCGCGAAGACCACCGCGGGCACGATGCGTCTCGCCGACGGCCTGGTCCCGCCCACGAACCGGTGGTTCTCCGGCCTCGTCCACGGCCCAGCACCACAGCCCGTCTTCCCGACGCCGATCTCGTGGCAGGTGACCGACGACGGGTTCGCCGCCGGCCTGCCCGTCGTCAGCGCGACCGAGAAGACGATCGCCGGCGGTGCCGTGCAGCAGGTCGGCCTGCACCTCGGCGCCGACCGCACCCTGGTGTCGGCGTACGACCAGGTGTCCGTCACGGTCGAGCACCGGAAGGGCTCCACCGTCCTCGGCCACACCGTGCTCGCGCAGGGCTCACCCCTCGTCTCGTACACGGCGGAGGGCGCGCAGTCCGTCACCGCCACGGGGACGGTCTCCGAGACGACCGACGGTCCGGACGGCACGACGACGGGCACCATCACCGCCGACGGCCGCACCTGGGGCGTCGTCACCACCGGTGACGTCAGCGGCAGTGGCATCCGCCTGGCCGCCGGCGGCTCGGTCGTGCTCTTCCCGGTGCCGGACGACGCCACCGCGAAGCAGGTCCGGGCGCTGTCCGCGGCCGCCGCGTCGCCCCTGACCGGGGTCACGATGGCCCGTTCGTCCACCGGCACCGCATCCGACGGGGAGCAGCGGACCGCGCTCGGCTACCGCACCGCCGCGAGGGGGAAGACCCTCATCGTGCCGCAACCCGGCCAGGGGACCACGGGTCTGAGCTGCACCGGACTGCACTACGCGACCATCACCGGGGACGCGCCCGTCTGCATCGGTGACGTGTTGCGGATCGCGGCACCGAGCCTCCCGGCCGCCGACCGGCTCGACCTGTCGGGCCTGACGTCGGCGCAGCGTGCCACCCTCGTCGCCCAGGTCCGCGCGGACGCCGGCGGGGTGTCCGAGGCGTCCTTCGGCGCCGACAGCTACGGCGGCGGCAAGGACCTGTACCGGGTGGCGAACCTGTACCGGCTCGCCACGCAGCTCGACCTGGACGACGTCGCCGCCGGCCTGCAGCAGCAACTCGTCACCCAGATCGACCAGTGGACCGACCCCGACGGGTGTGGCGTGAGCGGCACCCGGTGCTTCGCGTACGACGACACCGTGAAGGGGCTCGTCGGACAGGCGCCCTCGTTCGGCTCGGACGAGTTCAACGACCACCACTTCCACTACGGGTACCTGCTGTCCGCAGCCGCCATCGTGGCGGACGGGTCGGACGACCTCGTCGCGAAGTGGAAGCCGGTCCTCGACCTGGTGGCGGACGACATCGCGTCCCCCGAGGCGACGAAGTCGTTCCCGGAGCTCCGCGTGTACGACCCGTACGCACAGCACTCGTGGGCCTCCGGGTACTCGCCGTTCGCGGACGGGAACAACCAGGAGTCGTCGTCCGAGGCGGTGTCGGCCTGGAACGGGCTCGCCCGCTGGGGACAGGTCTCCGGCTCCCGAGCCACCGAACGACTCGGCGACTGGCTGCTGGCGAACGAGGCTGCATCAGCGCGGCGCGACGTCCTCGACCCGGACCTCCGGACCTTCCCCGGGTTCCAGCACACCGTCGTGTCCCTGAACTGGGGCGGCAAGCGCGACCACGCCACGTGGTTCAGCGCGGACCCGGCGGCACCGGCCGGCATCGAGCTCATCCCGATGCCCGCCGTCGCCGCGGACTACGTGGCCGTCGGGGGCAAGCAGCAGATCGCGAAGGTGCTCGACGAGGCCGTCCCGGAGGGCGACTACGCGGTGCAGTTCGGTGACTACCTGCTGATGTACCGGGCGCTGGCGTCCGGCAGTCAGGCGAAGGCGGCGCTCGCCGTCGCCCGGGACCTGCCGGCGGAGGACATCGACACCGGCAACACCCGGTCGTACCTGCTCGCCTGGATCATGTCGCACGAGTAGCGCGAGTCGGCGTGCCGGAGCCACAGGACGCACTCCTGGGCTCCGGCACACCTGCGTCGGCCTACCGTCCACGGCATGACCATGCGCGCGAAGACCACTGCCACCCTCGTCGGCCTCGCCACCATCGGCATGCTGCTCGGCGGCTGCTCGAACGCCGGCGCCCAGAACGGTGACCCGGTGGCGAAGGTGCCCGGCTCGGAGGAGTCCGCCACCCGCACGGACCCGGGTCAGCGCAACAGCGCCCCGTGCCAGGTCGCCTCGAGCGCTGCCGTCGACGCTGTGGACAAGGCCGTGGGGCCGCACGACAACACGGACGTCGCGAGCGTCACGAAGGGCGATGCCGGCTGGTACCTCGGCGTCTCGGTCGCCCCGAACCAGAGCGACGACCCCAACGACGACGAGGTCGCGATCTTCGGAACCGAGTCCGACCCCACCGCCGAGGACTTCGACGGCATGGTCGTGCCGGTGAACAAGGTCGCCGAGGACGTCGTCGCCGACGAGAGCACCGCGACCGCCGCGCCGTCCGACTTCTCCGAGACCTCGGACGCCGCGAAGCAGGTCCAGAGCTGCATCATCGAGGCCGTCGACCACTGACGCACCGACGGGGCCCGGACCAGACCGGGCTGTTCCATCCGGGCCGCGTCAGGTCTGGCAGCGCGGGCACCAGTAGGTGTCCCGCAGGGTGAGTTCCGACTCGCCCAGATCGCCTGACCGCACCCGGGTCCCGCAGCGCAGGCACGGCTTGCCGGCCCGGTTGTAGACCCAGAAGCGCTGTCCCGGCCGGTCGACACCCGTGGTCACCCGGTTGCTCCGGTCGCGGTTCGCGACGATCAGCCGGGAGGCCATGGTCACCATCCGCGCCGGGTCCCGCACCTCGCTGACCGGCCGGGTGGGCAGCACGCCCCGCAGGAAGCAGAGCTCGTTGCGGTACACGTTGCCGAGCCCCGCCATCACCCGCTGGTCGAGGAGCGCCAGACCGACGGGTCGGTCCGGCTCCGCGGTGAGGTTCGCGAGGGCCACCTCGGCGTCCCAGTCCGGCCCGAGCAGGTCCGGTCCGAGGTGCCCGACCACTTCGGACTCCCGGTCGCGCGGTACGACCTCCAGGACACCGAGGGTGAAGCCGACGGTCGAGACGTCGGCGGCATCGAGGACGACCCGTGCCTGGAACGCCGGCCGCCGCCAGCGCTCACCGGGGGCGTAGACGTCCCACCGGCCCTCCATCTTGAGGTGCGAGTGCACGGTCAGGTCGCCGATCCGGTGCAGCAGGTGCTTGCCGCGCGGGACGACCTCGTCCACGGTGCGGCCGACCAGGTCGAGCGTGGCGAACGCCGGCACCCGGAAGTCGCTGCGGGTGAGGACCTTGCCGGCCAGCGCCGTGTGCAGCCGTGCCGCGGCGCGGAAGACGGTGTCGCCCTCAGGCACGGATCACCTCAGGCACGGAGTCGCAGCCCCTGCGGGGTGGCGGTGAAGCCGGCGGTGCGGAGGGCGTCGCCGAGCGGGGCCTCGAGCACGAAGACCCCGTCGACCCGTTCGACGGACAGCTTGCCGAGTCCGCTCCGGACGGTCGCCGCGATCGAGGTGGCCGCTGCCGCCAGGTCGGCCGGGTCCTCCGTGAAGGTCAACACGCTCTTGCCGCCGCGTTCGACGTAGACGGCCAGCCGCCCGTCGACGAGCACGACGAGCGCACCGGCCTTGCGACCCGGACGGTGTCCGCGGGCACCGCCGTTCGCGGGGGCGGTGCTCACGCTGGTCTGTGCCACCGGCCCGACACCGGCGGCGGTGGGGTCGGCTGCGGTGGGGTCGTCGGGGTCGACCGCTGCGGCGTCGTGCGGCCAGGGCAGGGCCGCACCGAAGGGGTTCGCCGGGTCGGTGGCCGACAGCGTCAGGGCTTCGCGTGCCCGGTCGGGGTCGGCGCGCTCCTCGTCGTCCAGGTCGCGGGCGTACGTGCGGAGGCGGTCGACGGTCGGCCCGGTGGCGAACTGCGCGGCGCCGAGCCCCTCGACGAAGTACCCGCGTCGGGCACGGCCGGACTCCTCGAACTTCGCCAGGACGCGGTAGACCCCGGCGAAGCCGCCCCGGACGCCCTCGACCTGGACGGCACCACGGGTGACGACGCCGTACCGCTCCAGCAGCAGTTCGGCGGTCGCCGCCGCCCGGACGGTGGCGTCGGGTTCGGCGAGCGGCAGCAACGACCAGCGTCCGCCGACGTTCGGCGGACCGGACTGGGTCGGCAGCGTCGGGCGGCGCCGCCCGCGGTAGGCGCGGGTGCGCGGCGCGCTGGAGGTGCGGGCCTTGCCGCCGAGCATCGCCCGGAGTGGTGCGAACGTGTCGTTGGTGATCTGGCCGGCCCAGACCAGGTCCCACAGCGCGGTGGTCAGGGCGGAGTCGTCGGTGCTGCCGACGGCCTGGCCGAGCTGCCGGAAGAAGTACGCGCCACCGCCGGCCAGGGCGCCGAGGACGTCCCGCTGCAGCTCGGTGGTCTCGTCGCCCGCGGCCTCGGCGAGGGTGGTCGCGGCGGTCTCCGCGAGGTGCAGCCGGACCCAGCCGTCGTTGCCGGGCAGGGTGCCACCGCCGGACCAGAGCACCTCGCCGGTGGCGGTCAGCTCGTCGAGCATGCTCGGGGCGTAGTCGGAGACGCGGGAGGGCAGCACGAGCGACTCCCACGAACTCGCCGGCAGGGCGACCCCGGAGAGCTGGTCGACGACCTGCAGCACGCCGTCGATGCCGCGCAGGCCGCCGCGCGCCCCGGGTACGCGGACGTGCTGCCACGCGGGCAGGAAGCGGGCCAGGGCGTCCGGGGCGACCGGCTCGACCTCGTGCCGGAGTGCCGCGAGGGACTTCGTGCGGATCCGTCGGAGCACCTCGGAGTCGCACCACTCGGCGCCCTGGCGGTCCGGACGGAACTCGCCCTCGACCAGGCGACGGTCGGCGGTCAGTCGGCGCAGCGTGTCCTGCACGACGGCGACGCCCAGGCCGAGGCGTGCTGCGGCCTCGTCCGCGCCGAACGGGCCGTGGCTGCGGGCGTACCGGCCGACCAGGTCCCCGAGCGGGTCCGCGACCGGCTCGACGAAGGCGGTGGGCACGCCGATCGGCAGCGGCACCCCGAGGGCGTCGCGGAGCCGGGAGGCGTCCTCGATCACGGCCCAGCGCATGGCCCCGGCGTGCGAGAACGCCAGGACCCGGCGGTCGCGCTCCAGTCCTCCGAGCGCCGTCCGGAGCGTTGCCTGGGCGTCGGCTCGGTCGGCGGCCTCGGCCAGCCAGCTCCGGTCGACCAGCTCGTCGAGGTCCAGCGCACCGACGAGCCGGAGCACGTCGACCATGCCCTCGACATCGCGGGCACGGCGGTCCGGGGAGAGCCGCTGCAGGTCGCGTTCGACGCCGTCGATGACGGCCGGGTCGAGGAGCTCGCGGAGCTCCGCCCGACCGAGCAGTTCGCTGAGCAGGGTCGAGTCGAGCGACAGTGCGGCGGCCCGGCGTTCGGCGAGCGGGGAGTCGCCCTCGTACATGAACGCGGCGACGTACCCGAACAGCAGGGTGCGGGCGAACGGCGAGGGCTGCTCGGTCTCGCTCTCGACCAGGCGGATCCGTCGTCGGGCGATCTCGTCCGCGATGCCGAGCAGGGCGGGGACGTCGTACACGTCCTGCAGCACTTCGCGCACGGTCTCGAGCAGGATCGGGAACGTCGGGTACTTCTGCGCCACCTCGAGCAGCTGGGACGCCCGCTGCCGCTGCTGCCAGAGCGGCGATCGGCGTCCGGGGTCACGGCGGGGGAGCAGGAGCGCGCGCGCGGCGCACTCGCGGAAGCGTGCGGCGAACAGCGCGGAACCCCCGACCTCGTCGGTGACGATCGTCTCGAGGTCGTCCCGCTCGAAGACGAACAGTTCCGCCCCGGGGGGCTCGGCGTCCGTCTCCGGGATCCGCACGACGATGCCGTCGTCCGCAGCCATGGCACCGCCGTCGATCCCGTGCCGCTCCCGCAGTCGGGCAGCGACCGCGAGGGCCCACGGCGCGTGCACGGTCATGCCGTAGGGGGAGTGCAGGATGAGCCGCCAGTCGCCGAGTTCGTCGCGGAAGCGCTCGACGACGAGCGTGGTGTCGCTCGGCACGTGCCCCGTGGCGGCGCGCTGGTCGCGGAGGAAGGTGATGAGGTTCGTCACGGCACGCTCGTCCAGCCCGCCGGCGGCCACGCGGGTGCGGGCGTCCTCATCGGACGCGGACTCCACTTCACGGACGAAGGCGCCGGTGGCACGACCGAGCTCGGCCGGTCGACCCAACCCGTCGCCCTTCCAGAACGGCACGCGGCCGGGCTGCCCGAACGCAGGGCTGACGAGGACGCGGTCGTGGGTGATCTCCTCGATCCGCCAGCTGGTGGCACCGAGGGCGAAGACGTCGCCGACGCGCGACTCGTAGACCATCTCCTCGTCGAGTTCACCGACGCGGGAGGCCCGTTCACCGACCATGAAGACGCCGAACATGCCGCGGTCCGGGATCGTGCCGCCGCTCGTCACCGCCAGGCGCTGGGCCCCCGGACGTCCGGTGAGGGTGCCGTGCACGCGGTCCCAGACCAGGCGCGGCCGGAGTTCGGCGAACTCGTCGCTCGGGTAGCGGCCGGTGACCAGGTCGAGCGTGGCCTCGAACGCCGACCGGGGCAGGCTGCTGAACGGGGCACTGCGGCGGACGAGCTCGAACCAGTGCTCGACGTCGACGGTGTCGATGGCCCCGGCGGCGACGGTGTGCTGCGCGAGGACGTCGAGCGGGTTCGCGGGGACCGAGATCGACTCGATCTGCCCGGCGACCATGCGCTCGACGGTGACGGCGCTGTTGACCAGGTCGGCCCGGTGCTTCGGGAAGAGCACGCCGCGCGAGATCTCGCCGACCTGGTGCCCGGCGCGGCCGACGCGCTGCAGGCCGCTGGCGACCGAGGGCGGTGCCTCGACCTGGATGACGAGGTCGACCTCGCCCATGTCGATGCCGAGTTCGAGCGAACTGGTGGCGACCACGCACCGGAGTCGCCCGGACTTCAGGTCGTCCTCGATGATCGCGCGCTGGTCCTTCGACACCGAGCCGTGGTGCGCACGGGCGAGCACCGGGACGGTCCGGTCGGAGCCACCGCCGTCGGTCTGGCCGGACCCACCGATCAGCTGCGCGGGCGGACGCGTCGGGGCCGGTCGCGCCGCTGGTCGGGCAGCGGGCAGGTCGTCGTCCTCGGGCACGACCCCCGCGGGGACCAGGACCCCGTCGCTGGCTGCGGCCAGGGCCCGTTCCTCGTGGATCTCGTTGAGTCGAGCGGTCAGCCGTTCGGCGAGCCGCCGGGAGTTGGCGAAGACGATCGTCGACCGGTGCTGTTCGACCAGGTCGACGACGGATTCCTCGACGTGCGGCCAGATCGAACCGTTCGTCGGTCCGGACGTCGCGTCCGCCCCGACCGGCGGAGCGCCGAGCTCGGTCATGTCGTCGACCGGGACGACCACGCGCAGGTCGAAGGTCTTCTGCGCGGGCGGGGCGATGATCTGCACGGGAGCCCGACCGCCGAGGAACCGGGCGACCTCTTCGGCGGGGCGGACCGTCGCGGACAGTCCGATGCGCTGTACGGGCTTCTCGAGCAGGTCGTCGAGGCGCTCGAGGGAGACGGCGAGGTGGGCGCCGCGCTTCGACGCCGCGACCGCGTGCACCTCGTCCACGATGACGGTGTCCACGTTCACCAGGGTCTCGCGCGCCTTCGACGTCAGCATCAGGTAGAGGGACTCGGGCGTGGTGATGAGGATGTCCGGCGGCAGTCGGAGCAGCTTCTGCCGGTCGGACGAGGGGGTGTCACCGCTCCGGACGCCGACGGTGACGTCCGGCGGTTCGAGGCCGAGCCGCTTGGCCGTCTGGGTGATCCCGACGAGCGGCGAGCGCAGGTTCCGCTCGACGTCGACGCCGAGCGCCTTGAGTGGTGAGACGTAGAGCACCCGGGTGCGCTGCTTGGCGGGCGGGGTGTCCGACGCCGAGATGAGCCGGTCGATCGACCACAGGAACGAGGCCAGGGTCTTGCCGGAGCCCGTCGGGGCGATGACCAGCGCGTGCTGCCCCGTGGAGATGGCGTCCCACGCCCCGGCCTGCGCTGCCGTCGGTTCGCGGAAGGCCCCCCGGAACCACTCTGCGGTGGCGGGGGAGAAGCGCTCGAAGACGTCCGTCATGGTCCGCTCCATCCTGCTCCTGACCACCGACAGGAGGCCGTGCGGATCGATGCTTGACAACGAGAACACTAGCGATCTATCGTTACCGCATCGCGAGCGGTCCTGAACCCATCGCAAACCAACTTCACGAAAGGAGTCGTCATGCACCCCATGAACGACGAGAACAGCTCCACGTCCCCCCGTGACCCCTTCGGTCGCGGCTCCCGCGGGCCCCGCTTCGGCAGCGCCCGCCAGCACCACGGTGCCGGGTTCCCCGGCCGTGACCACGGTGACCACGAACACGGCCGCGGTGGCCGGGGCGGGCGGGGCTTCGGTCCGGGCTTCGGCGGCCCGGGGTTCGGCGGACCGGGCTTCGGCGCCGGGTTCGGCGGCGGCTTCGGTCCGGGCTTCGGCCCCGGCCGCGAGCGCCGTCGCCGCGGCGACGTCCGCCTCGCCATCCTCGGGCTCCTCGCCGAGGGCCCGCAGAACGGCTACGCCGTCATCAAGACGATCGCCGAGCGCACCGGCGGCGCCTGGAAGCCCAGTCCCGGCTCGGTCTACCCGACGCTCCAGCAGCTCGTCGACGAAGAGCTCGTGGTCTCCACGGGTGACGGTCGGAAGACCCTGTTCGAGCTCACCGACGCCGGTCGGGCCGAGGCCGAGGCCAAGGCCGACGAGATCGCCGCCGCTTGGGAGTCCACGCCCGGCATGCCGGACTCGCAGCGCGAGTTCTTCGAGGCCCTCCGGAAGCTCGTGGGCGTGGTCCACGTGTTCCGCACGAGCGCGACCGAGGAGCAGACGAAGGCCGCCACCGAGAAGATCGACGGCCTGCGCCGCGACCTGCTCCAGGTCCTCAGCGACTGAGCGGCCCCAGCGACAGCACCACAGTCCGGACGGGAGGCCCGTTGCCAGCCGGCAACGGGCCTCCCGTCCGTTCGTCGCGAGCGGTCGGTGTCCACAGAAGCCGCGCCGGGGGCCGTTTCCGCGACCGGGCCTGGTAGGAACGGTGCATGTCCTCGCTGCGCACCCCCGATCCCGATCCCGACTCCGGCTCCGGTTGGCTGTCGGACGAGGAACTCGCGTCCGTCCGCCGTCGTCTCCCGATCACCTACGTCGAGGCGGTGCCCGTGCGGCTCGACGGCCTCGGGGTCGTGACCGAGGTCGGGGTGCTGCTGCGGGTGTCGCCGAGCGGGTCGATCGCCCGCACGCTGGTCTCCGGCCGCGTGATGTACGGCGAGTCGATCCGCACTGCACTGTTCCGGCACCTCGAGAAGGACCTCGGGCCGATGGCGTTCCCGCAGCTGCCGGCGAGCCCGAACCCCTTCACGGTCGCCGAGTACTTCCCGTTGCCCGGGGCCTCGGTCTACACGGACGAGCGGCAGCACGCGATCTCCCTGGCCTACGTCGTCCCCGTCACTGGGACGTGCGAGCCGCGGCAGGACGCCCTCGAGCTCACCTGGATGAGCCCGATGGAGGCCGCGTCCGACGCTGTCGCGGACGAGATGGAGGGCGGTCGCGGCACGCTCCTCCGCGCCGGCCTCGCCTCGGTCGGCGCGCTGCACTGACCGCTGGGACGCGTCCGGGCCCGTGAACGACGAAGCCCACGAACGACGAAGCCGAGAACGACGAAGCCCCCGGATCCGATCGGATCCGGGGGCTTCGCAGCGCGGTACGAGACCGGCTTCGTTACTTGTCGTTCTTGAAGCTGTCAGCGACGCCGTGGGCCGCGTCCTTCACGTCCGTGACGCCCTGCTTGGCCGAGGCCTTGCCCTGGTCGGTCTGACCCTCGGCCTTCAGGCGGTCGTTGTCCGTGGCGTTGCCGAAGCCTTCCTTGGCCTTGCCAGCCGCCTTCTCCGCGGCGTTCTTGATGTCTTCGATCCCAGCCATGTGCGCTCCTCTCGACAACGGAAAGTTCCCCGACGGCTGCTCGCGCACCCGCCGGTGACCAGAACCGTACGCGCGCGATCCGCGCGCTTCGGAGGAAGCGTCCAGGACCGGGGTCAGCGGCCGGAGCCGGCCGGACGGGAGGCGCGGCGCGAGCCACCACGACGGCCTGCGGGAGCAGCGTCGTCACGCGGGGCACGGCCGGCGCTGTAGCCGCCGTCCGAGGACCAGACCGACGCCGAGCCACCGCGGGTGGTGTCGGAACCGGCACGGCGCGGGGCACCGCCACGCTGACCGGCCGAGGCGCCACGACGGTCGTCACGACCGGCGCCCTCGGCGCGACCGCCACGGCGTGCGCCGGAACCGGCCGACTCGGAACCGGCGGCGGAACGACCGGCGGAGGACGAGCCTCCCGACCGGCCGCCGGTGCCACCGGCGGGGGCGCCACGACCACGCGAGCGGCCACGGCCCTGGCCGGCGGCGTCACCGGACGACTGGCGGCGCGGCTGCTGCTGCTGCTGGGGCGCCGGGGTGGTGTCCTCGCGGTACGGGGCGACCTCGCCGACGAGCTCGGTGACGGCCGCGGAGGTCGCGGTGACGTGCTGCGGGGTGACCTTGATCGCGGCGGCACGCATCATCTGCGCGACGTCGCGACGCTCGGCAGGCATCGTCACGGTGACGACGTCACCCGACGAACCGGCACGGGCGGTGCGGCCGGAGCGGTGCAGGTACGCCTTGTGCTCGGTCGGCGGGTCGACGTGCACGACGAGCTCGACGGCGTCGACGTGCACACCGCGGGCGGCGACGTCGGTCGCGACGAGGACCAGCGCGTCGCCGGAGGAGAACCGGGCGAGGTTCCGCTCGCGGGCACCCTGCGACAGGTTGCCCTGCAGGTCGACGGCCGGGATGCCCTGGCTGGAGAGCTGCTTGGCGAGGCGCTTGGCGTGGTGCTTCGTGCGCATGAAGAGGATGCGACGGCCGGTGCCGGAGGCGAGGGCCTTGACCAGGTCCTTCTTGGCGTCGGCGTCCGCGACCTCGAAGAGGTGGTGGGTCATCGCCTCGACGGGGCTGTTCTCGTCGTCGACCGAGTGCATCACCGGGTCGTGCAGGAACTTCTTGACGAGCTTGTCCACGCCGTTGTCGAGCGTGGCGGAGAACAGCAGACGCTGGCCCTTGACCGGGGTCGCCTGCATGATCTTGGTGACGCCGGGCAGGAAGCCCATGTCCGCCATGTGGTCGGCCTCGTCGAGGACGGTGACCTCGATGGCGTCCAGGTGCACGTGGCCCTGCTGCATGAGGTCCGCCAGGCGACCCGGGCAGGCCACGACGATGTCGACGCCGCGGTTCAGTGCCTCGACCTGACGGCCCTGACCGACACCACCGAAGATGGTCGTCGTGTTCAGGCCCATCGCCTTGGCGAGGGGGGCGAGGGTCGCGTCGATCTGCGTCGCGAGCTCGCGGGTCGGTGCGAGCACGAGGGCGCGGGGGCGACCGGCGCGACGGCTGCGGGCCGACGCGGCGAGACGGGCGGCGAGGGGGATCGCGAAGGCGATCGTCTTGCCGGAACCCGTGCGGCCGCGGCCGAGCACGTCCTTGCCCTTGAGGGAGTCGGGCAGGGTGTCGACCTGGATCGGGAAGGCGTTCTCCTTGCCCTGGGCGACGAGGACGTCGACCATCGGCGTGGGGACACCGAGGTCGGCGAACCGGACGTCGGTGCTGTCAGCACTCTGGGTGGTGTTCTGGGTGGTCATGGTGACCTCTCGGGCCCGTGAGGGCCGGAAGGGCGCGCGGTCGAGGCCGGCGCGGGCGGGAGCGCATCCGCTCAGCGGTCCGGGTCCGGGAGGACGTCGGCGCTGGAGTGCGGGTGCTGTCGCCGCAGCAGAGAGCCTGGCACCGGGATCTGCGCCACCGGACGGGTTCCGGGGCGAGGGTGGTGCACGATACACATCGGTGTCGGTTCCGCGGGAGTCACGTGGACTCGTGCGGGACACCGGGAGGTTTCGGGGGCGTCCGTACGACGCACGAGGCGATCGGTGCCTCGAGTGTTCCCAGCATAGCGGGCTCGGGCGCCGGAACGGGAGGGGTGTTCGCGTCGAGCGTGGCGATGCGGCCTCCCGCACGGTGGCACGAGCGGGTCACGACGACGTGCGAGGATGCCTCGTGCTCTCCCGCAGGTCCCTCGTCACCACCGCCCTGGTCGCAGTCGCCGTCACCGGCCTGACGGGCTGCGCCGCCGGTACCGGCGGCGCGGACACCACGCCCGGCGCGCACCGCACCGTCGACGACGCCGGGACGGGAGGCGCGACCGCCGGTGTCGACGTCGCCGCGCGTGCACTGCCCATCGGCGGCATCCCCGACTACCAGCTCGGCGGGTCGTACACGCCCCCGGCCGGCGTCACGGTCGTCGAGCGGGACAGCACGGAGAAGCCCGCTGCCGACGTGTACGGCATCTGTTACGTCAACGGGTTCCAGACGCAGCCGGAGGACCGGGCCTCCTGGCTGGCCGAGCACCCGGGAGCGGTCCTCCGCACGGCGACCGGCAAGCCCGTCATCGACCCGGGCTGGCCGGACGAGCTCATCCTCGACACCCGGACCGCGAACGCCCGGGCCACGATCACCTCGGTGCTGACGCGGTCGATCGCCCGGTGCGCCGACCGCGGGTTCGACGCCGTCGAGTTCGACAACCTGGACTCGTGGACCCGCTCCGGTGGACGTCTGACCCGCTCGGGGAACCTCGCACTGGCGACGTCGCTCGTCCGGGTCGCCCACCAGCACGGCCTGGCCGCCGCGCAGAAGAACACCCCGCAGCTCGGGACCTCCGGACGGGAGCGCACCGGGTTCGACTTCGTGGTCGCCGAGGAGTGCGTGCAGTACGACGAGTGCGCCGCCTACACGGACGTCTACGGGGCACGCGTGATCGACGTCGAGTACGCGGACACGCTCAAGGGGAAGTGGTCTGCCGTCTGCGCGATGACCGACCGTCCGCGGATGACGATCCTCCGCGACCGGGACCTCGTGGCAGCCGGCGAGGACGGGTACGTCTTCCGCCACTGCTGAGCGGACCCGGACGGCCCCCGGGCGCCCCGGGGAGGCCTCGTGTCCAGCGCGGATGCGGTGGTGTGCGGGGCTACGCGGGCCAGGCGTCGCGCAGCGCGGCCGCCGTCTGGTCAGCCGACAGACCGGCCTCGCGGGCGGCCGCGACCAGGGCGGCCGCGGCGTGCGTCACCGACTCGGGGACGGCGGCGGGGCGCACCACCCGGGTCCCCGCGCCGCGCGCGGTCTGCACGAGCCCCGCTTCCTCGAGGAGCTGGTAGGCCTTCGCGACCGTCCCGGCGGCGAGCCCGAGTTCGGCGGCCAGTCCGCGGACGCTGGGCAGGCGCTCGCCGTCGACCAGGTACCCGGCGGCGATCTGGGCGGCAAGCTGCGAGCGGACCTGCTCGAAGGGCGGCACGCGGCCACCGGCGTCGATCGCGACGAATCCCGACATGCGGTCCACCCTAGGAGCCGTACCGCTCGCCGACGGGGACCGCCACGGGCAGGGTGTTGCCGGGAGGCGCGAGCGGGCACGCCCATGCCGGGTCGTACGCGCACGACGGGTTGTACGCGAAGTTGAAGTCGAGGACCAGCGCGCCGTCATCGCCCCCCAGGTCGGAGCCCTTGATGGTGTCGATGAGGTAGCGCCCGCCGCCGTACGTGCCGCCCGGCTTGCCGGCGCTCGCGTCCTTCACGGGGACGAACAGCCCGCCCGCGTACCCGCCGTGCGCCCAGACGTCGAGCGAGCCCACGCCGGGGACCTGCACCACGCCGAGTCGGTCGAAGTGCACGATGCCGTCGGTGCCGGTCTCGACGTCGAGCACCCGAGGCTCGGCCTCCTCGATCCGGACGTGGAAGCGCCAGGCCGGGTCGTACGCCGGGAAGGGGAGCGAGGTGAACCCGGCGGCGTCCTCGGGGAGCAGCGGACTGGCCGGGTGTCCGGCGAACATCGCGTCGCGGCCCTCGCGCCACAGCGTGTGCGCCGCCTCGGGCTCGGGCGTGGCCCGGACCCGGCGGAAGAGGTCGAATGTCTCGCGACGCCAGTCGGCGGTGGCGAGGGCGGTGCGGACGCGGTCGGCGGTCTCCGTCTGGGTCACGTCGTCGAGCGTACGCTCACGCCCGCCAGGTGGGGGCGAGTGCGCGCATCCGGAACGCCCGCCACTGCCAGATGACCCACATGCCGGGCCAGAGCGCGACGCCGAGGAGCGCGGGGCGCGTGCGGTAGGTCAGGCGGTCGCGGAACAGGGTCCGGCCGTCGGGGAGCGCGGAGACGGCCATCCGGTGCCGCATGTCCATCCGGGCGAACAGGCCGCTCGTGCCACCACCGCGGTCGACCTGGACCGGGACCCCGTCGGTCTGGTGCAGGTCGATGTCGACGTGGCTCGACCCACTCGGCACCAGGCCGAACGTCGACGCGCTGATCGGGTGCGGCTGATGCGGGGTCCAGTGCTCGGGGAACCCGGCGGGGTCGAGCGAGCGGTAGACGAGGAACGGCTTCGTGACGGCGACCATCACGGACGGCCGGAGGAGAGCGTCCCGGACGGCGTCGACGGGAGCGTCCAGGACGATGCGGAGACCGACGTGCATGTGGCGGACGCTACGCGGACGGGCTGGGGTCCGGCCGCGCACTCCCGCGGTGAGGGGCGGGCCCGGGTTCAGGCGTGACGAGCCGAGCGGCGGCGCGCACCCTCCGCCCGGTCGTGGCTGCGCAGACGTTCAGACAACGACAGCCGCACGGTCGGCCACTCCGACTGGATCACGGAGAACACCACGGTGTCGCGCATGCTGCCGTCCCGCCCGATCGAGTGGTTCCGGATGATGCCGTCCTGCTTCGCGCCGAGCCCGCTGATCGCCGCACGGGACCGGGTGTTGTGCCAGTGCGTCCGGAACTCGACCGCGATGCACTGCCAGGTCTCGAACGCGTGCGAGAGGAGCAGCAGCTTCGCCTCGGTGTTGATGCCGGTGCGCTGTGACGACGCGGCGAGGAAGGTCCCCCCGACCTCGACCCGGCGGTTCTCACGGTCGAGGCCGAGGAACGTGGTGGCGCCGACGACCCGGCCCGTCGGGCGGTCCCGCACGGCGAAGGGCACCATCCGGCCGGCGGCCTGCTCGGACAGGCGTCGAGCGATCTCGGCGTCGACCTGCGACGGCGCGGGGACGGACGTGTACCAGGCGCGCCAGAGGTCCCCGTCCGCGACCGCTGCCCGGAGGTCGTCCGCGTGCTCGAGCGACAGGGGCTCGAGCGTGACGCGGTCGCCGGTGAGGGTGGGCGCGGGGTCGGTCTCCATGGCATCGGATCGTACCGGCCGGCGCGGACACCCATGCTGCGTGCGAACCATCACATCCCGTGTGCACGAGACACACAGGATGCACGGTGCATCCAGCGACCACCGCGCACCCGGGACGAGACGGCGGGCGCCCGCTCCCGTCTCGGTATCGTGTCGGGGTGCAGGAACGAGGGCAGCGGAGGTACCAGGTCCGGTTCGGCTGGGGTGCGGCGGGAGCGGCACGGATCGCCGCGGACGCGCATCTCCTTGTCTGGGTCGACGTCCTCCCGACCCCCGCAGCAGCAGCGGCACCGGGACCCGACGGACACCGCGCGCCCCTCACGCAGCTGCCGGTCGGGCCGGAGGTCGTGCTCGGCCACCTGGGGAACGTGACGGCCGTCGCGGAACGGGTGCTGCGCCTCCAGGCCGACCGCGGCGACCGCTGCGTCGTGGCGGTCGTCGCTGCCGGTCACCTCGACGAGCCCGTCGGCGGCGGTGCGGCGGACGACGCCGGCGAGTTCCCCGACGTGCCCGCGGTGCCGGAGTTCGCGGTCGAGGACCTGCTCGCGGCGGGCGCCGTCGTCGACGCGCTCGTGACCACCGGGATCGACCACACCTCACCCGAGGCGGCGGCTGCCTGCGCGGCGTGGACGGGCCTCCGGCGGGCCGCGAGACACCTGGTGACCGCGTCCGAGTCGGCAGACGTGCTCGGTGTCGAGCGCGTCCACGCGGCGCTCGCCGTCGGTCCGGAGCTGGTCACGCTGCGGCCGTCCACCGAGCGGGCGTAACGTCCCGGTTCGATGCCGTCCCACCGACGGCGAAGAACGAGGAGTGAGCCATGCAGGCACTGATCGGTGACACCGTCATCGCGGAGGCCCCGGAGACGGACCTCATCCAGATCGAGGGCAACTGGTACTTCCCGCCGGCGAGCGTGAAGACCGAGCTCTTCAGCGAGAGCCCCACCCAGTACCACTGCCCGTGGAAGGGCGACACGCAGTACTGGACCGTGACCGTCGACGGGCAGCAGCACGTCGACAACGCATGGTCCTACCCGGAGCCGATCCCGACGTCGTTCGACCGTGTCGGCAAGGACTACAGCGGGTACGTGGCGTTCTGGAAGGACGTCGAGGTCTCCGAGTGAGCACCCGCGGCCGCACCGCACGTTCGTGCGGCGCGGCCGCGGCACCCTGGTCGCGTCACCCCGTGACGGTGAGCACGATCAGCGCGACGTTCAGCGCGACGATCACCGCCGCGATGAGCCACGCGAGCACCCGCGTCCCGACCGCGTTGACGTCGTCGCCCATGACGCTCCGCCGCGACGTGTAGGCCACCAGGGGCACGATCGCGAAGGCGATCCCGAAGCTCAGCACCACCTGGCTGATCACCAGCAGCTGCGTCGCGTCGTACTGCAGCGCCAGCAGGACGATCGCCGGCACGAGCGTCACGAGCCGCCGCACGACGAGCGGGACCCGGATGTGCAGCAGGCCGTGCATGATCTCCGCTCCGGCCATGCAGCCGACCGAGGTCGACGCGAGCCCGGACGCCAGCAGCCCGATCGAGAAGAGCACCCCGACGACGGGGCCGACGTTCTCGGCGATGGCGTGCTGCGCTCCCGGGATCGAGTCGGTGCCCGACACCCCCTGCAGTGTGGCGGCGGCGAGGACGAGCATGCTGATGTTCACCCCGCCGGCGAGGACGAGCGCCAGCGCCACGTCCCACCGCGTGGCGAGCAGCACCCGTCGGCGTTCCGGACCCACCGGGGTGTCGCCGTGCCGGTCGCGGGCCAACGCCGAGTGCAGGTAGACGGCGTGCGGCATCACCGTCGCACCGAGCATCGACGCCGCGAGCAACACCGAGCCGGAGTCGGCGAACCGCGGTGCTATGCCCGCGAGCAGCGCCCCGGGGGAGACCTGCGCGAACAGCAGTCCCGCGCAGAACCCGATCGTCAGGACCGCGAGCATCGCCGTGACGACGGCCTCGAAGGTCCGGGCACCGCGGTGGTGCTGCAGCAGCAGGATCGCCATCGAGACCACGCCGGTGATCACGCCGCCGACCACGAGCGGGACGCCGAAGAGCAGGTGCAGGGCGAGGGCGCCGCCGATCACCTCGGCGACGTCGGTCGCGGCGGCGACGACCTCGGCCTGCGCCCAGAACAGCAGCCGGGGTGCGCGGCGCATCCGCAGACCGAGCAGTTCCGGCAGCGACTTCCCCGTGACGATGCCGAGCTTGGCGGAGAGGTACTGGACGACGACGGCACTCGCGTTCGCAGCGATCAGGACCCAGAGCAGCAGGTACCCGTAGCGGGCGCCGGCTGTCAGGTTCGCGGCGACGTTGCCGGGGTCGACGTAGGCGATCGCCGCGACGAACGCCGGGCCGAGGAGTCCGAGTCCGGTGGCACGACGACCGGGCGGGCGGTGGCCCACGACCGGGGCAGCGGTGTCCGTCATGCACCCACCATGCCAGAGGTTTCGGCGTACCGAATCCAGACTTTCGACGGGCCGTCCGATCTCCGCGGATCTTCGGTGAGCGGGTCCCGAGCTCCGCTCAGACGGCCGCGCGCCGGGCCCGGTGGGCCCGGACCTTCGCGCGGTTGCCGCAGCGCTGCATCGAGCACCAGCGGCGCGTGCCGCCACGCGAGGAGTCGTAGAACACGAGGCCGCAGTCCGGCGCCGAACAGCGGCTCAGGCGTGCCGGCCGGCCGTCGGCCTCGACGTCGTCGAAACCGACCTCGGTGAGCAGGGCGACCGCGTCGCGCGCGACGCTCGACAGTGCCTGCGCCAGCCGCACCCGGTTCGCCCCGGCACGGCGTCGGCCACCCGGGAGGCTCGGGGGCACGTCCGGCAGGGCGGCGAACAGGTTCACCGTGTCGATGTCGTCCGGCACCGGCCGGGTCCGTCCGGTCCCGGCACGGAGGCCCGCCGCGACCGCGGTCCGTTCGGCGGCGGAGTCGGCGGGTGCCGGAGCGGCGGCGGTGGCCAGGCGGGCGATCGCGGCCCGGAGCGCGCGGGCGTCCTGCAGCTCACGGGCGGTCGCCCCGACGTCGATCGGTTCGGTGTGCAACCCGAGCCACTCGTCGAGGTCAGCGGGCGTGGCCAGCAGCTCGCCGAGGTGACCGCGGGGGCGTCGACGGTCCGGGTCGTCGGCGAACCCACCGGTGTGCGCGAAGTCCAGGGCGATCCGACCGGCGTCGAAGAACCACGAGGACCCGGCATCGGTCCGGATGTCCTGCCCTGTTCGCATCCGCCCAGGCTAACGGGTGCGCGGCGCGCCTCCGACACGATCTCCCGAAGCTGGGCTAGCCGTTCCGTTCCGGCGGTGCCAGGTGATCACGTTCCGCTCGTCGAACCGACGACCGCAGCGCGCGCACGCCAGCGGACGGGTGGGCGTGCGGTACCGGAAGTGCTCGTGCCCCGCGGGGCAGGTCCCCACCCACGGGGCCAGTTCGCTGGCGATCGGGCCGTCGTGCAGCCGCGAGCCCGTGTACCCGAGGCCCTGGGCCGTCCGCCGCCACGTGGGACCGTGGCCGGCGCGCGGCCCGCTCAGCGCGTGTGCGATCTCGTGCAGCAGCACCTGCTCGACGTCCTCCGGGGTGGAGCGGACCGCGAGGTGGCGGCTCACCGTGATCCGGCGTCGCGCGAAGTCGCACTGGCCGGCACGGGTCTTCGCGTTGTCGAACGCGAAGGCCCACGAGCCGTCGGGCAGGTGGTGCCCCATCAGCTCGGCGGCGCGGTTCCGCACGTGGTCGAGCGGGGTCACTCGTCCCGGTCCGTGCGGGACGGACGCGCCAGCCGACCCCAGAGCGAGTCGCCCTCGGTCCGCGCCGCGTCCGGGGCGCCGAGCACCCGACGCGGGGCCGGCGGGACCTGCGGCGCGGTCTCGGCCGGACGAGGTGCGGGCTCGGAGTCGGTGCGCACCGCGAAGTCGCGGGCGGTCCGCGGGCGTTCGGCCTCCGGTTCGACCGCGGGCTGCGTCATGGAGGCCCGGAGCGCGGCCTCGACGGCGGTCCGGAGCGCCTCGGTGCGCTCCGCCGGGGCGCCGGCAGCGCGGAACGCGTCGTACGACCGGCTGAGGACGGCGCGGGCCTCCTCGAAGCGGGACAGCTCGTAGAGGGACCAGCCCTCGAGTTCGGCGGCGGCGCCCTCGAGCTCCGGCCACTCCTCGGTCGCGGCGGTGTCCCGCGCCATCGAGGCCTCGGTCGCCGCACGTTCGTACCGCCCGAGGTCGTGCAGGATGTGGGCGCGGCGGATCCGGGCGGCCACCTTGTCCTGGCGTTCCCCGGTGAACATCGTCAGCCGGAACACCTCTTCGGCGACGGTCAGCGCCTCGTCCAGCCGTCCGAGCAGGCGGAGCAGCTCGGCGCGTTCGGCCAGGGCGTCGGTGCTGCGGCTCTGCCCGAGGTCCCGCAGGCGGTCCTGCACGGCCTGGACGTCGACCGCCGGGCGGAGGCTGACCGGCGCGAAGGTGCTGCCCGGGCTGACGCCGGCGGTCACCGGAGCGGCATGACGGGGCTCCCGGGCCTGGTCGGCACGGTCGTGGTCTCGGCGTTCTTCGGGCGGGAGGGACATCACGGTCGAGGGTATCCGCGTCGCCCCGGGAGGTGTCCGTGCCACGCGCACGAACGCGGACGGCCCGCCCCAGATGCGCCGGGACGGGCCGTGCTCGGGAGTGCTGCTGGTCACATCCCGTTGAAGGAGCTGGCGGCGACGCCGATGTAGACGGCACCGGCCACGACGGAGGCCAGGACGGCGAGGACGATCGCCAGGACACCCCAGAGCCGACCGCGCTTCGCGACGATCGCGACGATGCCCTGCACGATCGCCCACAGGCCGAAGACCGACCCGACGAGCATGAGGACGGCGCCGGTGCCGAGTCCTGCCATCGCCTCCGGGTCCTGCATGAGTTGACGCTGGAGCTCCTGCGAGTCGGCGGGGTTGCCGGATCCGCCGTTCTGCGCGTAGTCCTGCAGCAGCTGACTGCTCGACAGTGCGGTGCCGAGCATGACGCCGCCGATCACGCCGATCACGAGCGCGATGACGGCGGCGGCGAACGCGATGAGGCCGACGGTCTTCTTCTTCTTCGCGGGCTCCTCGTACGAGTGCCAGGCGGGCGCCCCGCCGTGCTGCTGCTGCCCGTACTGCTGGTCCTGCGGCTGCCCGTACTGCTGCTGCCCGTGCTGTGTCGGCTGGCCCCACTGCGGTGCGGACTGCTGCTGCCCGTACTGCTGTGTCGGCTGGTCCTCGTACCGCGGCGCTCCGCCCTGCTCCGGGCTGACACGCTCGCCGTAGCGCGGCTGCTGGTCGTTGCGATCGTCGTTGGTCATCGGCGGCCTCCTCGTGGTGTGCGGTCGCGCGCTGGCGCGGCGTGCTCAGCCCATCTTGGCAGCGTCCCCCGCGCGGGGTACGGCCAGGAGGTGATCCGCAGCCGGGGCTCAGGCGCCGAAGACCGACCGGTTCGGCTCGGGAGACCCGACGGCCGTGGTGTCGGTGACGATGGGTGCCCCCGCGATGAAGGACCGCAGCTCGTCACCGTGGACGACCTTGCTCGGCAGCGGATCGGACGAGTACCGCCGGGGCATGTCGGCGATCGGCAGCTCGCCGGGGGAGCCGAGCAGCACGATGTTGCCGAAGCGGCGACCCTTCAGCATCCCGGTGTCCGCGACCGCCGCCACCGCGGGCAACACCGACTGCAGCGTCGCCGCCTGCCCGCGGGCGAACGCCAGTCCGGCACCGTCCGCGACGTTCACCGCGACCATGCCGGTCGGCGACAGGAACGACGCCACGGAGCGGTAGAACTCGACGCTCGTGACGTGCGCGGGCGTGCGTGCCCCCGAGAACACGTCCACGACGGCCAGGTCCACCGTGCCGCGGAGCCCGGCGGGCAGCTTCTCGAGCACTTCGCGGGCGTCGCCGTACCGCACCCGGATCGACGCACCGCGGGGGAAGGGCAGGGCGTCCCGGACGTGGTCGACCAGGTCCCGTTCGAGCTCGATGACCTGCTGCCGGGAACCCGGCCGGGTCACCGCCACGTACCGCGGCAGCGTCAGCGCGCCGGCGCCCAGGTGCAGCGCCGTCACCGGCCCCGGCGGCAGCAGGTCGATCGCGTGCCCGATCCGCCGGATGTACTCGAACGCCAGGTGCGTCGGGTCCTCGAGGTCGACGTGCGACTGCGGCGTCCCGTCCACCACCAGGGTGAACGACCCCGGACGGTGTCGGTCCGGTTCGACGACCGCGTACCCCGCACCCACCCGGAACCCGTCGAACGCATCAGCCATGCGTCCATGGAACACCACCCGGACCCCTGCCCGGTCCCCACCCGTGGGTGGTGGGCCGGCGGACGCGGCCTCGCGACGATGGGACCACCGGCAGGGAACACCCCGCCGGACACGACCGGGAGGCTCACCCATGTCCGTCCAGCTCCTCACGAACACCGTCATCGGACTCGCACTCGTCGGGTACCTCGCCTGGCAGCAGTCCACCTGGCAGTACCTCGACCCGGCACGGATCTGGCGCGGCCCGGTCGTGATGGCCGGCATCGGCATCGTGGTCCTCGCCCAGAGCGCCGCCACGATCGACACCCAGGACGTCGTCTTCCTCGGCATCGAGGCGCTGCTCTCCGTCGGCATTGGCCTCGCGATGGGCGGCCGCACCCGCTTCCGGACCGTCGGCACCCCCGACGGGAAGGGACGCACCATGCAGTCCCGCACCGGCTGGGTCGGTGCCGGCCTCTGGATCGCCCTCATCGTCGTCCGGATCGGCCTCGACGTCGTCGGTGCCCACCTCGGCGCACACCTGCTCACCTCGACCGGCGTCATCCTCCTCATGCTCGCCGTCAACCGCGCCGCACGGGCCCTGGTCGTCGACCAGCGCCTCCAGCACGACGCGCGCACGGCCCGCGGCATGATGGTGTGATGAGCGACCTCCGCGGCCCCGAGGGGCGTGACGCCGGGACCGACTCCGCACGGGGCCGGTCCCGCGCCGGGCTGTCCGTCGGGCTCACCGCGATCGGCATCGTCGTCGTCGCCTTCTGGTTCGTCCGGAACGGCGTCGCCCAGGAACTCCCCGTCTGGGTCTGGGGTGGCGGTGCCGTGGCGCTCGCCGCGTGGGCGGTCCGCGAGTACGGCCCACCCCGCGTCGTCGTGCCCTCGGCCGTGCTGATGGTCGCCGCGGGGTCACTCGCGGTCGTCCACACCGACGGACTCCTGCTCGTCCCGGTCATCATCGGGCTCGTGGTCCTCGGAGCCGCGCCGACCCTCCCCGGCTGGGCTGCCGTCCTCGCCGCACTCGCCGCCGTGGTCGTCGTCGCCGGGATCGCGACGGTCGTCGGCACATCGGTCGCCCTGGTCCTCGGTGTCGCCCTCGGCCTGGCACTCGGCGTCGTGATCGGCATCAGCCGCCGACAGCTCCGGATGGCTGAGGAACAGACGCGCGTCCTCGAGGAGCAGGCCCGCCAGGCCGACCGCGACCAGCAGCGTGCCCGCCTGCTCGCCGACCGGGCGCGGGTCGCCCGGGACGTGCACGACGTCCTCGCGCACTCGCTCGGCGGACTCGTCCTGCAGCTCGACGCGGTGGAGGCCCTCCTCGAGGTCGGCCGGGTCGACGACGCTCGACGGCGCGCGACCGATGCCCGCGCGCTCGCCGCCGACGGGCTCGCCGAGGCACGTCGGGCCGTCCGCGCCCTCCGCGACGACCTGCCCGACGCCGACGCCGACGTCGACGTCGACGCCGACACGGACACGGAGACCGCCGTCGCCCAGGGTGACCCCTCGTCCGACGAGAGCAGTGCGCCGGAGTCGGCACGGGCCTCCCGGCCGGCCGGCGACGGCATCGCCGCCCTGGTCGACGCGCACCGCTCCTTCGGTGGCACCGCGGTCGTGCAGGGCGACCTGGACCTGCCCGACGTCGACGAGCCGACCCGCGCGGTCGTCGTGGCGGGCGTCCGGGAGGCCCTCAGCAACGCCCGCAGGCACGCTCCCGGCCGCCCCGTGTCCCTGTCCGTCATCCGGGACGGCGACGCCGTGGACGTCGTGGTCGCGAACCCGGTCGCCGCGGACGGACACGGCCTGCTCGGGATGCGCGAGCGCTTCGAAGAGCTCGGCACCGACGCGACCGTCGAGGCGGAGCGGTCCGACGGCGAGTTCGTCGTCGCGATGCACGTGCCCGTCGCCCAGGTCGCCGACCCGCCCGGCGTCGACGGAACGACCGGCCGGACCTCGTGACGATCCGGGTCCTCGTCGCCGACGACCAGGCGATCGTCCGCGACGGACTGGTGACGGTGCTCTCGCTCGTCGACGACCTGGACGTCGTGGGCGAAGCCGAGGACGGCGCGGCCGCCGTCGCGATGGTCGAGGCGCTCACGCCGGACGTCGTGCTCATGGACCTGCGGATGCCCGTCCTCGACGGGGCGGCGGCGACCGGGCGGATCACCGCAGGGCACCCGCAGGTCGCGGTCCTCGTGCTGACCACCCACGCGGACGACGACTCGATCCTCACCGCACTCGCGGCAGGGGCCCGCGGGTACCTGACGAAGGACGCCGGCCGCGCCGAGATCGCCACCGCGATCCGTTCGGTGGCCTCGGGGCAGACCACGTTCGACGCGACCGTCGGGGCGAAGGTGCTGGCGCGGCTCGCGGCTGGTGCGGCCGGTGTCGGTGCTGCTGCCGAGGCAGACGACGGTGCCGGTGCGTGGCGAGACCTCCGGCAGCGGTTCCCGGGGCTGACCCCGCGCGAGGCCGACGTGCTGAGCCGGATCGCCGACGGCCGGACGAACCCGGAGATCGCCGCCGAGCTGTTCCTGACCGTGCCGACCGTGAAGTCCTACGTCAACCAGGTCTTCGCGAAGCTCGGCGTCCGGACCCGGGCGGAGGCGGTCGCCCGCGTCCTGCGCTGACCGGCCGGGCTCGTCGTACCGCGCTTTTCGATGCTTCTGCATCGACTGACAGGGGACGTCAAGCCTCGCGATGTACCGTGGTGCGGTCCTCACGACGACGAGCGACGCGACCGCGGGTCCCCACCGACCGGTCGTGCCCGTCGTCCCGGTCCCTCGTGCGTCCCCGCAGGGGTCCGACCCGGACGCCTGCCCGACGACGAGCCCCGCTCCCGTCGCGGGTCTCGACGACGTGCTCCGCGTCCACCCGTACCGCTGCACCGCGCACCGCTGCACCGCTGCACCGAGCGTTGCACCACGCACCGCCGCAGACGCACCGCCGCACGACGTCCGGGCCCCGCGCCCGAAGGAGCACCCCATGACCGCCGACACCATGTCCGTCCCCGTCCGACCGAGCCGACCGGACCGGTCGCCGACGTCCGCTCCGGACCGGGTACGGAGCACGGCGGGGCCGAGCCGTGCCTCCCGTCCGCTCGTCGACGACCACCAGGGTGCGCCGGCCTGGATGCGAGTCGTCGGCGGGGTCGTCCTGGCCGCCGGGCTGGCGCTCACCGCAGCCGTCCTCGGCTGGCCCGGGGACGCGCCGGAGTCGGCGCTCGTGATCCCCGGCCTCGTCGCGGTCGTAGTCGGGGTCCTGGCGCTGGTCGCCCGGGCCGGCCTGACCGTCACCGATGACGCTGTCGTCCTGCACTTCCGCCCGCTCCCGCGGCGGCGCATCGCCCGGCGCAGCATCACGGCCGTCCGGGTGACCGAGGCGGACGCGCGCACCTACGGCGGCCTCGGGTTGCGGATCGGTCGTCGTCGCCGAGCCCTCGTGCTCACGCCGGGGCCCGGTGTGGAGATCACCGACGCGTCGGGACGGACGACGTTCGTGCGGAGCGACCGGCCGCAGGACGCGGTGCGGGCGCTGGTCGGCGCCACTGTCGACAGCACTGCCGACAGCACCGTCGACGGCGCTGCCACGGGTCCTGGTGGCCGTCCCGGCTGGCCTGCAGGGCCCTCCGCCGGGGAATGAGACCGGTCGCCCGGGGCTTATACACGTCGGACTCGATCTCGGTCAAGCCAGGGACTGGACAGCGCACTGTCGAGCCACCTATGATGACAGTTCGCGCTCCCTGGCATCCGTGTCGTCATATTGCGGTCGACCGAGTTCCACGAAGACGCCTCTCAGCAGGTGCTTCGCTGAACACGCCTGGTGATGCCGGTCCCGTATATGGCGGCGGGACCCGCTCACCGATCATCCCACACGCGGCTCCGGACCCGGAGCACACCGTACTCGTGTCCTGATCACCGGGTTGCGCCGAGCGATCAATCCACTCACCTACACACTGCTTCGTCAGTGTCGGCCCGACGGGGCCTACCGGAGGTCACACCCTTGGCTGCTGCGCCCAACGCATCCACCAACCCCAAGAACGGTCGCAACCACTCGCGACTCTCGTTCGCCAAGATCACGGACACCCTCACGGTTCCTGATCTGCTCGCCCTCCAGACGGAGAGCTTCGACTGGCTCGTCGGCAACGACGCATGGAAGGCCCGCCTCGCCGAAGGGCAGGAGCAGGGTCGTACCGACCTCGCGCTGCACTCCGGCCTCGAGGAGATCTTCGAGGAGATCTCCCCGATCGAGGACCTCGGCGAGACCATGCAGCTCTCGTTCACGTCCCCGGAGCTCGAGGACCCGAAGTACTCCATCGACGACTGCAAGGAGCGTGGCAAGACCTACGCTGCCCCGCTCTACGTCAACGCCGAGTTCATGAACCACATGACCGGTGAGATCAAGACGCAGACGGTCTTCATGGGCGACTTCCCGCTCATGACCGAGCGCGGCACCTTCATCATCAACGGCACCGAGCGTGTCGTCGTCTCGCAGCTCGTCCGCTCGCCGGGCGTGTACTTCGAGCGCCAGCAGGAGAAGACGTCCGACAAGGACATCTACTCGGCTCGCATCATCCCGTCCCGTGGCGCTTGGCTCGAGTTCGAGATCGACAAGCGCGACCAGGTGGGCGTGCGCATCGACCGCAAGCGCAAGCAGTCCGTGACCGTCTTCCTCAAGGCCCTCGGCCTGACGAGCGAAGAGATCATGGAGGAGTTCCAGGGCTTCGCGTCCATGGAGTCGACCCTCGAGAAGGACGCCGTCCTCACGAAGGAAGAGGCGCTCAAGGACATCTACCGCAAGCTGCGTCCGGGCGAGCAGGTCGCTGCCGAGGCGGCGCGTGCGCTCCTCGACAACTTCTACTTCAACTCGAAGCGCTACGACCTGGCCAAGGTCGGTCGTTACAAGCTCGACCGCAAGCTCGGCATCGATGCCCCGCTGTCCGACTCGGTGCTCACCGTGCAGGACATCGTCGCGACGATCAAGTACCTGGTGTCCCTGCACGCCGAGCGCACCCACATGGACGGCGTCCGTGACGGTGAGCCGGTCCAGCTCCGCCTCGACGTGGACGACATCGACCACTTCGGCAACCGTCGCATCCGCGCGGTCGGCGAGCTGATCCAGAACCAGGTCCGCACCGGTCTGTCCCGCATGGAGCGCGTCGTCCGCGAGCGCATGACCACGCAGGACATCGAGGCCATCACGCCGCAGACGCTCATCAACGTGCGTCCCGTCGTCGCCGCGATCAAGGAGTTCTTCGGGACGTCCCAGCTGTCGCAGTTCATGGACCAGAACAACCCGCTCGCGGGTCTGACGCACAAGCGTCGCCTGTCGGCCCTAGGCCCGGGTGGTCTGTCCCGTGAGCGCGCCGGCGTCGAGGTCCGTGACGTCCACCCGTCGCACTACGGCCGCATGTGCCCGATCGAGACCCCGGAAGGCCCGAACATCGGCCTGATCGGTTCGCTCGCGTCGTTCGGTCGGATCAACTCGTTCGGTTTCATCGAGACCCCGTACCGTCGCGTCGTCGACGGCGAGGTCACGAAGACCATCGACTACCTGACCGCTTCCGAAGAGGACGAGTTCGTCGTCGCGCAGGCCAACGCCCCGCTGACGAACGACTTCCACTTCGCCGACGACAAGGTGCTCGTCCGCAAGAAGGGCGGAGAGGTCGAACTCGTCGCCCGCGACGAGGTCGACTACATGGACGTCTCGCCGCGCCAGATGGTGTCGGTCGCGACCTCGCTCATCCCGTTCCTCGAGCACGACGACGCGAACCGCGCCCTCATGGGTGCGAACATGCAGCGCCAGGCCGTGCCGCTCCTCCGTTCCGAGTCGCCGCTCGTCGGTACCGGCATGGAGGGCTACACCGCCATCGACGCCGGTGACGTCGTCACCGCCGACAAGGCCGGTGTCGTCTCCGAGGTCTCGGCCGACGCCGTGACCCTGCAGCTCGACGAGGGTGGCACGCAGACCTTCTACCTGCGCAAGTTCGACCGCTCGAACCAGGGCACCAGCTACAACCACCGCGTGATCGTCAGCGCCGGTGAGCGTGTGGAGCAGGGCGAGGTCATCGCCGACGGCCCCGCGACGGAGAACGGCGAGCTCGCGCTCGGCAAGAACCTCCTCGTCGCGTTCATGCCGTGGGAGGGCTACAACTACGAGGACGCGATGATCCTGTCGCAGAACCTCGTGAAGGACGACACGCTCTCCTCGATCCACATCGAGGAGTACGAGGTCGACGCCCGCGACACGAAGCTCGGCAAGGAAGAGATCACCCGCGACCTGCCGAACGTCAGCCCGGACCTCCTGGCCGACCTCGACGAGCGCGGCATCATCCGGATCGGTGCCGAGGTCCGCCCCGGCGACATCCTGGTCGGCAAGGTCACGCCGAAGGGCGAGACCGAGCTGTCCGCGGAAGAGCGCCTGCTCCGTGCCATCTTCAACGAGAAGTCGCGCGAAGTCCGCGACACCTCGCTCAAGGTGCCCCACGGTGAAGAGGGCACGATCATCGGCGTCAAGGTGTTCGACTCGCAGGACGGCGACGACGAGCTCGGCTCGGGCGTCAACCAGCGCGTGGTCGTCTACATCGCCCAGAAGCGCAAGATCACCGCGGGCGACAAGCTCGCCGGCCGCCACGGCAACAAGGGCGTCATCTCGACGATCCTGCCCGTGGAGGACATGCCGTTCCTCGCGGACGGCACCCCGGTGGACATCGTCCTCAACCCGCTCGGCGTCCCCGGTCGCATGAACTTCGGCCAGGTCCTGGAGATCCACCTCGGGTGGCTCGCCAAGCAGGGCTGGCAGGTCGAGGGCATCCAGGAGTGGGCCGAGAACCTGCCGGAAGCCGCGCACAGCGCAGCCCCCGGCACGAAGGTCGCCACGCCGGTGTTCGACGGTGCGTACGAGCGCGAGATCGAGGGCCTCCTCGACTCCACGCTCCCGAACCGTGACGGCGAGCGCCTGATCGGTTCCTCGGGCAAGGCACAGCTCTTCGACGGCCGCTCCGGCGAGCCGTTCCCGGAGCCCGTGTCGGTCGGCTACATGTACATCCTGAAGCTGCACCACCTGGTCGACGACAAGATCCACGCTCGTTCGACCGGCCCGTACTCGATGATCACGCAGCAGCCGCTGGGTGGGAAGGCGCAGTTCGGTGGACAGCGCTTCGGCGAGATGGAGGTGTGGGCGCTCGAGGCATACGGTGCCGCGTACGCCCTCCAGGAGCTCCTGACGATCAAGTCCGACGACATCCTCGGCCGCGTGAAGGTCTACGAGGCGATCGTCAAGGGCGAGAATATCCAGGAGCCCGGCATCCCGGAGTCGTTCAAGGTCCTCATGAAGGAGATGCAGTCGCTCTGCCTGAACGTCGAGGTCCTCTCGGCGGACGGCCAGGCGGTCAGCCTGCGCGACACGGACGACGAGGTCTTCCGTGCCGCTGAAGAGCTCGGCATCAACATCTCCTCGCGGTTCGAGTCGTCGTCCGTCGACGACATCTGATCCCGCCCGCTGAACACGTTTCGAACCAGCAAGAGAGAAGAACATTGCTCGAAGCAACTTCCTTTGACGCCATTCGGATCGGCCTCGCTACCGCCGAGGACATCCGCCAGTGGTCGTACGGCGAGGTCAAGAAGCCGGAGACGATCAACTACCGCACCCTGAAGCCCGAGAAGGACGGTCTGTTCGGCGAACAGATCTTCGGTCCGTCCCGCGACTGGGAGTGCGCCTGCGGCAAGTACAAGCGAGTCCGGTTCAAGGGCATCGTCTGCGAGCGCTGCGGCGTCGAGGTCACCAAGTCCTCGGTCCGTCGTGAGCGCATGGGCCACATCGAGCTCGCCGCACCCGTCACGCACATCTGGTACTTCAAGGGCGTCCCGTCGCGCTTGGGTTACCTGCTGGACATGGCCCCGAAGGACCTCGAGAAGGTCATCTACTTCGCGGCGTACATGATCATCAGCATCGACGAGGAGGGCCGTCACGCTGACATGCCCGGCCTCGAGAACGAGATGCGCCTCGAGATCAAGAACCTCGAGAACCAGCGCGACTCGATCATCGCCGACCGCCTCAAGAAGCTCGAGGACGACCTCGCAGCGCTCGAGGAAGAAGGCGCCAAGGCCGACGTGAAGCGTCGGACCAAGGACACCGCCGAGAAGGAGATGTCCCAGGTCCGCAAGTCCTTCGACGAGGACATCACCCGTCTCGAGCGTGTGTGGGAGGACTTCCGCAACCTCAAGGTGGGCGACCTCAAGCCCGAGGACGCCGTCTTCCACGAGCTGCAGGACCGCTTCGGGATCTACTTCGACGCCTACATGGGTGCCGAGGCGATCAAGCTGCGGCTCGAGGCCTTCGACCTGGCCGCCGAGGCCGAGGCACTGCGTCTGCAGATCGCCGAGGGCAAGGGCCAGAAGAAGATCCGTGCGATCAAGCGTCTGCGCGTCGTCAGCTCCTTCCTCGCCACCGGCAACTCGCCGGCAGCGATGGTGCTCGACGTCGTGCCGGTCATCCCGCCGGAACTGCGCCCCATGGTGCAGCTCGACGGTGGCCGCTTCGCCACGTCGGACCTCAACGACCTCTACCGTCGTGTGATCAACCGCAACAACCGTCTCCGCCGCCTGCTCGACCTCGGTGCCCCCGAGATCATCGTGAACAACGAGAAGCGCATGCTGCAGGAAGCGGTCGACGCGCTGTTCGACAACGGTCGTCGTGGTCGCCCCGTCACGGGTACCGGCAACCGCGCCCTGAAGTCCCTGAGCGACATGCTCAAGGGCAAGCAGGGTCGTTTCCGCCAGAACCTGCTCGGCAAGCGCGTCGACTACTCGGGTCGTTCGGTCATCATCGTCGGCCCGCAGCTCAAGCTCCACCAGTGCGGTCTGCCCAAGCAGATGGCGCTCGAGCTGTTCAAGCCGTTCGTCATCAAGCGCCTCATCGACCTGTCGCACGCGCAGAACATCAAGTCGGCCAAGCGCATGGTCGAGCGTTCGCGTGCCCAGGTCTGGGACGTGCTCGAGGAGATCATCCGCGAGCGCCCCGTGCTGCTGAACCGTGCGCCCACGCTGCACCGTCTCGGCATCCAGGCGTTCGAGCCGCAGCTCGTCGAGGGCAAGGCCATCCAGCTCCACCCGCTGGTCTGTGCTGCGTTCAACGCCGACTTCGACGGTGACCAGATGGCCGTGCACCTGCCGCTGTCGGTCGAGGCCCAGGCCGAGGCCCGCATCCTGATGCTCGCCTCGAACAACATCCTCAAGCCGTCCGACGGCCGTCCGGTGACCCTGCCCGCACAGGACATGATCATCGGTCTGCACCACCTCACGACCGTCCGCGAGGGCGCCGTGGGTGAGGGCCGTTCGTTCTCCTCGGTCGCCGAGGCGATCATGGCGAAGGACCAGAACACGCTGCACCTCAATGCGATGGTGAAGATCCGCATGTCGGGTGTCCACTTCGCCGAGGGTGAAGCACCCGAGGGCTACGAGGTCGGTCAGTCGATCCTCCTCGAGACCACCCTCGGCCGTGCGCTCTTCAACGAGACCCTCCCGACGGACTACCCGTTCGTCCAGAAGGTCACCGACAAGGGCACGCTCTCCGCGATCGTCAACGACCTCGCCGAGCGCTACTCCAAGACCGAGACGGCCGCCGCGCTCGACCGGATCAAGGACGCCGGCTTCTACTGGGGCACCCGCTCCGGTGTGACCGTCGCCCTCTCGGACGTCGTGACGCCTCCTCGCAAGAAGGAGATCATCGCGGGCTACGAGATCCAGGCCGCCAAGGTCCAGGGTGAGTTCGACAAGGGTCTGATCACCGACGCGGAACGTCGCGCCGACCTGATCAAGATCTGGACCGAGGCCACCAACGAGATCGCGCAGGAGATGCGGGACAACTTCCCCATCGACAACACCATCAACCGCATGGTGTCCTCGGGTGCTCGTGGTAACTGGCTGCAGGTGCGCAACATCGCCGGTATGCGTGGTCTGGTGAGCAACCCGAAGGGTGACATCATCGCCCGCCCGATCATCAACTCGTACCGCGAAGGCCTGACCGTGGCGGAGTACTTCATCGCCACGCACGGTGCTCGCAAGGGTCTGGCGGACACGGCTCTCCGTACCGCCGACTCGGGGTACCTGACCCGTCGTCTCGTGGACGTGTCGCAGGACGTCATCATCCGTGAGGACGACTGCGGGACGACCCGTGGCCTCGAGCTGCCGATCGCGACGATGGGTGCCGACGGCAAGCTCGTCCGCGACCCGCGGGTCGAGAACACCGTCTACTCGCGCACCCTCGCGACCGAGGCCGTCGACGCCTCGGGCACCGTGGTGGCCGAGGGCGGCGAGGACGTCGGTGACGTCCTCCTCGACAAGCTGCTGGCAGCCGGGGTCGAGAGCATCAAGGTGCGCTCGGTCCTGACCTGCGAGTCGGCCGTCGGTGTCTGCGCGCAGTGCTACGGCCGGTCGCTCGCCACGGGCAACCTGGTCGACATCGGCGAGGCTGTGGGCATCATCGCCGCCCAGTCCATCGGTGAGCCCGGTACCCAGCTGACGATGCGTACCTTCCACACGGGTGGTTCGGCCTCGGCCGACGACATCACGCAGGGTCTGCCCCGCGTGACCGAGCTCTTCGAGGCTCGCACCCCGAAGGGCGCGTCCCCGATCGCCGAGGCCCCCGGCCGCGCCACGATCGAGGACACGGACAAGGGTCGTCGGATCATCCTCACGCCGGACAACGGCGACGAGCCGTTCATCTACCCGGTGCTCAAGCGTGCGACCCTCCTCATCGAGGACGGCCAGCACGTCGAGCTCGGCGAGCAGTTCATCGCCGGCACCGTCGACCCGAAGGAAGTCCTCCGGGTCAAGGGTGTCCGAGAGGTCCAGAAGCACCTGGTCAACGGTGTGCAGGACGTCTACGGCTCGCAGGGTGTGCCGATCCACGACAAGCACATCGAGGTCATCGTCCGCCAGATGCTCCGCAAGGTCACCGTCGTCGACCACGCCGACACCGACCTGCTGCCGGGCGAGCTCGTCGACCGGTCGCGCTACAACGCGATCAACCGGGCGGCGCTGCAGGAGGGTCGCAAGACCGCCTCGGCTCGCCAGGAGGTCATGGGCATCACCAAGGCGTCCCTCGCGACCGAGTCGTGGCTGTCCGCCGCGTCCTTCCAGGAGACCACCCGCGTCCTGACGCAGGCGGCCATGGAGGGCAAGCAGGACCAGCTCGTCGGCCTCAAGGAGAACGTCATCATCGGTAAGCTCATCCCCGCCGGGACGGGCCTCAGCCGGTACCGCGACGTGGACGTGAACGCGACGGAAGAAGCGAAGGCGGAGCGGTACCCGAACCGCATCTTCGCGGACGACTCGTCGTTCTCGGACGCCGACCTGAGCTTCGTCGACTTCGACAGCTTCTCGTCGGACGACTTCACGCCGGGTACGTACAACTGAACCGAGTGAGTCCCTGAGGAGGGCCCCGCATCCAGTCGGATGCGGGGCCCTTCCGCTGTCACGGGGGAGACGCCGGACGGGAGGCACGGGGCGGGCCCGCCACGAGCCTCCAGGCCGGATCCGGCCCGGTCCTAGACGGAGCGACCGGCGTCGCTGTCGCGACCGCCGGAACCACGGCCGCTCTCGTCGGCGAGCGAGTACAGGCTCAGGACGTTGCCGTCGGGGTCGCGGGCGTCGAACCAGTCGACGGCACCGTCGACGCACTCGACCGGTCCGACGTCGATCCCGAGGGCTGCGATCCGGGCGTGCTGCGCCACGACGTCGTCGACGCCGAAGCGGACGATGACAGGATTGTCGTCGGCGTCCGGGTCCTCGAGGAGCTGGATCCAGATGCCGCCGACCTCGTACTCGGCGACGCCCTCGGTGGGCTCGAGATCGGGCTCGACCCGTTCGAACACCGCGCCGTACCAGAGGCAGGAGGCCTCCAGGTCGGTGACGGGCAACCCCACGGTCACGCTCGTGATGTCCATGTCTCATCATGGTCCGTCGATGCCCGGTGCGTCGAGGGGTAGGGCATGCTGTGAGGATGGCGACGCTGCGCGAACGGGTCACGGCTCCGGCTCACCTCGATGTCCCGACCCCGGTCGGTGGCCTGACGTTCCGGCCGGCCACGATGGCGGACCTGCCGGAGGTGCACGGCATCGCCCTCGAGTCGGCTGCTGTCGACGAGCCGCACGCGCATCCCTCCACGGAGGACTTCATGCACCGGCTGTCCACAGAAGGGCTCGACCCCGAGCGTGACACGGTGGTCGGCATCGATGCTGAGGGGCATGTGCACGCCTACGCCATCGTCATCCCGGTCCCGACGCGGGACACCGCTGCCCGGGTCATCCTCGGCGGCTCGGTGCGCCCCGCGCACCGCGGACGGGGGATCGGCCGACGGATGCTCGCGTGGCAGACCGGGCGAGCACGGCAGCACCTCGCCGGGCTCGACCTCGACCTGCCCGGTGCCATCGACCTCACCGCACCGCAGGGATCGTCGACACTCGCACTCGCCGCGCACGCCGGACTGCACCCGGTGCGGACGTGGCTCGACATGCAGGTCGTCCTGGACGACGCGGATGCGCCCGGGCGGCGGTCCGGACCACCGCTGCCCGAGGGGCTCGTACTGCGCGCGGCGACGGTGGCCGACGTCGAGCCGATGCGCGCGGCCAAGAACGACGCCTTCCGCGACCACTGGGGCTCGCAGCCGATGGTGGAAGCGGACTGGCGCGGGTACCTCACGGCGGAGAAGAGCCGGTTGGACCTGTCGCGCGTCGTGGTGGACGAGCACGGGGACGTCCTGGCCTTCACCGTCGTCGAGTCCGACCCCGGCGCCTTCGCTGCCCGCGGTCGGAGCTTCGGGTACCTCCACTGGGTCGGTGTCGTCCGTCGCGCACGCGGTCGTGGCCTCGCTCCGCTGGTGCTCGGTGCGACCCTCGACGCCGTCCGTGACGCCGGCCTCTCCGCAGCGTCGCTCGAGGTCGACGCCGAGAACCCGAGTGGTGCCGTGGCGCTGTACGAACGGTTCGGCTTCGTCGCGGGGACCGCGACGATCACGACCTCGATGGCCCTCTAGCAACCGAGCTCGGAACTCGATACCCGCGGGTACCCCTGTTCTGGGTCCAGTCAGGACCCCGCCGCCCCCTCCTTCTGGGACTGCTCTGCGCAGCGACACCGGACGTACCGTGGTCGAGCGCCGCAACCCTGGCGGCGCCCACCGAACCACGCCGATCCGTCGCGCGCGCAAGCAAGGAGGTACAGGGCACATGGCAACCCTGTCCGAGATCCTGATCCTCAACGGCGCCCTCCCGATCGAGTACCTCGACGCGATGACCGGTCACGAAGACGTCGACGAGCAGGCGATCCGCTCACTGGTCGAGCAGGGCGTCGTGAGCGAGGCGCAGTACATCACCGCGCGTGCGGCGTCGCACAACTCGAAGACGGTCCCGCTGACCGACTACCCGGTCGACGGCACGGCCGTCTCGGTCCTGCCCGCTCCGCTCTGCCGTCGGCACTCGGTGCTCGGCATCGGCTTCGAGGGCGAGACCCTCGTGCTCGCGATGGTCAACCCGGCCAACGTCCTGGCGATCGACGACGCACGCACCGCCTCCGGCCGGCCGATCAAGCCGCTGCAGGTGGACGAACGTGACCTGTTGTCCGCCTTCGAACGCTACCTGCGCGCCGACGACGAGCTCAACGACCTCACCTCCTCGCTCGAAGAAGAGGCGCGCACCACCGAGCACCAGGCCGACATCGGCGACGGCTCACTCGACGACGTCCCGATCGTCCGGTTCGTCAACCTGCTCGTGTCGCAGGCGATCCAGGACCACGCGTCCGACATCCACATCGAGCCCGGCGAGCACGAGGTCCGGGTCCGCTACCGCATCGACGGCGTCCTGCACGAGATGAGCCCGGCGCCGAAGAACATCCAGAACGGCGTGATCAGCCGGCTCAAGATCATGAGCGACATCGACATCGCCGAGCGACGGAAGCCCCAGGACGGCCGCATGTCCGTCCGGCACGGTGGCCGCCAGATCGACCTCCGAGTGGCGACGCTGCCGACGGTGTGGGGCGAGAAGGTCGTCATGCGGATCCTCGACAACACGAACACGTCGTTGACCCTCAAGGACCTCAACCTGCTCGACCGGAACGCCGCGGCCTACCAGCGCTCCTACTCGAAGCCGTACGGAATGATCCTGGTCACCGGCCCCACCGGCTCCGGCAAGTCGACCACGCTCTACACGACGCTCAACGCCGTCGCGAAGCCCGAGATCAACGTCATCACCGTCGAGGACCCGGTCGAGTACCGGATGGCGGGGGTCAACCAGGTGCAGGTCAACCCGAAGGCCGGGCTGACCTTCGCCTCGGCGCTCCGCAGCATCCTCCGCTCCGACCCCGACGTCGTCCTGCTCGGTGAGATCCGCGACCACGAGACCGCCCAGATCGCGATCGAAGCGTCCCTCACCGGGCACCTCGTGCTCTCCACCCTGCACACGAACGACGCCCCCTCGGCGATCACCCGTCTCACCGAGATGGACATCGAGCCGTTCCTCGTCGGGTCGGCGCTCGACTGCGTCGTCGCCCAGCGGCTCGCCCGCAAGCTCTGTGACCGGTGCAAGGCCCCGGCCTTCTACGAGGCCGAGCAGCTCCACGCGCTCGGGTTCCTCGACAGTGCCGACGCCCCCGTGCCCGACTTCTTCGCCCCGATCGGCTGCTCGGTGTGCTCGAACACCGGGTACCGGGGACGCATCGCCCTGCACGAGGTGATGACCGTGACCGAGGAGATCGAGCGCCTCGCCGTGTCCCGGGCCTCGAGCGCCGAGATCAGCCGGGTCGCCCAGGCGCAGGGCATGCTCACCCTCCGCATGGACGGGTGGGAGAAGGTCAAACTCGGCCTGACGAGCGTCGACGAGATCCTGCGCGTGGTCGCGTAGCCGTGGGAGACGAACAGATGACCGACTCCGTGTACGACCTGAGCCCCGCCGGGGACGAACCCGTCGACGGCTGGCACCCCGGTACCCCCGGTCTCGAGGTCGGTGGACGCCGTGCTGCGCGCCTCGCGCAGGCCGCGCAGCAGTCCCCGGCACCATCCGGGGCGCCCGTCGTCCCTGCCGCATCAGCGGCACCAGCCGCACCAGCCACCCCCGTCTACGACCTCAGCGACGACCTCGCCGGCTGGGCCGCCCCGAGTGGCGTGCCGGTCGCCGTCCCCGTCGCGCAGCCGTACGCCGTACCGGCCACACCTCCCGCCGCGGTGCCGCCGTCGACCGCGAGCTACGGGTACGAACCGGACCCGGCTCTCGGGTACCAGGTGACCGAACGGCTGCCGGTGGTGCCTGCGGTCGCCACCACGAACCTCCAGACCGTCGCCGCCCCGCCGGTGCAGATGGTCGCCCCGACGGGCAGCGCCGAGATCAACTTCACGCGCCACGCCCGCGAAGACGCCGACTCCGACCTCGTGACCGCCCTGGCCCAGGTCGTCTACCAGGGGGCGTCCGACCTGCACGTCACCGCCGACGCACCGCCGATCGTGCGCGTCGACGGCTCGCTGCGTCCCGCCGTGCCGGGAGGCCCGTGGGCGCGCAACAAGGTCATCGCCGCCCTCAAGACGCTCATGTCCGCCGAGCAGGCCGCACAGTTCGACCAGGAACAGGAACTCGACTTCGCGTACTCGCTGTCGCCGGAGTTCCGGTTCCGCGTGAACTACTACCAGCAGCGCGGCAACTGGGGCGCGGCCTTCCGCATCATCCCCACCAAGATCAAGACCCTCAAGCAGCTCGGCATCCCCGAGTACGTGGGGGACTTCGCCAAGCTGCCGCGCGGCCTCGTGCTCGTCACCGGACCGACCGGCTCCGGCAAGTCGACCACCCTGGCCGCGCTCATCGACCTGGTCAACGAGACCCGGGCCGACCACATCGTGACGGTCGAGGACCCGATCGAGTTCATGCACGAGCACAAGAAGGCGATCATCAACCAGCGCGAGGTCGGCGCGGACACGCACTCGTTCGCCCGAGCGCTGAAGCACGTGCTGCGCCAGGACCCGGACGTCATCCTCATCGGTGAGCTCCGCGACCTCGAGACGATCTCCGTCGCGCTCACCGCCGCCGAGACCGGCCACCTGGTGTTCGCCACCCTGCACACGCAGAGTGCCCCCGGCACCATCGACCGCGTCATCGACGTGTTCCCGCCGCACCAGCAGGGCCAGATCCGCACCCAGCTCGCCGCCACCCTCGAAGGCGTCGTCTGTCAGACCCTCGTCCCCAAGGCCAACGGCACCGGGCGCATCGTGTCCACCGAGATCATGAAGACGACCCCGGCCATCGGCAACCTCATCCGTGAGGGCAAGACGTACCAGATCACCTCGGCCATGCAGGCCGGGCGCGACGCGGGCATGCACACGATGGACCAGGACCTCGCCGAGCTGGTCAACGTCGGCACCATCACCCGCAAGGCGGCGCTCGAGAAGGTCCACGACCTCGAGGGCTTCGACCGGCTCGTGCAGCGCGTCGAGTCCCCGTCCGACGCGTCCGCCGACGCCATCGCCGCGAGCGGGATCGACTTCGGCGACAAGTTCTCCGGAGGCTACTGATGTCCCTCGCATTCGACTACCGCGGGCGGGACGGGGCGGGGAAGCTCGTCAAGGGGCGCGTCGACGCCGCGTCCGAAGGTGCCGTCGTCCAGCGCCTGCGTGGCATGGGCGTCTCGCCGATCGCCATCACCGAGGCGAAGGCCGGAACCGGCCTGCAGACCGAGATCAAGATCCCGGGCTTCGAGAAGGGCGTCGGGCTCAAGGACCTGGCGATCATGGCGCGGCAGGCGTCGACGATGTTGTCGTCGGGGTTGTCGCTGCTGAAGACGCTGAGCATCCTGGCGGACCAGACCGAGAACAAGAAGCTCAAGGTCATCCTCGGCAAGGTGCGCGACGAGGTCGAGCAGGGTGTTTCCTTCTCCGACGCGGTCGGGAAGTACCCTGTGGACTTCCCGCCGATCATGATCAACATGATCCGCGCCGGAGAGACCGGCGGATTCCTCGACCAGGCCATGGACTCGATCGCGACGAACTTCGAGAAGGAGCACAAGCTCCGGACGACGATCAAATCGGCGATGACCTACCCGGTCGTCGTGCTCATCATGTCGTTGCTCGCCGTCGTGATCATGCTCGTGTTCATCGTCCCGATCTTCCAGGACATGTTCTCGAGCCTCGGCGGCAAGTTGCCGCTCCCGACCATGATGCTCGTCTACCTGTCACACGCGATGGTCTACGTCGGACCGGTCATGGCGGTTGCGTTCGTCCTCGGGTGGTTCTGGTGGCGGGCGAACAAGAACACGGACGGCTTCCGCGGCGTCGTCGACCCAATGCGCCTCCGTCTGCCGGTGTTCGGGCAGCTGACCAAGAAGATCGTGATGGCGCGGTTCGCTCGGAACCTCTCGAACATGATCGGTGCCGGTGTGCCGATCTTGCAGGCATTGCAGATCGCCGGCCAGGTGTCGAACAACTTCGTCGTCGAAAAAGCACTCGGCCGTGTTTCCGAATCGGTTCGGAAAGGTGAATCCATCTCCCAACCGCTAAGCCGCGAGAATGTCTTCCCGTCGATGGTGTCGCAGATGATCGCGGTGGGTGAAGACGCCGGTTCGATGGAGATCATGTTGCAAAAGATCGCGTCGTTCTACGACAACGAGGTGGAAGCGACGACGGAGGCACTGACCTCACTCATCGAGCCGCTCCTCATCGCGTTCCTCGGCGTCGTGGTGGGTGGCATGATCGTCGCCCTGTACTTGCCGATCTTCCAGATCAGCACGGTGGTGCACTGACTCCCTCCCCCGTTCGGGAGTGGTCCGACCCGTTGCACCCCCGGTACTGGGGGCATTTCGTTCACGGCTCACCCCCCGTTCTCGGGATTCCGCCCGGAGAATGCCATGAATAGGCTCTCCGTGGCGGCAGAGCACAGCCCCGCAACATCTCACAATCGCATTCCTGAAGAACGGAAAACTCATGTACTTCGCGCTCATGGGCAAGTTGGACGCTCGCCGTAAGGGTCTCCTCGCCGACAAGGAGAAGGGCTTCACGCTCATCGAACTCCTCGTCGTCGTCATCATCATCGGCATCCTCGCCGCGATCGCCATCCCGGTGTACATCGGTGTGCAGAACAACGCGAAGGACGCCGCGACGCGTTCTGACCTGACCAACGCGAAGACCGCGGTCGTCACGTACTTCACGCAGAACAACAAGAACCCCGCCGACCTCACCGGTCTCGCGGACCAGGGCTACTCAACTCCTGTCGCCGGTACCTACAGCGGCACGGGTGTCGCCCCGGCGTTCAAGACGGGCGCGGGTGCGACGGACGGCAAGTTCTGCATCCAGGCCACGAGCAACGCCAACCAGGGCTGGAGTGTCACGAACGACGGTGGCGTCGTGAAGGGCCTCTGCGCCTAGTCCCACCCGACGAAGGGCGGGCCGTACGCGGCCCGCCCTTCGTCACACCCCGACCACCGCGATCCACGAGGGAGCACCGTGCACCGTCTCGTCCAGCGCCTGCACACGGCGCCCGGCGCCGACCGCGGCGTCTCGATCATCGAGGTGATGGTCGCGATGACCGTGTTCGCCCTGATCGCGATGGGTGTGGCTGCCGGGATCGTCTCCACGATGTACCTCACGCAGGACAACCGGTCGCGTGAGGCGGCGCTCAACCTCGCGTCGCAGGAGATCGACGAGGCGCGGAGCACGAAGGACGTGTTCACGCTCGACGACGAGACCTCGTCGCAGAAGGTCGGCGGCGAGGACTACTCGATCACCCGCACCACGAACTGGATCAACTCCGACGGCTCGGACAAGACCTGCGGCGCCGGTACCGGCGTCCTCGCGTACAAGCGCATCGCGATCACCGTGAGCTGGACGAGCGGGACGTCTCCCCGGCAGAAGACGGTGGTCCTCGACACCCTGGTCGCACCGTCGTCGTCGGTCTCCAGCGCGACGTCCTCCTCCATCGTCGTCGGAGTGCAGACCTCGACCGGCGGGCCGAACCAAGGGGTCAAGGTCACGATCACCCCGGTCGGGAACGGGGCCGGGACCCTGAACGCGCAGCCGGCACTCACCGACGGCAACGGGTGCACCTACGCCCTCGGCGTCAAGCCGGGGAACTACACCGTCACGGTCTCGAAGGCCGGCAACATCGACCCGGACGGCCAGACCGCGCCGTCCAAGCCGGTCACGACGAGCGCCGGCGGCACCGGGAACCAGACCTTCCTGTACGACCAGCCGACGGTGATCACGTCGAAGTACGCGGCGAACGTGCCGTCCGGGGCGAAGCTGCCGACTGCGATGACCACCACGTTCACCCACGGGCTCGTGTCAACGGTCTCGTCGACCTCGACGACGTCGCTCTTCCCGTACAGCGACGGCTGGAGCGCCGTCGCCGGCACGGAGACGGCCAAGTGCACCAACGTCGATCCCTCGATGTGGCCGCCGTCGGTAGTGGCAGCCGCCCCCGCGCCGGCACCCGCACCCGCGCCGGCGCCGGCGCCGGCGTCCACCC
>NZ_QKSL01000009.1:0-155389 GCF_003234615.1 Curtobacterium sp. MCPF17_001
CGTCCGTCGTGGGGGCGCCGCAGCCGCCCACTCCGCACCGCAGCCCCGCGCCGCCCCCACGACGGACGGGAGGCCCGTGACCAGCCGGTCACGGGCCTCCCGTCCGACGGCACCGCGCTCCCCCGCGGCGGCCGTCATCGGCCGGTTCCCCGTCAGCCGACGACCTCCCACGTGACGAGTCGCGCGTCCCGTGTGGTGACCTCGTGCACGGGTCCCTCGACCGCGAGGACCGCGCGCGGCGTCGCGGTACCCGGCAGGACCCGGACCGCGGTGGCGCGCTCGTTGACGATCACGCCACCGGTCGCGGTGTCGGCGTCCGCGACCGAGGCCGAGGCGGCCGCGTGCGAGCCGACCCAGACCTCCACGTCGCCGGGTTCCACGATCCGGACCATCCGCCGGTCGCTGAACGCGAGGCGGGTGGTGGGGACGGTGAAGGCGAGCCGCACGGACTCCCCTGCGTCGAGTTGGACGCGGGCGTACCCGAGCAACTGCACGACGGGTCGGGTGACCGATCCGGCCACGTCGTGCCCGAACAGCTGCACCACGTGGGCGCCGGCGACCGTCCCGGTGTTCGTGACGGTGACGCTCGCCGTGAAGGCCGAACCGGCCTGCACGGAGTCGTCGACGACCAGGTCCGAGTACCCGAACGACGCGTACGACAGACCGAACCCGAACGGCCGGACCGGGGTGGAGTCGGTCGCCGTGACGTCCGAGGGGCCACCGAGCGCCGGGTGCAGGTACGAGTACGGCTGCGCGCCCGCGGACCGCGGCAGCGACACTGGCAGCCGACCCGAGGGGTTCACCGCACCGGTGACGACGTCGGCGATCGCGAGTCCGCCGCCCTCGCCGGGGAAGAACGCCTGCAGGACGGCAGCCGGCCGCGGACCTTCGCCGTCGAGCGCCCAGCTGATGGCGTACGGACGGCCGGTGAGGAGCACCAGGACGACGGGCGTGCCGGTGGCGACCACGGCCTCCACCAGTTCGCGCTGCACGCCGGGCAGGTCGAGCGACTCGGAGTCGTTGCCCTCGCCGACGGTGCCGCGGCCGAACAGGCCGGCCTGGTCGCCGACGACGACGACGGCGAGCTCGGCGTCGGTGGCGGCGGAGACGGCAGTGGCGATGCCGGTCCGGTCCTCCCCCTCGACCGCGCAGCCCTCGACGACCCGGACCGATGCTCCGGTGAAGGCGTCGGTCAGTGCCTCGGCGACCGTCGGGATCGAGAACCCGAGCGGCAGCCCGGGGTGAGCGGCCAGGACGTGGTTCGCGAACGAGTAGCAGCCCTGCAGCGCCTCGGCGCGGTCCGCGTTCGGGCCGATGACCGCGACGGTGCCGGGGGTCCGTCGGACCGGCAGGACGCCGTCGTTGCCGAGCAGCACGATCGACTCCTCCGCGAGGCGACGGGCGAGCGCCTGGTGTCGGGGCGAGTCGAGGTCGACGCCGGTGGGCGGTTCGTCCTCGTACGCCTCGGGGTCGAGCAGACCGAGTGCTTCCTTCTGCGCGAGCGCACGGAGGACGGCCCGGTCGACGTACCCCTCGTCGAGCTGCCCCGAGCGCACCCGCTCCACCAGCGGGCGCAGGTACGCGTCCCCGGTCGGCAGTTCGACGTCGATGCCGGCCTCGAGCGCCAGTGCAGCGGCCTCGCCGCGGTCGCCGGCGACGGCGTGCATCACCTCGAGGAACGCGATCGCGAAGTAGTCGGCCACGACGACGCCGTCGAACCCGAGCTGTTCGCGGAGCACCCCGGTCAGGTACTCGGGGCTGGCGGCCATCGGGACGCCGTCGGTCTCGGTGTAGGAGTTCATGACCGAGCGGGCGTTGCCGTCGAGCAGCGCCATCTCGAACGGCGGCAGGAACACGTCCCGGATCTCACGGGGCCCGGCCGAGACGGGCGCGTGGTTGCGTCCGGCGCGGGAGGCCGAGTAGCCGAGGAAGTGCTTCAGCGTGGCGTGCACGCCAGCGTCCTGCAGACCCCGCACGTAGGCGGTGCCGACGGTGCCGACCAGGTACGGGTCCTCACCGATGCACTCGTCGACCCGGCCCCAGCGGGGGTCGCGGACGACGTCGAGCACCGGCGCGAGCCCCTGGTGGATGCCGAGCTCACGCATCGAGTCGCCGATCGCGCGGCCGACCTGTTCGACGAGCTCCGGGTCGAACGAAGCGCCCCACGCGAGCGGGGTCGGGAAGGTCGCGGCCTTCCAGGCGGCCAGTCCGGTGAGGCACTCCTCGTGCACGAGCGCGGGGATGCCCAGTCGGGTCTCCCGCTTGAGGCGACGCTGCTCCTGCCAGAGCCAGGCGGCCCGCTCCTCGGCGTCGACCGGGCGGGTGCCGTAGACGCGGGTGTAGTGCCCGATGCCGTCGCGGGTCACCTCCGGCAGGGTCGCCTGGGCGTCCTGCCCGGCTGCCATCTCGCCCTGCATGGGTGCCACGACGCCGTTCTGGTCGAGCCAGTAGCCGACGATCTGCGCCGCCTTCTCCTCGAGCGTCATCCGGGCGAGCAGGTCGCGGACGCGGTCGCTCACCTCGGGGACGGCCGGGAGGCCCGGGGCCGGGTCCGACAGGTCGGTGCGGACGGTGTCCACTGCCTGTCTCGGTTCGTTGGTGATCGTCATCCCTTGACCGCCCCGGTGAGACCGCCGACGATCCGGCGCTGGAAGATCGTGAAGAAGATCAGCGCGGGGATCATCGACATCGACGTGAAGGCGAGCACCTTGGCGGTGTCGACGGAGTACTGCGACGAGAACGCCTGCACGCCGAGCGGCAGCGTGTAGCTGCCCTCGTTGTTGAGGATGAACAGCGGCAGGATGTAGCTGTTCCAGCTGGCGATGAACGCCAGGATCCCGACGGTGACGACGCCCGGCAGGGACAGCGGCACGATCATCCGGAAGAAGAACCCGAGGCGGCTGGCACCGTCGATGGACGCTGCCTCCTCGAGCTCGTCGGGGATGGCCCGGAGGAACGGCACCAGGATGATGACCGTCGTGGGCAGGGCGAAGGCGATCTGCGGCAGGATCACGCCGGCCAGGCTGTTCGTCAGACCGAGGTCCTTGATGAGCAGGTACAGCGGCGTGATCGCGACGGTGATCGGGAACATCAGGCCTGCGGCGAACAGGGCGTACAGGGCGCCGCGGCCGGCGAACCGGTAGCGGGCCAGGATGTAGCTGACCATCAGGCCGAGCACGACGACACCGACGGTCGTCGCGATCGCACTGATCGCCGAGTTGCCGAGCTCCTGCCAGAAGATCGAACTGCCGAGGACCGAGCCGTAGTTGCCGAGCTCGAACGGGGCCGGCAGGCCGGCGGGGCTCGTGGTGATCTGCGAGTTCGTCCGGAAGCCGCCCAGCACGATGTACAGCACCGGGGCGAGGTTCGCGGCGACGAACAGGATCGCCACGACGTAGGTGAGCGGGTTGGCGCGACCGATGGCCGCGCTCGACCGGCGCTCCCGTGTCGCACGACGCCCGGGGGCGACGATGCTCGTGGTGGCCATCACTTCTTCCCTTCGGTGATCGCGCCCGCGGTGTCCCGGCGGAGCACGAATCGTTGGTAGATGAGCGCGACGGCCAGGGAGATGACGAACATCACGACGGCGACGGCGCTGCCGAAGCCGTAGTTCCCGGAGTTGCGGCCGTTGCCCACCATGTAGGTCGCCATGGTCGAGGTGCCTGCGGTGGAGGCGATGTACTGCCCCCAGATGATGTAGACGAGGTCGAACAGCTGCAGCGACCCGATGATCGACAGGAACGCCCAGATGCGGATGGTCGGGCCGAGCAGCGGCAGCGTGATGCGCCGCTGGATCTGCCAGTAGCCGGCACCGTCGATCGCGGCGGCCTCGAAGAGCTCCTCGGGGATGCTCTGCAGGCCGGCGAGGAACAGGATCACCGCGAAGCCGATGTACTTCCACGAGATGATCAGCAGCAGCGTCCAGATGGCGATGTCCGGGTTGGACAGCCAGTCGGCACGCAGACCGCCGAGTCCGATGGACTGGAGCATGTCGTTGACAGCGCCGTTCGACTGCAGCAGCAGGCTCCACCCGGTGCCGACGATGACCTCGGAGATCACGTACGGCACGAAGACCAGGACGCGGATGAGTCCGCGGCCGTGCATCTTCTGGTTGAGGAGCAGCGCGAGGACGATCGCGATCGGGCCCTGCAGCACGAGCGACAGGACGACGATGAAGCCGTTGTGCATGAGGACCGACCGGAAGGCCTGGTCCTGGAAGATGATGACGTAGTTCTGCAGCCCGACGAAGTCGGTGGGCGGGCCGTAGCCCTGCCACTTGAAGAACCCGTAGTACGCGGCCATGCCGACGGGCAGGATCACGAACGTGACGAAGACGATCACGGCGGGTCCGGCGAGGACGGCGATCTCGGCGCGCTTCCGCCAGTCCGCGAGCCGCTTGGCGGGCCGACGCCCGGCGGGGCGCGGTGCGCTGGACGCACCGCTCCCCGCCGTCGTTGACCCCGAGGCGCGGTCCGACCCGGTGGTCGGGTTCGTGCCGAGCGAGGTGTCGAGGGTCATGGTCAGCCCTTGGCCGCAGCCTGGTTGGTGGTGGTGACGATGTCCTTGGCGGTGCCCTTGTCGGCGAGGACGTCGACGACGCTGGTGTTCAGCGCGTTGCCGACGTTCTGGCCGTAGAGGGTGTCGAGGTACTGCGACACGAACGGGGCGTCCTTGTACGCGGCGAGCGCGGTCTTCAGGTACGACTCCGACACGACGGACTGGGCGTCCTGGTTGACGGGGATCGCCTGGAAGGCCTTGTAGTAGCCCTCCTGGTTGTCCTTCTGCACGATGAAGTTGAGGAAGTCCGTGCAGGCCTTCTTCGGAGCCTTCGCGGTGCAGGAGTAGCCGTCGACGCCACCCATCATCGACTTCGCGTCACCCTTGCCACCGGAGACGGCCGGGAACGGGAACCAGCCGAGGTCCGGCAGCGGCTTGGCGTCCGGGGTCAGCGAGGAGATCACGCCCGGGTCCCACGCGCCCATGAGTTCCATGGCCGCCTTGTGGTTGGCGAGGAGACCAGCGGAGCTGCCGGCGCCCTGCTGTGCGGCGGTGGTGAGGAAGCCCTGGTTGAACGGCTTGGTGTCGTTGAAGGCCTCGAGGTCCTTGCCGGCCTTGGTCCAGCAGGCGTTGTCGAACTTCAGCGACTCCGCGGCGCCGGTCAGGGTCTTCTCGCTGCAGGCGCGGAGGGCGAAGTTGTAGTACCAGTGCGCGGCCGGCCAGGCGTCCTTCGCACCGACGGCGACCGGGTCGACGCCGGAGTCCTTGAGCTTGGCGATGTCGTCGTTCAGCTCGTCCATCGTGGTGGGCGTGCCGTCGATGCCGGCCTTCTCGAACAGGTCCTTCGAGTACCAGATGCCCTCGGGGAGCACGGCGACGGGCATGGCGTAGGTGCCGTCCTTCGCGTCGTAGCCCGAGAAGGTGCCGGCGCTGATGGACTTCTTGGCGTCCGCGCTGATCGAGTCCTTGATGTCGAGCAGCTGCCCGGCGTTGATCATCGCGTTGAGCTTGCCGCCACCGCGCTGCAGGAACACGTCGGGGCCGTCGCCGGAGTTGAGCGCGGTCTGGAGCTTGCCGTCCAGGTCCTCGTTCTGGATGGCCTGGATCTTGATCGTGACGTTCGGGTTCTTCGCCTCGAACGCCTTGACCGTGTCCGCCCAGTAGGCCTTGCCCGGCCCGGTGGTGGAGTTGTGCCAGAAGGTCATCGTGACCTTGCCGTTGCCGTCGTCTGCGGCTCCGCCGCTTGAGCAGCCCGTGGCGAGCAGTGCGGTGCCGGCTGCGATGGCGATGGCCGCCGCGAACCTGTTCTTCCTCGTCATTGTGGAGTCCCTCGGTAGTCGTCGTTGACATGCGACCGCGAGGCCGCACGGAGAGCATGCCTGGCGCTCGAACGGCTTGTCAATCGATTTCGATAACGATTTCTGTCCGGTGCGCCACGCGGCACGAAGTTCGTTCATCGGCACGGAACGGGGCCCGGGGACGAGTACGGTGTCGACGTGGATGCCATCGCCCGTCCTGCTCCCCTGCCGGGGCGGACCACCATCAGCGATGTCGCGCGAGCCGCCGGTGTCTCCGTCCCGACCGTGTCGAAGGTGATCAACGGACGCGATGGTGTCGCCGCCGCCACGTCGCAGCGGGTGATGGCCGTGATCGAGTCCCTCGGGTACGAGAGTTCCCTGGTCGCACGCAGTCTGCGCCGCAGCCGGACCGACGTGATCGGCATCCTGGTCACCGAGTTCGAGCCGTTCTCCACCGAGTTGCTCAAGGGCATCTCGTCCGCTGCCGACGGCACCGGGTACGAGCTCCTCGCCTACGCCGGACTCGTCAGCGGCGAGGCCCGACCCGGCTGGGAGCGCCGGTCCCTCTCCCGCCTGGCCGGCACACTGATCGACGGTGCGATCGTCGTCACCCCCACCACCCTGATGGCGAGCACCCCCATCCCCGTCGTCTCGATCGACCCGCACACCGGGCCCGAGGGCCACGCCGCGATCGACTCGGACAACGTCGGCGGTGCCCGGGCGGCCACGGAGCACCTCATCGCCCTGGGTCACCGCCGGATCGCCCACATCCGCGGGCGTGCCGACCTGGCCTCGGCCGAACTCCGCGAGATCGGGTACCGACAGTCACTCGAGGCCGCGGGCATCCCCTTCGACCCCGACCTGGTGCGGGTCGGCGACTACCAGACCGCTGCCACCGCCGAGGTCGCCCGCGGACTGCTCGCACGCCACGACCGACCGACCGCGGTCTTCGCGGCGAACGACAGCTCGGCGATCGGGGTGCTGCAGGTCGCCGGGGAACTCGGGCTCCGGGTGCCGCAGGACCTGTCCGTCGTGGGCTTCGACGACGTCCCCCAGGCCGCGAACGCCACTCCCCCGCTGACCACGGTCGCGCAGCCACTGCACGACCTCGGCGCCGAGGCGCTCCGGATGCTGCTCGAGCTCCTCGGCGGCCGCGACGTGCCGGCGCACGTGCAGCTGCCGGCGTCGCTCGTGGTCCGGGCGAGCACGGCTCCGCCCCCACCCGGATCCTAAGGCGCGAGCCGCCGGCGTCTCCGCCAGACGGCGGCGTCTCCGCGGGACGGCGGCGTCTCCGCGGGACGCCGCCAACCGTCCGAGACGCCCCCGAACTCCGCGGCGTCTCGCCAACTCGGCGGCGCGTCGCATACTCGGAGGCGTCGGACGGGAGGCACAGTGCCAGCCCGCCCCACGCCTCCCGTCCGCCTCGCGAGACGCCGGCGGCGGCGCGAGACGCCACCTCCCCGGCGAAACACCGCCACTCCCGGCGGCGTCTCGCCAACTCGACGGCGTCTCGCCCACTCGGCGACGTCGGACGGGAGGCACAGTGCCAGCCCGCCCCACGCCTCCCGTCCGCCCCGCGAGACGGCGGCGTCTCCGCGAGACGCCGCCAACTGTCCGAGACGCCGCCGAACTCCGCGCCGTCTCGGACAGTTGGGGCGTCTCGCGCAGACGGGGAGTCTCGCGCACTCGGCCACGCAGGCACGCAGGCACGCGGCCACGCAGCCACTCTCGCGCGTGGCGGGCGGACCTGATAAGTTCCCGCTCACAACAAATACGGGAGGCCGTCGATGGCGACGCACCAGGACACAGCACACCGGACCGGCGAGGCCCTCGTCACCGTGCTCGACGCGGACGGCACACCCCGGGCGGGAACCGAGGTCGTCGTGGAACAGCAGCGCCACGCGTTCGGGTTCGGCAACATCGGGTTCGACTTCGTCGGCCTCGCGAACGGTGACGCGCCCGACGAACACGACCCGGACGGGGACCCCGGCACGCCCGAGCTCGCCGACCTCTGGCTCGACGTGTTCAACACCGCGACGCTGCCCTTCTACTGGGGCCGCTTCGAGCCGGAGCGCGGCCGCCCCGACACCGAGCGACTGCAGCGGACTGCCGCCTGGTTCCGAGACCGCGGTGTCGCGACGAAGGGACACCCGCTGGTCTGGCACACCGTGCAGCCGGACTGGTTGCTCGGGTTGGACACGGACGAGGTCGAGCGTCTCCAGCGGGAGCGGATCCGCCGTGAGGTGCGCGACTTCACCGGCCTCGTCGACACCTGGGACGCGATCAACGAGGTCGTGATCATGCCGCACTTCGCGAACGGCGACAACGGCATCACCCCCCTCGCCCTGGCCCGCGGCCGGCTCGCGATGATCCGGATGGCCGTCGACGAGGCACGCGCCACCAACCCCGCCGTCACACTGCTGCTCAACGACTTCGACCTGTCGGACGCGTACGAGTGCCTGATCGAGGGCGTCCTCGAGGCCGGCATCCGCATCGACGCCATCGGGCTGCAGACCCACATGCACCAGGGGTACTGGGGCGAGGACACCATGCTCGCGATGGTCGACCGCTTCGCCCGGTACGGTCTGCCGCTGCACCTGACCGAGACCTCCCTCGTGTCCGGCGACCTGATGCCCGCGCACATCGTCGACCTCAACGACCACCGGGTGGACTCGTGGCCGTCAACGCCCGAGGGGGAAGCACGTCAGGCCGACGAACTCGAACGGCACTACCGCAGCCTGGTCGGGCACCCCGCCGTCGAGGCGATCACCTACTGGGGCATCACCGACCAGGGTGCCTGGCTCAACGCCCCGATCGGGCTCGTGCGGGCGGACGGCACACCGAAGCCCGCCTACGACGCACTCCGTCGGCTGGTGAAGGACGAGTGGTGGACCGGGCCGACGACCCTCCGTACCGACGAGTCAGGACAGGCGTCGTTCCGCGGGTTCCGTGGCGACTACGCGGTCCGTGCCGGCAGCGCGGAGGCGACACTCACGATCGGTCGGGACACGCCGACAGAACTCCGGCTGACGACGGACTGACCGTCCCGCCGTGCGGGCGGGACCGCCGTCGGACGGGAGGCGCGTGACCGGTCGGGACGCGCCTCCCGTCCGGCAGATGGCCGGGTCTGACGCGCGACGACCCGCCGATCGCATGCGCCCCGCGCGCTACGGTGCTGTCATGCGCGCCACCGTGCGGGACGTGGCCGCCCTCGCCGGGGTGTCCCCCAAGACCGTCTCCAACGTCGTCAACGGCGGGGTCGTCGTGCGCCCGGAGACCCGTGCCCGGGTCGAAGCCGCGGTCATCGAACTCGGCTACGTGCCGAACCTGTCCGCTCGGGGCCTGCGGAACGGCCGGACCGGGGCGATCGCCGTGACGCTGCCGGAGCTCGCGAGTGCGTACTCGGCCGACCTCGCACGGTGGTTCGTGGTCCTGGCGCACGACCGCGGTCTCGTCGTGCAGCTCGAACAGACCGCGACCGACCCGGAGCGGGAACGCGACCTGGTCTCGCGGGCGCGGGCGCACCTGGTCGACGGGCTCGTCCTCAACCCGGTGTCGCTCGACGCCAGCACCCTCGCGAACACCGACGGCCTGCCGCCGACCGTCGTGATCGGGGAGGTCGAACCGGAGCACGTCGACCAGGTGCACGTCGACAGCCGGGCGGCTGCGCGCGAGGTCACGACGATGCTCCTCGACCGCGGACACCGGCGGATCGCGATCGTCGGTGCCGAGCGGGGCGACGTCGTCACCGCCACCGCACGGACGCGGCAGCTCGGGCACGAGGACGCGCTGGCCGCACGGCGTGTCCCCGTCGACCCGACGCTCCGTGTCCCGCTGCCGGAGTGGACGACGCCGGCCGCGGCACGGACGTTCGGCGAGTGGCTGGACCGGAACCCGCTGCCCGACGCGGTGTTCGCGTTCACGGACTCGATCGCGTTCGGGGTGCTGCACGTCCTGGCCAGCCGGGGCGTCCGGGTGCCGGAGCAGGTGAGCGTCGTCGGGTTCGACGACGTCGACCAGGCCGCGTTCGCGGTCCCCGCGCTGACGACGGTGTCGTTCGACCGGCGGGCGTTCGCGGGCGCGGCGCTCGACCTGCTCGAACGACGGATCGAGGACCGGGAGGCACCGGTCCGGACCGTCGTCGTGCCGCACCGGATCGTCGAGCGCGCGAGCGTCGCGACGCGGTGAAGGCGCGGTCGGGGCGGCAGGTCCGAGACCCGGCCGCTAGCGTCGTCGACGTGACCGATGAGCCCGGACTTCCCGCCCCCCTCGACCCGCTCGACCCGCTCGACGCCGTCGCGGTCGGAGCGGTGACGATCGTCCCGGACACGAACAGGCCGGTGGCCGCCGTGGTGCGGGGTGACGAGTTCCGACGCTGGCTGACCTGGCCGACGGCATCCCTGCCGGTGGTCGCCGTCGAACGGACCGACATCCGGGCGATCCCGTCCGGCATGTGGGTCGTCTACGAGGCGGAGAACCTGGAGCAGTCGTCCCGGACGGCCGTGTTCCTGTCACCCGAGCAGCCGCCGCGGTCCGTGGAACTCGGCGACCGGCGAACGATCGGGGTCGACGCCGAGGGGCTGTGGGTCGGCGATCCCCGCGACGCCTCGTTCTGGACGTCGGGGACGGGTGGCACGGACGAGGACGACGACATGTCCCGGATCGACCCGGAGACGCTCGAGTGGGCCGAGGCGGCACCGTTCTGGCCCGACCGTGACGCGTGGACCGAGCCGGACGACGAAGACGAAGACCGTGCCGGGACCGACGACAGTGACAGTGACAGTGACAGTGACAGTGACAGTGACAGTGACAGTGACAGTGACGACGACGACCAGACGATGGTCGGCACTGCCAGCCAGTGGACGGTCCGGTTCGGCCACCCGCTGGGCGGCGACGACGACCAGGACGACGACGCGGACGGCGACGGTCCGGTCAGCACTCCCCTGCCGACCCCCCCGACCGAGATCGTCCGCGTCACCCCGGCTGACGAACGCACCACGGTGCAGGTCGACCACCTGGTCGACGCCGTCTCGATCGAGGACGGCCGGATGACCCTGCGCTTCCACCCCGCCGGTCCCCGACAGGTCGAGGTGCCGTTCGGCGAACGCGGGCCCTGGCGCAGCTGGGACACCGTGTACGAGGCGCGCGAGGTGGTCATCGACGTCGCAGCGGGCATCCCGTCGGTCGTCGTCACCGAGGACCACACCTCCGAGCCGGCTGCGGACGAGGACGCCGGAGCGGACCTCGAGGAACTCGAGGCGGTGTGGTCGGCTGAGGACGCCGCGCTCCAGGCCCGACGCGCGCCCTGGATCGGGCGACTCGACCTGACGGGGGTGAGCGGAGCCTCCTGGCAGACGCCGGAACCGGACCCGGAGACGGTCGAGCGCAGTGTCGCGGCGGTCCGCGAGCAGCTCGCGGGGCTCAGCGAACCGAGCATCATGTGGTCGGCCGACACCGATACCGTCACCCGGGTGCGGAGCGACTACCGCTCGGTGCAGGTGGACGTCGAGAGGTCGTGGCCGGACACCGAGGTGGTCGTGTCGTTCGAACACACGGCGGTGCCGTTCCTGCGGCTCCGCAGGCGTCTCCGGGTCTTCGACGACGCCGGGTACCCGATCGACCGGCAGTACGTCACGGTCCACCTGGAGGAGGACATCGCGACCGGCCACATCGCGTCCCGGCGCGCGGCGGTCGACGGCGTCCTCGACATCTGAGCACGCTCCGGCTGACGCCTACGTCCGCGCCTCGGTCCGCCGCGGCTTCAACCGCTCGGGAGCGTCCGTCGCCGGCACCCACTCGCAGGTGAACGACCCGCGGTACCCGAAGAGGAACCCCAACAGCCGGTTGTGCACCTCGAGGTCGACGTGGAAGGACCGGTCCTCGTCCGACCACCACTCGTGCAGGGTCGCCCGGCCGCTGAACAGCATCGGGAACCGGAACGAGAACGGCCCCTCGTGGAACCGCTGCGCGTCCGAGGTCAGGACCAGCCCACCACGCTCGTCGACGGCCAGGTCGAGGTCCACCGCCAGGTGCTGGTGCGAGCCGAGGTAGTCGAGCACCCGACCGTCGACGAGCACCATCGTCGCGTCGAACCGTGCGGTGCGCCCGGACCGCACGCTGTAGGTCCGGACGAACGTGACGGTCTCACGGCCGAGGACGTCGCGGTAGGGGTAGTTCTCGATGGTGAACGGGACGCCGTTCCCGACGTCGGGCACCAGGATGTTGCGGAGCCGACCGATCTGCAGGAACGGCACCGTCCACCACGGACCTCGGCGGATCGACTGCATGGTGCCGTGGCCGACGCACGCCTCAGCGGCGTCGAGTCCGACGCCGAACCGTCGCTGCATCATCGGGTGGAGCCGGTCGAAGTCGGCGCCGAGCGCCTCCTGGAACACCGAGGTCATGACGTTCCTCCGGGTCGGGCCAGCGTCGCCAGGGTCGCCGGGGCGTCCCGCAGGTGGTCGGCGCGACGGGTCCCGCCGACCGGTGCGCGGCGCGTCCGGGAGGCCCGTGGCCGGTCCCGGCGCCACACCGCCAGGACGCTGGTGAGCGGCCAGGCCTCCGGTTCGGCCCCGCCCTCGAGCCAGACGCGGAGGCGGTCGAAACTCCACGCGGTCGCCCACCCGAGGAGCGGTCGGACGACGAGGTCGAGCGGTCCCCACCCGGAGTCGTAGTCGTACCCGGTGATGAACCGCGTCCGTCCGTCGTCGGTCGGCACGTACCGCCAGTAGCCCCGCCCGGTGCGGATCGGAGAGAGTCCGTCGTCGGTGGCGAAGCGCAGCGCCGAGGTGCGCGTGCCGTCGTCACGCAGTCGCTCGCCGATGGAGATGCCGGTGCCGTGCACGTCGTGGAGGGCCGAGCGTCGGACGTAGGTGAAGCGAGCGGCTCCGTCCGTGTCGGCCGGCTCTGGCACGATCTCCGAGAACCGGACGTCCCAGCGGACGTGCTGCCGGGGGTCCTGCGTGGCGGCCCACACTGCGTCGACGTCGGCGTCGATCAGCGTCTCGACGTAGATGCTCCGGCTGGCCACGGGGCTGAGCGTAGTGCCGGCCCGAGCGCCACCACCAGCGGCAGCGACGCCGTCAGTCGCCGTCCGCCGCCCGCAGCACGGCGGCCGCGGTGCGCCGGTCGGCGAGGATCCGGAAGTGGCCGCCGAGGTCCAGCCGCACGTTCTCCGCCCCGGCGAGCTCACTGCCGCCGGGGATGAGCGTGTCGAAGACCGCGTAGACCGAGGTGATCCGGGTGTTCGCGTCGAGCTCCCGCGCGAGGCCCGCGAGCACCGGGTCGGCGGCGCGGAACACCCGGAGGTGTCGGACGGGTGCCAGGACGGCGTACTTCGACCCGGCGAACGGCGTCGACACCGCCACCATCCGGTCGATGCGGCCGTGCGGGTCCAGTCGGGTCATGGCGTACTTGCCGATCAGGCCGCCCTTGCTGTGCGCGAGGACGAGCACCCGGTGCAAGTCGTGCTCGTCGAGGTAGGCCATCACCTCCTCCGCCGAGACGGGCACCGGCTTGAGGTTGTGCCGGAGGACGGTGAGCACGTGCACCGGGTGGCCGCGGTCGTGGAGCACGTCCATCAGGGGGCGCATGAAGTGCCACGTCTCGTAGACGCCGGGGATCACGATCACGGCCTGCCGGTCGCCGGAGCGGTAGTCGTCGGCGGTCGTGGGCCCGAGACTCCTGACCTGCCACACCACGGCGTACACCCAGTCGAGGAGCGCCCATCGCGCACGACGCACCAGTCCGACCCGGACCGGGCTCGTCCCGGCGGTCGCGCCGGTCACAGGGGGACGCCGTCCCGGGTCGCCTCCAGGGTCTGGACGCGACGGAACTCGTCGACGAGACGGGCGACGGCGACGGGCTGGTGTTCCTGCACGTGGTGGGGCCCGGGGAGCTCGACGAGCGCGCCCGCGTCCGCGGCGGCCACGAGCCGTTCCACCCAGTCGTGCTTGGCGATGGGGTCCTGCTCGCCGCGGATCACGAGCACCGGCACGGTCAGGGCCCGGACGCTGTCGAGCATCCGGAAGTCCCGCATGGGCAGGAGTTCCCGGGCGTACTGCGGGATGCTCCGGAGGTAGTCCCCGAAGACGATGACGTTCATCCGGAGGCCCTCGATCGCGCAGTCGAGCAGGAGCTGCGCACCCAGACGCGGCAGCGAGCGCCGCCGGTCGTCGACGACCGGCCCGACCAGGACCACGGAGTTGACGACGTCGGGGTGGCGGAGGGCGGCGGCGACGGCGATCTGCGTGCCCATCGACTGCCCCATCACGACCAGGTCGCTGATGCCACGAGCGGTGACCGCGCGGACGACGAGGTCGGCGTACTCGTCCACCTGGAACCTGCGCCCGGCACGGGTCAGTCCACCGAACCCGGGCAGGTCGACCGAGACGGTCCGGTGCGTCTGCGAGAGCAGTGTCTGCACCCGGAGGAACGACCGGTGGGACATGCCGATGCCGTGCACCAGGACGATGGTCGGAGCGAGGGCGTCCCGGACGCGTCCTGCCGGGGCGAGGGTGCGCAAGCGCACGGGGTGTCCGTCGATCCGGACGGTCTCGACGAGAGCACGCATCCCCTGAGACTAGGCGGCTCACCACCCGCTGCCTGTGAACGATCCGCAGCGGGGAGTCAGCACCGTCTTCGACTCCTGCAAGGTCGACGCGGTGCACTGCTCTCATGACCGACACGAACCCCTCCGGACGGCGCCCCGACGACTGGTCGGCTGCCCCGGCACCCGCCCCCACCGGCCCGACCGCGGGCACCGTCACCGCCGCCCCGCAGTCGGGCCCCGACAGCGCTCGTCCCGCTCCCGCCGGGACGCACCCCGCTCCCCCGGCCTGGTCCGGCACCCCCGCTCCGGCACCGACCGGACGGACCACACCGCGACCGCCGTGGTTCTGGCCGATCGTGGCGGTGGCCGTCGGTCTCGCAGCACTGCTCGTCGGCGGCGGCGTCGGCTTCGCGGTCGGCCACGCGGTCGGCGGAGCGCACGGCGGCGCGTCGTTCTCCGGCCCCGGCTTCGGCCCCCGCGGCCAGACCGACAGTGGGACGGACGGCAGCGGCAACTGACCGCGGCGCGGGCGCAGGCCCTGGTGCTCCGACTCCGGCCAGCGCTACGCTCGCGCCCATGCGCAAGGTCACAGCGGGGCTCTTCACCTCGGTCGACGGTGTCGTGCAGGACCCGTACGAGTTCCAGTACGACAGCTTCGACGACGAACTCGGCGCGGGCATGACCGCGTGGATGGACGCCACCGACACCGTGCTGCTCGGCCGGAACAGCTACCTGGAGTGGTCGGAGTGGTGGCCCGCCCACCCGGAGGACCCCTTCGGCCAGTGGATCAACCCGATCGAGAAGCACGTGGCATCCACCACCCTCGGCGACGACCTGGCGTGGGAGAACAGCACGCGCATCACCGGCGACGTCCCCACTTTCGTCCGCGAGCTGCAGCAGCGTGACGGAGCGGACATCGCCGTGTGCGGGAGCGTCACCCTGGTGCGCAGCCTGCTCTTCGCCGGGGTGCTCGACGAACTGCAGCTGATGATCCACCCGGCCGTCGCCGGCCGCGGTCGGAAGCTGTTCGAGCCGACCGACCCGCCCACGCGCCTCCGGCTGGTCGCGAACTCCGTGACGAGCAAGGGCAACGTCCTGAGCACCTACGGGCGGTACGCCGAGTCGGCGGCCTGAAGCCGCGCCTCCCGGCCGTCAGCCACAGGGGTGGACGGCGGGTGCGCGCGATCGGCGTACCCTTCTGGGTGGCCCAGACCGCACGAAACCGGAGCTCACCATGCCGCAGGACACCCGCCCGCACGTCGTCATCGTCGGCGGTGGATTCGCCGGGATCGCCGCCATGCGTGAGCTGAAGGACGCTCCGGTCCGGGTCACGCTCGTCGACCGCCACGTCTACAACATGTTCCAGCCGCTCATGTACCAGGTGGCGACCGGCGGCCTGAACGCGGGTGACGTGACGTACTTCCTCCGCAGCCTGCGTGCCCGGCAGTCGAACGCCGACTTCCGCCACGGTCTGCTCACCGGCATCCGGCACGACGAGCGGATCGCCGAGATGTCGGACGGCGAGCACCTGCACTACGACTACCTGATCCTGGCCAACGGCGTGAACACGAGCTACTTCGGGACGCCCGGCGCCTACGAGTACGCGTACTCGATGTACTCCCGCTCGCAGGCACTCCGCATCCGTGACGAGCTGTTCACGCGCCTGGAGCAGGCCGCGGCGAAGCAGGGTCCGGACGAGATCCGCGTCGTCATCGTCGGTGGCGGTGCGACCGGTGTCGAGATGGCGGGGGCACTCGCGGAACTCCGCGACCAGGCGCTGGTCGGTGCGTACCCGGAGATCGAACGCGGCAACATCTCGATCACGCTCGTGCACCGCAGCGGCGAGCTCCTCAAGCCGTTCGCCCCGCGACTGCGCCGGTACGCGGCGAAGATCCTGCTGAAGCGCGGCGTCGTCCTGCGGCTGAACTCCGGTGTCGAGGAGGTCATGCCCGACGGCGTCCGCCTGGCCGGCGGCGAGGTCATCCCCGCCTCGCAGGTGATCTGGGCGACGGGTGTGTCGGCACACAAGGAGGTCGGCAACTGGGGGCTGCCGCAGACCCACGGCGGCCGCATCCAGGTGAACGACGACCTCAGCGTGAAGGGCGTGGACCGTGTCTTCTCGGCCGGCGACATCGCCGCGCAGGACGACGCGCTCGCGCAGCTCGCGCAGCCGGCGCTGCAGGGCGGCAAGCACGTCGCCGAGCAGATCAAGCGTCGCCTGGCCGGCAAGCCGACCGAACGGTTCAAGTACTTCGACAAGGGCACGATGGCGACGATCGGCACGAACGCCGCGGTCGCCCAACTGCGTGGTGGCATCACGATGGTCGGCCCCGTGGCCTGGGCGGCGTGGGTGTTCGTCCACATCACCAGCCTGCTCGGCAACGGCAACCGCATGTCGACGCTGACCCACTTCTTCGTCCGCTACGTGTGGTTCATGCGGAAGCGCTCGATCCCGATCGTCGGCGACGTCCGTCCGGTCCGCCCGAACGGCGACCGCGAGCCGGAGCCCTGGCAGCTGCAGAAGGCGGAGTAGCCGCCACGCGATGACAGACGTCGCCACATGACGGACGGGAGGCTCCCCACCGGACCGGTGGGGAGCCTCCCGTCTGTCACGTGGTCGGGCGGGACCGTCAGCCGCGCGGCGCCGTGTACGCGCCGTCGGCGATGTCGTCGAGCAGCGTCGGCCCGGTCGGCTGCCAGCCGAGGAGCTCGCGTGTCGCGGTCGACGAGGCAGCCATCGGCATGCCGTAGAACGGGGCGAGGAAGCCGAAGTGGTCGATCGCGTCGGCGGCCTCGACCGAGGTGACCGGCACACCGAGGGCGTCCCCGATCGCCTGCGCGATGTCGCGGGTGGGGACGGCGTCCTCGGCGGTGACGTGCATCCGGGTGCCCGCGGGGGCGCTCTCGAGGCCGAGCCGGACCAGTCGAGCGGCGTCGGTGCGGTGCACCGCGGCCCAGCCGTTCGTCCCCTCGCCGATCATCGCGGCGACCCCGTGGCGCCGCGCCGCCGCGGTGAGCAGCGCGACGAACCCGTGGTCGCCGTGCCCGTGCACGGTCGGGGCGAACCGCGCGATCACGGTGCGCACGCCCTGGTCGACGAAGTCGAGCGCGCGGTTCTCACTGCCGCCGCGCATGGCCTGCGGACCGACGAAGGGGTTCGGGTCGTCCTCGATGGCGGGGCGGTCGGCGGTGAGTCCAGCAACGCCGGAGGCGACGACGAACGGCCGGTCACTGCCGACGAGGACCCCGCCGAGGGTCTCGACCGCGGCACGCTCGGCGGCGTTGGTCTCCTCCGGGTGTGCCCAGTCGTGCTTGTTGGCGAGGTGGACGACCCCGTCGGCGGCTTCGGCTCCGCGACGCAGGGCCGCGAGGTCGTCGAGGTCGCCGCGGAGGACCTCGGCGCCCTTCCCCTGGACGGACGCGGCGGCTGCGTCCGACCGGACGAGCCCGGTGACGCGGTGGCCGGCGGCGAGGAGCTCGTCGACGGTGGCGGAGCCGATCCAGCCGGAGGCTCCGGTGACGAACACGTGCATGGTGGTGCCCTTCTCGATGATGTCAGTTGCTGACATCAGGAACCGTACACCCGATGGCAGCGGCTGTCATCACCGTCATCGCTCGGTAGACTCCGGGCATGGCGAGATGGCAACCCGGGACGCGGCAGCGACTGCAGGGGACCGCGCTGCAGCTGTTCCTCGACCGCGGCTTCGAGACCACCACGGTCGCCGACATCGCCCGTGCCGCCCAGGTCACCGAACGCACCTTCTTCCGGCACTTCGCCGACAAGCGCGAGGTCCTGTTCGCCGGCCAGGACGACTTCCTGCAGATGTTCGTCGGCCCGATCCAGGAGGCCCCGGCCGGCACTCCGCCGCTCGAACTCGTGGCGCGGGCGCTGGCGGGCGCCGGAGCGTTCTTCCCCGAGGACCGCCGCGAGTGGTCCCGCGCCCGCCAGCGGGTGATCGACGCCGAACCAGCGCTCGGCGAACGGGAGCTGGCGAAGCTGTCCGGCCTCGGCACCCGGCTCGCCGAGCTCCTCCGCGACCGCGACGTCCCGGAGCCGGCCGCGACCCTCGTGGCCCAGTCCGGCGTGACCGTGTTCCACCTGGCGTTCGCGCAGTGGATCTCCCCGGGCGAGACGCGGACGATGCCCGACCTGGCGACCGAACGGCTGGAGGCCCTGGCGAGCACGCTGGGTCGACAGCACGCCTGACCGCTGGGTGACCGGAGCGCACTGAGCCCGTTCTTGGACTCCCGGAGCACACTGGCGGGATGACCCGGACCGCAGCCCCGGCGCCAGCCCGGAGGACCGTCCCCGAGGCGGGGACCCCGGCCGTCCCGACCGGTACGGCCTCACCCGCTCCGCTCGTGCACCGCGCCCTGGCCCTCGACGGCCTGCGCACGGTCGCGATCGTCATCGTGGTCCTCTACCACCTGCACGTGCCGCAGTTCGAGGGCGGGTGGATCGGCGTGACCGTCTTCTTCGTGCTCTCCGGGTACCTGATTACCACGCTGCTCCTCGGTGAACGTCGGAAGACCGGCATGATCCGGCTCGGGTCGTTCTGGTGGAAGCGGCTGCTCCGGCTCTACCCGGCGCTCCTCGCACTCGTGGTCGCCGGGCTGCTGCTCTGGAACTGGGTCGGGGACTACAAGGGTGCTTCGTTCTCGGCCGGCGAGGCCGCGTTCATCGCCCTGACCTACACCGGCAACCTCTACCGGTCGTTCTGGGACACCACGCAGGGCGTCTTCGCGCACACGTGGAGCCTGTCGATGGAGGAGCAGTTCTACCTGGTCTGGCCGCCGGTGCTCGTGCTCCTGTTCGCCCTGGGACGACGCCGGCGCACGCTGGTCACCGGCCTGTCCGCCGTGGTCGTCGGCGCCTCGGCAGCAGCCTGGCTGAGCTACCGCACGCCCTCAGGGGGATCGACCCCGGACGTGTACTTCTCGCCCGTGCTCGGCGTCGTCCCGCTCGCCACGGGGTGCCTGCTCGCGCTGCTGCTCGACGACGAGCGCTTCCGTTCGTTCGCCTCAGGTCTCGCCGGACACATCGGTACCTGGGCCGGTGCGGCTGCGGTCCTCGGCGTGCAGTTCTGGATCGACGACGACTGGACCGAGCACGCCTGGACCTTCGGGCTGCTCATGCCGGTCACCGGGGTCTTCGCCGCGGTGCTCATCGGCGGCCTGGTCTCGGTCCGCACCCCGGTGTCGGCGGCGCTCTCCTGGACCCCCGTCGCCTGGTTCGGCCGCCGGGTCTCGTACTCCGCGTACCTCTGGCACCCGCTCGTCATCGCGCTGCTCGGCACGTTCGCGATCGGCTGGTTCGGCGACGTCTGGCTCTTCGCCGCCGCGGTCGTGGTGTCGATCGGCGCGGCCTACGCGGTCGAGGTCCCCGTCGAGAAGCTCCGCGCCCGCACCCGGGAGGCCCACCGCCTGGTCACCGAGGACCGGGCCGCGCGGAGCGCCGCCACGAGCTAACGCCGGCGACCGGCCTGGCGTCGGGTGTGGTTGTGCTCGATCGCCCGACGGACGAGCGCCTGCAACGCCGGGACGTCGACGGGGTCACCGGCGGAGTACTTGATCGCGCGGCGCTGGTTGCCGCCGAGCTCGTCGTTGAAGAGACCGTCCGGGTCGTCGAGGGACGCGCCGTACATGAAGCCGAGCTTCACGGCCTGCTTGAAGACGTTGCCGACGACGAGGATGCCGTCGAGCTCCCACACCGGGGCACCGCGCCACTTCCACGTCTCCTCGATCGCGGGATCGACGGCCAACACCGCGGCGCGGGCGTCGGCGAGGACCGCACCGCGCCAGTCCGGGTGCGCCGCGATCATCGCGTCGATGTGCTGCGCGGGCGTCAGCTCGCCCGCTGGTGGCTCATCGGTCTGGGGCGCATCCGTCTCGGCCATGCGCACACGGTAGTGCCCCGGACAGATCGGAGACCGCGTCGTGCGTTCCGGTGGAACCACGGACGGGAGGCTCCCACCCGACACGGCCGTCCCGCCGCTGGCGCGGCGGGACGGTGTCGGCCGGAGGGGGCCCGGGTGCCGACCGGCACTGGGCCTCCCGTCCGGTCGCGGACCGGACCGCAGTGGTCCTGACGGTTCAGCGGCGGGTGTCGCCGTCCTGGTCGAGGTCGATCTCCTCGTGCGCGACGTCCTCAGACACCTGCTGCTGCTCGGTGACGGTCTCGGTGCCGAGGCGGACGCGCTCGACCGGGACGGTCTCCTTGTCGACGACGACGCGCTCCTCGCTGAGGGTCACCTCGTGCTCCTCCTCGGACAGGTCCGGGCCGTCGGTCGCAGCACCGACGTTGCCGTCGGTGATCGGCTCGGTCTCGACGCGGAGTTCCTCGTGCTGCACCGGCACGGTGACGTTCTGCTGCTCCGTCACGACGTGCTTGCGGAGACGGGCGCGGCCCGTCTGGACGCGCTGCGTGCCGACGTCGAGGCGCTGCTCCGACCGGGTCATCGCATCGTCGGTGTCCGGCCCCGACGTGTCGTGCCCGGCGGACGCGGTCGTGTCGTGCCCGGCGGACGCGGTCGTGTCGGTCACGCCACGGTCGGTGTCCGTCGTGTCGCGGCCGGTGACCGTATCGCTGTCGGCGACGCCTGCCGCGTCCGCGGTGGTGTCGTACCCGGCCGCTCCGGCCACGCGGTCGTCGGTGGCGGGGAGGTCACGTCCGGACGTGTCGCCGGTGTGGTGCGGACCTGCGGCAGCGGGGTCGGTCGGGGTCAGGTCGGGGTCGACGCCGATCGTGCCGTCGTCCGCGCCCGTGTCGGTGCTCGTGCCGTCGCCGGTGCCGGTCGTGCCCGCGGCACCGCTGCCGAGGCCGTAGTGGTCGAAGATCCGGTCCTGCTCGTCGTCGCTCAGGTCGCCGTCGGCGTCGATGCGCGGGGCGTCCTTGATGCGGTCCTTGTCGTAGGCCACCCGGAGTTCGTCACCGGTCAGGTCGGCGCCCTCGAGCGGGACGAAGGACTCCGACGTGCCGAAGAGCCCCGTCGAGACGCTGGCGAAGAGGGGGTGCCCGTCCTCGTTGTCGACGTAGACCTGCTTGACGGTGCCGACCTTCTGGCCGTCCGGGTCGATGACCTTGGCGCCGAAGACGCTGTTGATGGTGTTCGTGTCGATCATGGTCGTTCCTTCCGTTCGTGCTGTGGGGTTGTGGACGCGGGCGTTCCCCGGGTGGTCGGAGCCGGACGTCAGCGACCGAGGCCGACGCGGTCGACCTTGCGGTGGTACCGCATGCCGGCCAGCCCACCGAGGACGGCGCCGACCAGGCTGATCACCGCGACCAGGACGACGGTGATGATGCCCGTGACGGTCAGGGTGCCCTCGTCGACGGGGATGCGCGGGAAGCTGTTGAGGTTCCCGAGCACGTTGAACTGGCTGCCGGCGACGGCGGTGACGATCGCCACCACGATCGCGATGACGACCGCCCAGATCCACACCGCGACACCCTGCTTGGCCCCGGAGAAGCGCGCCATCCGGCCGGCGACGTAGCCACCGGCGACGTAGGCGACGAACAGGATCACCGCGAGGGCGATGGCGCCGACGATGCCGACGACGTCGCCGTTCTTCGTGACGTCCTTCGCGGCACTGTCGACGTCACCGGCGTTCTGGCCGAGGCCGACGCCCGCGCCGACCGCGGTGAGCACCGCCGTGAGGATGACGGCGGTACCGGTGGCGGTGAGCCAGCCGAAGAACGCCGAGCCCCATTTGAAGCCGGCGAACTCGTCCTTCTCGCGCTCCAGGACGCTCTCGCGCTGGGTCGGACCGCGGTCGGCGCGGGCGGCGCCGCCGCCGACGGCCGTTGCCGCTGCCCCGTCCCGGGTCCCGTCGTTCCGGGTCCCTTGGTTCCGGGCCCCGTCCGGTCCGTCCTGGTCGTGTGCCGGGACGGCGTGCGAGGCTTCGCCGTCACGGTGCGCTCCCTCCGGACCGGTGCCGTCGCTCGCTCCGGCGTGACGGACGGGCCGGGTGTCGTCGTCGGGTGTGCTCATGGCTGCCTCCTGGCGTGGTGCTCGTGCTGGTGTTCGATCCGCCCGGTACGGAACACCGGAGCGGGTGGGAGCGCGGGCAGACGACGACGGCCGTGCGGTTCGCGGACAGTCCCGCGGATCAGGCCGGAGGAGCCTCCTGGACCGTGACGCGGCGGACGCTCGGGGTGACGGCGGCGACCACGGTGGCGACCACGATGAGCACCGCGCAGCCGAGCAGGGTCGGCGTGGTCCCGACGGTGTGCGCGAGCGGTCCGACGAGCGCCTCGCCGAACGGCACGGCGACGACCGACCCGACGGCGTCGTACGAGTAGACCCGGGCCAGGACGTCCCGCGGCACGTTGGTCTGCAGGGACTGGTCCCAGGCGATCGAGAAGACCTCGATCGCGGCCCCGGCGACGGCGAACGACACGATCAAGGCCGGGACGGAGGGACGGAGCGCCAGGGCGAGGACCGGTACCGCCGCGACGACCATCAGCGCCACACCGATGCCGAGTGCGTGCCGGGGGTGCCACCGGAGGGCGATCACCGCGCCGACCGCCAGTCCGACCGACAGCGCGGCGACGACGAGCCCCCAGGCCGCCCGGCCGAACGAGGCGTCCGCGACGACGGGCCCGAGCACCGCGGTCGCACCGACGAAGGCGGCGTTGAGCACGGCGAACTGCAGGACGACGATCCAGACCCAGCGGCGGCCGACGAACTCATGCCATCCTTCGCGGAGGTCCGCGACGACCGAGGTGCGCTCGGACCGATCGGCCTCGGCCCGCCCGCGCGGCAGTCGCATGCGGGCGAAGAGGACCGCGGCGACGGCGAAGCCCGCTGCGTCGACGGCGAGCCCCCACCCCGGTCCCACCACCGCCACGAGTCCCGCACCGGCCGACGCTCCGAGGATGCTCCCGCCGTTGAGCCCGAGCCGGAGCAGGGCGTTCGCCGGCCGGAGCTGCGCTCCGGGCACGGTGTCCGGCACCAGCGCCCCGGCCGCGGGCAGGCTGACGGCCGCGACAGCCCCGTTCAGGACGCTCAGCACCACCAGTGACGGGATGCTCGCCGTCCCGGAGATGACGAGCGCGGCCACCGCCGCCTGCGTGACGGCCGCCGCCGACGACGTCCCGACCAGGACCACGTCGCGGGGCAACCGGTCCGCGATCACCCCACCGAAGAGCAGGACCGCGACGTTCGCGACCGAGCGGGCCGCCACGACGAGGCCCAGGTCCGCGGCAGACCCGGTGAGGTCGAGCACCGCGAACGCCAGGGCGATCGGGGCGACCGCGTTGCCGAGGATGCTCGTCGTCCGCGCTGCCAGGAGCCACCGGAAGGGCGCGGAACGCAGCGGACCGAGCCGGTCGACCGTGGTGCTCACGAGCGGCGGAGGGGGAACAGGGCGGCCGTGACCGACACCGGACGCGTGCCGGGTGTCCGCGGCGGACGGGCAGCCGCGTGCAGGATCGCGGACGCCTGGCCGATGTGCTGCACCACACGACGCCAGGTCTCCGGGTCGACCCACAGTTCGGCGTCGGTCGAGACGCCGGGACCGTCGACCTGGTCGCGGGCGCGTCGGCGGAGCTCCTCGGCGACGGCGTCGAGGTACACCAGCCGGTCCTCGGCCGCCTCGGGGTCGAGCGGATGCACCTCGTGGGCGTCGAACGGCACCGAGGAGGCCTCGTGTCGGTAGCGCTTCGCCTCGCCACCCCGCAGTCGGACGACCTCGACGACCCGGACGAGCCCGGCCCGCTCGAGGACCCGGAGGTGGTAGCTCGCGGTCGCCTGGGACAGCCCGAGTTCCCGTCCGGCCTCCGCGGCGCTCATCGCGACGCCCGTCAGCAGGGACAGCAGTCGCAGGCGGATGGGGTGCGCGGTCGCGCGGAGTTCGTCGATCGTGGACACGGAGGCATCGTGGCAGTCGGGGGTCGGCACCGTCAAAAGGCTCTTCGGGGGTCGGGATCCGCACTCCTGCCGTCGGCGATCACGGTCGTGCGTAGGCTCTCCCCGTGACCACGGACACCACGGACGTCCTCGTCGTCGGCGGCGGACCGGTCGGCCTGTTCCTCGGCGCGCTCCTCGCAGCACGCGGCACCGCGGTCCAGGTCTGGGAACGCCGGACCACCGACCCGGTCGGCTCGCGCGCCATCGGGATCCACCCGCCGTCCCTCGACGCGTTCGCCGACCTCGACCTGGCCGGCCCGGTGCTCGCCGAGGCCGTGCTCGTCCGTACCGGCGTCGCCCGTAGTCGCGGTCGGGTCCTCGGCGCGCTGTCGTTCGCCCGCGCCTCGGACACGCACCCCTACGTGGCGACGCTCGACCAACACCGCACCGAGACCCTGCTGCGCGGACGTCTCGACGCCGGCGCACCCGAGGCCCTCCGCACCGGCACCACGCTCGTCGACCTCGCCCGGCACGCCGACCACGTGGACGCGACCGGGACCGACCAGGACGGCCGGACCGTCACCGTCCGGGCCTCGTTCGTGGTCGGTGCCGACGGCGCCCGGAGCGTCGTCCGCGACCTGCTCGGCATCGGCACGACCGGCCGGGACTACCCGGATCGGTACGTGATGGGCGACTTCGCCGACCCCGAGGCCCCGGACGCCCGCGCGACGGCGCTCGTCGACGTCGGGCCGGCCGGGGTCGTGGAGTCCTTCCCCCTCCCCCATGGTCGCCGGCGCTACGTCGCCCTGCTGCACGCCGACGACCCGCTCGTCGACCCGGCCGCCCCGGCGACCGCAGCGGACGCACCGGAGGCGGGACGGGCCTCCCGGCTGGCGGCGATCGTCCGCGGACGGACCGGCGTCGCACCGGATCCGACCACCTGCTCGATGCTCAGCGCGTTCCGGGTGCGACGCCGCACCGCGGAACGTGTCGGTGTCGGCCGCGTGGTCCTGGTCGGTGACGCAGCTCACGAGATCAGCCCGATCGGCGGGCAGGGCATGAACCTCGGCTGGCTGGACGCCGCGGAACTCGGACCGTTGCTCGCCGACGCGGTGCGGACCGGCGAGGCCGGCCCGTGGCCGTCCTACGCGCGCCGCCGGCAGGCCGCCGCCCGTCGAGCGGGTCGGCAGGCCGAGGCGAACATGGCCCTCGGCCGTGCCGTCCCGGACGCCGTCGGCATCGGCCGGGAGGCACTGCTCCGGTCCGTCCTGACCCTCCCGACCTCCGGTGCGCTCGCCCGGCTCTACGCGATGGCGTGGGCGTAGCCGGAACCGTTCCCGGCGCTGCTCAACGGGCGGTGCGGTGCCGTCCGTACCGCTGGAACAGGGCCGCCCACCGGGGCAGGGCGCGCCGCTCACCGGACACGACCGCCGCCGCGGTGGGGGACGGTGCGAACGCGAACCAGGGGCACACGGGGCAGACGTGCAGCCACTCGTGGACGGCGAGACCGACGCCGTAGTACTGGTTCCGCGCCACGCGCAGCGGGCGGGAACACCGGGGACAGGACAGCTGCGCGCCGTCCCGTCCGAGCGCGGGGGTGGTCGTTCGTGTCACGTCGACAACTGGCATGGCCGGTCCTCTTCGATGTCCCGTCACGCACCGTTGCGTGACCGTGCGCCGAGGATACGACCGGACCCGCGCCGGTGCACGTCGGGGCACGGTCCTGTCCGCAGAACGCGAGCGCCGGCCTGCGCGCCGGGTCGGCCGCCCGGTCCGACCAGGGACGGACCGGGCTCGGCGCGACCGGGGTCAGGCGGTCACGGCGTGCGGGTACTCGGGCGCACGACCCTGGAACGCGAGGATCGCGTCGTTGCGGACCCGGCCGTCCTCGATCTCCACTGCACGACGGATGGTGTCGGACTCCGCCCAGGCCGACGGCCCCGACATCACGGTCCGGAGGAACGGCATCAGCGCCTCGCTGATCTCCCACGTCGACGAGTTCCAGAGCAGCGACGGGCTGTGGTCCACGGCGTAGTAGTTCGTCGAGTCGCCCACCGTGATCATCGGCTCGGCGAAGGACGTCGTGCGTGCCCAGCTGAAGCCCATGCCCTCGTCGATCGACACGTCGACGATGAGACTCCCCGGCCGGAAGGCGTCGAGGTCCTCGGTGCGCAGGTACGTGAGCGGGGCGTTGGGGTCCTGGAGCGTGCAGTTCACGACGATGTCGTTCCCCGCCAGGTACGGCGCCAGCGGCACCGGGCCGTCGGGTGTCCGGACCGTGCTCGCGAAGGGCGTGTGGTCGTCGTGCTCGAACTGCAGGATGTCGACCGACGGGATCGGTGACCCGACCGCCGCGATGTCCCGGTTGGTCAGGACGCGGACGTCGTGGACGCCGTGCGCGTTCAGCGCGGTGACGGCTCCGCGCGCGGTGGCCCCGAACCCGATCACGACGGCGGTGAGGCGTCGGCCGTAGTCCCCGGTGGAGCCGCAGAGCTGCAGGGCGTGGAGCACCGAGCAGTACCCGGCGAGCTCGTTGTTCTTGTGGAAGACGTGCAGGCCGAAGCCGCCGTCCTCGCGCCAGTGGTTCATCGCCTCCCAGGCGATCAGGGTCAGGCGCTTGTCGATCGCGAGCTGCGTCAGGGCCTGGTCCTGCACGCAGTGCGGCCAGCCCCAGAGCACCTGGCCGTCGCGGAGGTCGGCGAGGTCGGCGGCCAGGGGCTTCGGCAGGAGCACCACGTCGGACGTGGCGATGATCTCCGCACGCGTGGCCATCCCGGCGACGAGCGGCTCGAGGTCACCGTCCGGGACGCCGAACCGGTCCCCGTACCCCCGCTCCAGCACCATCTGTGCGCGGAGGTCCGGGTCGATGCGCCCGAAGTGGGCGGGGTGGATCGGCAGGCGACGTTCGTCGGCCTTCCGGGAGACAGCCAGCACCCCGAGCCGGAGCAGGTGGGGGGTCGGCGTGGTTTCGGTCATGGTGCACTGTACGGCGCGCCCGGGCTGCGGTTCACGCGACGAGTGCGGCCCCCGCGATCCCGAGCTCGACGACGAGCACGAGTGACGACGCGATGACGAGCCGGAAGAGGGTGCGGGTCGGCGGACCGGTGAGCACGAGCCGCACCCCGACCGCCGCGAGCACGACCACGACCACGGCACCGAGGACCGCGAGCACCGCACCGGCACCGCGGACCGGGTCGTCCCCGCCGAGCTGCCCGACCAGCACCAGGACGGCAGCGACGACGAGCGAACCGAACGCCACGATGCCGGACGCGTGCAGCCCCAGGCGGTGCGGGAACCCCCGGACACCGGTGGCCGCGTCGTCGACCAGGTCGGGCAGGACGTTCGTGCAGTGGATCGCGACGCCGAACACCGCCCCGGTGGCGATCGCCCACGTCGCCGGCCAGCCGCCGTCCGGTCCGGCGGCGACCGCGACGACCGGCAGCAGGCCGAACGCGACGACGAACGGCACGACCGAGGCCGCCGTCCGCTTCAGTCCCCCGTCGTAGGCCCACCCGGCTGCGACCAGCACGACGTGCGCGACGGCGGCGACCGGTCCGAGGAACAGCGAGAGCACGACGGCGACCCCGGCTGTCACGAACGCGGCGGTCCGGACCGTGGTGACGGCGATGATCCCGCGGGCGACCGGCTTGTCGCTCCGCCCGACCGCGCGGTCCCGGTCGGCGTCGATCCAGTCGTTGGCGAGCCCGATCGACAGCTGCCCGGCGACCACGGCGAGCGCCACCAGGACGACGACCCGGAACGGATACCCGACCGCGGTGGCGATGACCGCCGCCAGGACGGTGACGGTGACGGTGGGACCCGGGTGCGAGGACGCGAACAGCAGGCGGATGGTGGAGGGCCTGCGCGGAGAGGTCACCCGGCCAGCGTACGGAAGCGGTGGACGGCCGGTCCCGCTCCGTGGACATCCTGGGTCGTGTCCGGTCGGACGCGGCCTAGGTTCCGAGCAGCGTCGACCCCCGGCGCGGGAGGAACGACCATGACCACCACGACGAACACCCCGCCCGGCCGCACGGGCTTCCTGCGTCGGATGACCTTCGCCTGCGCCTGGGGTGAGGGCCTGGACGGCTTCGACCTGGGTGTCATCAGCGTCGCGCTCCCCGCGATCACCGTCGCGCTCGGGCTGGACCCGGTGCTCGCCGGGCTGATCGGGGCCAGTTCCCTGATCGGGATCTTCATCGGGGCGCCCCTCGCCGGGTGGCTGACCGACCGGTTCGGGCGGAGGCGGGTCTTCACGATCGACGTGCTGGCGTTCATCGTGCTCGGACTCGCGCAGGCGTTCGTCGCCGACGGGTGGCAACTGTTCGTCGTCCGGGTGCTGCTCGGGATCGCGATCGGTGCGGAGTACGCCATCGGTGCCGCGATGCTCGCCGAGTTCGCGCCGGCGGCGGACCGCGGGCGACGGCTCTCCGGGCTGCTCGTCTGCTGGTACGGCGGCTACCTGATCGCCGTCGTCACCGCGTACGTGATGATCGACGCGTTCGACCTCAGCTGGCGGTGGGTGCTCGTCACGAGTGCCCTGCCCGCGGTGGTCACCGCGATCGCGCGCATCGGGTTCCCGGAGTCGCCGCGGTGGCTGCTGTCCCGCGGCCGGGTGGACGAGGCACGGGCGATCGTCACGGCGCACCTGGGCGGCGAGGCGTACTTCCGCGAGGAGCAGTACGCGGCCGAGGAGCAGCGCGCGGGCGGCTACCGGGTGCTGTTCTCGAAGGACAACCGGCAGCGACTGGCGTTCATCTCGCTGTTCTGGGCGTGCAACGTCGCCCCGTACTTCGCGATCTTCACGTTCGCGCCGACGGTGCTCGACGCCCTTCGCCTGCAGAACGAGGCCGCGGGCACCATCACGGTCAACGCGATGGCTGCGGTCGGTGCGTTCGTCGGCATGCTCACGATCGAACGGCTCGGCCGTCGTCGCCAGCTCATCCCGCCGTTCTGGATCATGGCGGTCGCCCTGGCCGTGGTCGGGGTCTGGGGGTCGGCACCCGCCGTCGTGGTGGTGCTCTGCTTCGCGGTGTTCTCGTTCATGAACGCCGCCCAGGGCAACCTGACCGCGGTCTACCCGATCGAGGTGCTGCCGACCGAGGTCCGCTCCACCGGGGTCGGCTTCGCCGCCGCCTGCAGCCGGATCGGTGCTGCTGCCGGCACGTTCCTGCTGCCGGTCGGGATCTCGTCGATCGGCATCGGGGCGTGCATGCTCATCGCGGCGGCCGTGTGCGTCGCCGGCGGGATCCTGTCGCAGGTCATGGCACCGGAGACGACGGGTCGCGGTCTGCACGAGACGAGTACGCAGCCGCTGCGCCAGCAGGTGCCGACGGGTCGGTGACGGACGGCTCGTCGGGCGCGGACTCGACGGGGTCGGCGACCGCCCTGGTGCGGCGGCGACGCCGTGCCCCGAGCAGCCCGGAGGCCAGCGCGATCCCGGCGAGCACGACGAGCCCGCCGACCGGTTCGTTCCACCGCAGCGGCTCGCCGAGCACCAGGACGCCGAGCGCGACGCCGACGACCGGTGTCAGGTAGGTCACCGTGGAGGCGCGCCCCGCGCCCCACGCGCCGACCAACCGGGTGTTCCATGCGTAGGCCAGCCCGGTGCCGACGGCGCCGAGCGCGACCATGGCGCCCACGATCCTCCAGTCCAGTTGCACCGGACCGGTGGCGACGACGGGCGCGACGACGAGCATCAGCCCGGCGGCCAGGGTGAGCTGCACCGTCGCGACGGTGGTCGGGTCGTACCCGCCGCCGACGCCGAAGCGGCGGAGCCAGGCGAGGCCGATGCCGTAGGAGGCGGTCATGCCGAGCAGCGCGACCTGCCCGGGGACACTCGCCAGCACCTGCGGATCGCCGAGGACGTCCCACGGTCCGACCAGGACCAGCACCCCGACGATGCCCAGGACGACCCCACCGACCTGCCGGCGGGTGAGCCGCTCGGTGGGGACCAGGACGGCCAACGCCAGCAGCGTCATGATCGGCGTCGTGGCGTTGTAGATGCTCGCGAGTCCCGACGGCACGGTCTGCTCCGCCCACGCCATCAGCGACGACGGCACCGCGTTGAGGAACACCGCGACGACGAGCAGGTGCCCCCAGACGCGCTTCTCGCGCGGCCAACGTCGACGGGTGACCAGGAGCACCACGACGAGCGTCAGCGCACCGAGCACGGTGCGGACGGTGGCGACCTGCTGCGGTGCCAGACCGTCGAGCCCGATCTTCGCGAAGAAGAAGCTCGAGCCCCAGGTCAGGGCGACGAGCACGTAGAGGAGGGCGTTCATGTGGCCTAGTCTCGGCACAGCACGCACATGCGGCAAACGCATGGACCTCATGTCGACATGAAGGACACGCATGACCGTCTCGCTCCCGCAGCTCCGGGCCTTCGTCGCCACCGTCGACGCCGGCTCGTTCACCACGGCGGCCGTGGTCCTCGGGGTCGGCCAGTCCGCCGTCTCACACGCCGTGGCCGGGTTGGAACGCGAGGTCGGCGGTCCCGTGCTCCGCCGTGGCACGGCCACCGCCCCGACCCCACTGGGCGACCGCTTGCTGGCCCACGCCCGCAGCGTGCTCGCCTCCGTCGACGCCCTGGAGGCCGTGGTCCGGCCCGCCACGGCCCGCGGCACCGTGCGCCTGGCCGCCGTGCCGACCGTGTGCCAGGGACTGCTCCCCCGGCTCCGGGAACTCTGGTCGGTGACGCTGCCGGACGTCGACGTGCAGGTCTACGAGGGCGACGACGACGAGATGCCGGAGTGGCTCGAGGCCGGCACCGTGGACGCCGCCGTGCTCGTCGACCCGGTCACCGTCCCCGACGGCGGGGTCGTCGTGGCGACGGACGAGATGGCCGCCGTGGTCCGGCGCGACCACCCGCTCGCCGGAGCCGAGGCGCTGACGCTCGACGACCTCCACGACGACGGCCTGGTCGCCGGCGGCGGGGGCTGCGAGCACCAGATCCAGCGGATGCACGAGATCGCCGGGCAGCCCTTCCGGTACGCCCACCGCGTCCGGGAGATGAGCACCATGTTCGGCATGATCGAGCGCGGCGAAGGGGTGTCGATCGTGCCGACGCTCGGCCGCGTGATGCTGCCCGCCGGGCTCGTGATGCTGCCGGTGGCACCGCGGTACGAGCGGACCCTGGTGCTGTCCGGACCGTCGTCCCGACCGTGGCACCCCTTGGCGCGGGCGCTGGTCGACGCGGTGTGAGCGGCATCCACGTCGACCCGGTCACCAGGCGCGCTCGGCAGGATGGGGTGATGTCGGAGACCTACGTCAAGACCTTCACCAGCCCGGACGAGGCCGCTGCCGAGGCGGCCGGACTCGAGTGGCTCGCCGAGGCCGAGGACGCCGGCGGCACCCGCGTCGCCCGGGTCCTGGCTCGTCCGCGCCCGACGGTGCTCGAACTCGAGTTCGTCTCCGACAGGGCACCGTCGACCGCCCAGGCGGAGCGCTTCGGCCGCTCACTCGCCCACACCCACGCTGCCGGCGCGTCGCATTGGGGAGCACCGTCGCCCGGGTTCCCGGCGAACGGGCCGCTGCGGATGGGCCGCTCGCGGACACCGTTCGTCCCCGCGACCGAGGCACCGGGCAACTGGGGCGAGTTCTTCGCCGAGTACCGGATCCGTGACTACGTGCAGCGCATCGTCGACGCGGGCGGCTACGACGGGTCCGAGGCCGCGGTGTTCGAGCGCGTGTGCGACCGCCTGGAGGACGGCACGCTCGGCTCGCCGCAGCCCGCGCTGGTGGGGGACGGACCCGCCCGGCTGCACGGTGACCTGTGGGCGGGGAACGTGCTGTGGCCGCGGGATGCGTCCGAGCCGACGGGCGCGGTGCTCATCGACGCGAACCCGCACGGCGGGCACGCCGAGACGGACCTGGCGTTGCTCGCATTGTTCGGGTTGCCCCGACTGCAGACCGTCCTGGCCGCGTACGACGCCGAGTCGCGCCTGGCCCCCGGGTGGCAGGAGCGCGTCGAGCTGCACCAGCTCGCACCCCTGCTGTTGCACGTCCTGCTGTTCGGCGGCTCCTACACGGACGCGGCGCTCCGGGCAGCTCGCCGCTACGCCTGACACCGCGGTCGTCGGGCTCGCCGTCATCGGCTCGCCGTCGATCTCGCCTACGCTGGTCGGCGGTACCTCGCTGCAGGAGTCCTCGCGGCGACCGAACGGCCCCCTCGCGCTCACCAGCGACGCGAACGGCGGAGCCGCTCACGACCCGCGTGTTCCGCTGCGCGACCGAGCCACACCGATGAAAGGCACATCGCCGCCATGCCCGCTCCCCAGCACGCCCTCGACCTCAAGCAACCCGCACCGCTCAAGCGCGGCGCCCTGCGCGTCACTCCGCTCGGCGGACTCGGTGACGTCGGCCGGAACATGACGCTCTTCGAACACCGCGGCAAGTTGCTCGTCGTGGACTGCGGTGTGCTGTTCCCGGAAGAGACGCAGCCGGGCATCGACGTGATCCTGCCCGACTTCACGGCCGTGCGCGATCGGCTCGACGAGATCGACGGCATCGTCCTCACCCACGGGCACGAGGACCACATCGGTGGGGTGCCCTACCTGCTGAAGGAACGCCCGGACATCCCCGTCATCGGGTCGAAGCTCACGCTCGCGTTCATCACGGCGAAGCTCCAGGAGCACGGCATCACCCCCGTCACGCACGAGGTCGCCGCCGGCGACGAGCACTCGGCCGGCCCCTTCGACCTCGAGTTCGTCGCGGTCAACCACTCCATCCCCGACGGTCTGGCCGTCGCGATCCGCACGAGCGCGGGCACGGTGCTGCACACGGGTGACTTCAAGATGGACCAGTTCCCGCTGGACCACCGTCTGACGGACCTGAACGCGTTCGCGCGGCTCGGCGACGCCGGCGTCGACCTGTTCATGACGGACTCGACCAACGCCGAGGTCCCCGGCTTCACGACGGCCGAGCAGGAGATCGGTCCGGCGATCGACCGGGTGTTCCGCGAAGCACCGAAGCGCATCGTCGTGTCGAGCTTCGCCAGCCACGTGCACCGGATCCAGCAGGTCCTCGACGCCGCGAAGCGCCACGGCCGGAAGGTCGCCTTCGTCGGCCGGTCCATGGTCCGGAACATGGGCATCGCCGCCGACCTCGGCTACCTGCACATCCCGGACGGCCTGGTGGTCGACCTCAAGCAGCTCGGGAAGCTCCCCGACCACAAGAGCGTCCTGATCTGCACCGGTTCCCAGGGCGAGCCGATGGCCGCCCTGTCGCGGATGGCACGTCGCGAGCACATCATCAAGGTCGGCGAGGGCGACACGATCCTGCTGGCGAGTTCCCTGATCCCGGGCAACGAGAACGCGATCTACGGCGTCATCAACGGCCTCATCCGCTGGGGTGCCACGGTCGTGCACAAGGGCAACGCGAAGGTGCACGTGTCCGGTCACGCCAGCGCCGGCGAACTGGTCTACTGCTACAACCTCGTCAAGCCGAAGAACGTCCTGCCCGTGCACGGCGAGTGGCGTCACCTCGTGGCGAACGCCGAGCTGGCAGTCCGGACCGGTGTCCCGGAGGACCGTGTCCTCGTCGTCGAGGACGGCGTCGTGGTCGACCTCGATCGTGGCAAGGCCCGCATCGCGGGGCGCATCCCGGCCCCGTACGTCTTCGTCGACGGATCGACCATCGGCATCGCGACCGAGGCGGCCCTGAAGGACCGCCTGTCGCTCGCGGAAGAGGGGCACATCACGGTGCTCGGCATCTTCGACGAGGGCACGCAGCGGCTCGTCGACCCGGTCGAGTTCCTGCCGAAGGGCTTCGTCGAGGAGGCCGGCTGGAGGACCCACGCCGAACAGGTCGCGTCGAAGGCGATCGCCGAAGCCACCCGGCGCGGACACATCGACGGCGCCGCGGCGGAACACGCCATCGCCGAGGGGCTCGAGCGGTGGTTCCTCCGTCGACACCGCCGCACCCCGGTCATCACGGCGGTCGTCGTCGACGCCGACTGAGGTCGACGCCCGGACGACCCCCGGGCTGACGACACCGGACCCCGTCGAGCGGTTGCCCGCCGGGGTCCGGTGTCCGGTGTCCGACCCGACCCCGCTCACCGGGGCTCCCACCGGTGGCGTGGTCGGGTCGTTGACTTTCGGTTTACAGCGCTGTAAAGATTGGCGTGCGCGACGGAGCGCACGAGGGAGTGACCATGGTCATGAGCAGCACAACGGCACGGACGGCGCTGAGCCGCCGCGGGTTCCTGGCGGGCGCGGTCGGCGGACTCGGCCTCGGGACCCTGACGCTCGCCGGTTGTTCGGCTCCCTCGGCCGCCGGCACCGCTGCGGGTGGGACCACCCTGCGCTTCTACGAGCAGAAGCAGGAGGTCATCGCCTACTTCGACGACCTGCTCCGACGGTTCGAGAAGGAGAACCGGGGCATGCGGGTCGTGCACGACAGCACCGTCGCGATCGCACCGCAGTTCGTCCGAGGCGAACCCGCGGACGTCGGGTGCTTCAACGACAACCTGGAGCTCGCCCGCTACATCGAGCGCGGGGTGCTCAGTGACCTCAGCGGCCTCCCCGCCGCCGGCCGGGTCCGCAAGAGCATCGACGGCCTGACGAACCAGTACGCGAAGTACGAGGACCGCACGAGTGTCCTGCCGTTCTCGCTCGCGGCCGCCGGGGTCATCTACAACAAGCGGATCTTCGCCGAGCAGGGCCTGCCCGTGCCGACGACCTGGGACGAGTTCGTCGACGTCTGCACGGCGCTGCAGAAGGCCGACATCACCCCGGTCTACGCCACCGACCGCGACACCTGGACCCTCTGGCAGGGCCTGTTCGACTACTCGGTCGGCAGCCTGGTCGAGACCGGCTCGTTCTTCCGGAAGATGAAGGCCCTGGGCACCGACGTCGGCCCGGACGCCGAGGTGTCGTTCGAGAAGGACTTCGCCCTGCCGATGGAGCGCGCGAAGACGATCTCGTCGTTCTTCAACCCCGACCACGCCACCCGCTCCTACGCCGACGGCAACCTCGCCTTCGGGCAGGGCAAGGCCGCGATGTACCTGCAGGGACCGTGGGCGCTGAGCCAGATCGCCCTGGTCGACGAGGACCTGCCGGTCGGCACGTTCGCGCTGCCGGTGTCGAATGACCCGGGCGACCGGAAGGCCCGCGTCAACATCGACCTCGGCCTCTGGATCCCCACCACCACGTCGAACCCCGACCAGGCACAGCAGCTCGTCGAGTTCCTCATGCAGCCGGACGTCATCAACGCCTACAACCTCGACAACCTGGCGTTCTCGACCACCGAGGACGCGACCCCGCAGACCGACGAGCGCATCGCCGGCCTGCAGTCCTACGTCGACGACGGCGCCTTCTACCAGGGCGCCGGCACCTTCATCCCGACCTCCATCCCGCTCGGGAACTACCTGCAGACGGCCATCCGCAGCGGGGACTTCGACTCGATGCTGCGGCGGCTCGACACCGACTGGCGACGCCTCGCCGGACGCTCGGCGACGGTCTGACCGGCGCGAACAGCACCCGTCGGACCGAACCCGGAACCCAGGAGCGACCATGACCATGCAGACCCCACTGACCCCCGAGACGCAGGACCCGCGTCCCGGTCCCGCCACGGCAGCGACCCGGGTGCACCGACGCGTCGGCTCGCTGCACCGCACCGAGGGCATGTACTACCTGTTCCTCGTCCCCGCGCTCGTGCTGTTCACGGCGTTCGTCGTCGCCCCGGCGTGCGTGGGCATCTTCTACAGCTTCACCGACTACCTCGGGTTCGGGCAGTGGCACTTCCTGGGACTGGCGAACTACCGCGCACTCGTGTCCGACCCGGCGATCCTCGGGTCCTACGGGTTCACGCTCGGCTTCGCGGTCGTGACGGTCATCGTCACCCAGGTGATCGCGCTGACGCTCGCCGTCGCCCTGTCGAAGCGCGTTCGCTTCGCCGCCGGCCTGCGGTCGGTGTTCGTCATCCCGATGGTGGTGTCCGGGATCGTCGTCGCCTACGTCTTCAACTACATGTTCTCGAACACGCTGCCGGCGTTCGCCACCTCCGTCGGCTTCGGCCCGCTCGAGCAGAGCATCCTCGGTGACCCGAACCTGGCGTGGCTCGCCATCGTCGTGGTCTCCGCCTGGCAGACGATCCCCGGCGCCCTGCTGATCTACACGGCGGGGCTGACCTCGATCCCGTCGGACGTCTACGAGGCCAGCTCGCTCGACGGCGCCGGCACGTGGAAGCAGCTGCGGTCGATCACCCTGCCGCTCATCAGCGGGTTCATCGTGATCAACACGGTGCTCGGCGTGAAGGGCTACCTCGGCGCCTACGACGTCATCGTCGGCCTGACGAACGGCGGACCCGGTTCCGCCACGAGCAGTGTCGCGATGACGATCTTCACCGGCTTCACCAGCGGCGACTACGCCTACCAGATGGCCAACGCGACCGTCTTCTTCATCATCACCGTCCTCATCTCGGTCCTGCAGCTCGCAGTGACGCGCGGAAGGAACCTCCGACTCGCATGAGCGCCATCGACACCCGGTCCCCCGCGACCGCAGCAGCCCGCACCGCCCCCGGTCAACCGCGTCGCCGCCGGCTCGACCGGGTGAACTGGCCGCTGACGGTCATCCTGGCGATCGCCTCGCTGAGCGTCCTCATCCCGCTGTACGTCACCGTCGCGATGGCGTTCAAGACGAGCGCGCAGGCCGTGGACGGGAACGCCCTGTCCCTGCCGCTGCCGTTCAACCCGGCGAGCTTCGCCGAGGCGTGGCAGCTCACGCGCTTCCCGATCTCGTTCTCGGTGTCGCTCGGCGTCGCCGCGCTCACCGTCGTCGCGACCCTGCTGCTCAGCTCGTTCGCGTCGTACGCGATCGTGCGGAACTGGCACCGCCGGTTCTTCCGCTGGTCGTTCGTCTACCTGCTCGCCGCGATGTTCCTGCCGTTCCCGGTGGTCGCCCTGCCGCAGATCAAGCTCACCGCGATGATCTCGCTGGACAACCCCGTCGGCGTCGCGATCCTGCACGCCATGTTCCAACTGTCGTTCAGCGTGCTGCTGTACTCGGCGTTCCTCCGGTCCATCCCCGTCGAGCTGGAGGAGAGCGCCCGCATCGACGGCGCCTCCACGTGGCAGATCTTCTGGCGCGTCATCCTGCCGTTGCTCGGGCCGATGAACGCCACCGTCGGCATCTTCGCGTTCCTCGCCAGCTGGAACGACTTCATGATGCCGTCGCTCATCACCGCCGACCCCGGACTGCAGACGTTGCCCGTCGTGCAGAACATCTTCCAGAGCCAGTTCGGCACGAACTACAACGTCGCCTTCGCCTCGTACCTGATGGCGATGGCGCCGACGATCGTCGTCTACCTGTTCGCGCAGCGCTGGGTGATCAGCGGCGTGACGCAGGGCGCCGTCAAGAGCTGAGCCGAGCCTCCAGACCGACCCCGGCCGGACCGGCCGAGACAGGACCACCACACGTGACCACGTCGCCACTGCCCACCATCCGCCCGTTCCCCGGCTCCGACCCGGTCGCGTCCCCGGACGCGACCGTCACCGGCGACCACTGGCGGGTCACCGTCCTCCGCGACGGGCTGTTCCGGATCGAGTGGAGCGAGGACGGCGGGTTCGAGGACCGCGCCTCCACCTTCGCGATCCGGCGACGGCTGGACGTCCCCGAGTACACCGTCACCCGCCGCGGCGAGGGGGTCGAGGTGACGACCGGCCGCGCCACCCTGCGCTACGACGGTCGGCCCTTCTCCTCGGCCGGCCTGGTCGTCGAGACCTCCGGACCCGACGCCAACCGGTGGCGGTACGGACAGGAGGCCCGCGACCTGGGTGGCACCGGACGCACCCTCGACGACGTGGACGGGCGGATGCCGCTCGAGTCCGGCATCCTGGCGCGCGACGGCATCGTCATGCTCGACGACAGCGAGTCGTTCCTGTTCGAGGACGACGGCTCGGTCGGCAGCCGCATCCCCGGCCGCCGGGACGTCAGCGTGTTCGCGTACGGGCGCGACTACGGCGAGGCACTCCGCGCCTTCCACGCGGTGTCCGGGCCACCGACCCTGATGCCCCGGTGGGCGCTCGGCAACTGGTGGAGCCGGTACCACCCGTACTCGGACGAGTCGTACCTGGCCCTGCTCGACCGGTTCGACGAAGAGCGTCTGCCGTTCTCCGTCGCCGTGATCGACATGGACTGGCACCGTGTCGACTCCGTCCCGTCCCGGTTCGGCAACGGCTGGACCGGCTACTCGTGGGAGCCCTCGCTCTTCCCCGACCCGCAGGCGTTCCTGGCCGAACTGCACCGGCGCGGGATGCGTACGACGCTGAACCTGCACCCCGCCGACGGTGTCCGGGCGTTCGAGGACGCCTACCCCGCGATGGCCGCAGCGATGGGCGTCGACCCGGACACCGAGCAGGCGATCCCGTTCGACCCCACCGACCCCGACTTCCTCCGCGCGTACTTCGAGGTCCTGCACCGTCCACTCGAGGAACAGGGCGTCGACTTCTGGTGGATCGACTGGCAGCAGGGCCGGACGTCCTCCATCCCGGGGGTGGACCCGCTCTGGGTGCTCAACCACTTCCACCTGTTGGACTCGGCCCGCGACGGTGGCGCCGGCATGACGTTCTCCCGCTACGCCGGCCCCGGCAGCCAGCGGTACGCCGTCGGCTTCTCCGGGGACGCCGTCGTCTCGTGGGCGTCGCTGGCGTTCCAACCGGAGTTCACCGCGACCGCCGCGAACATCGGGTACCCCTGGTGGAGCCACGACATCGGCGGCCACACCCGCGGTGTCCGGGACGACGAGCTCGCCACCCGGTGGGTGCAGTTCGGGGTGTTCTCCCCCGTCATGCGGCTGCACTCGGCGAACAACCCGTTCATCCGCAAGGAGCCCTGGGTGTTCCCCGCCGAGCCGCGGGCTGCGATGGGTGACGCGCTGCGCTTCCGGCACCGACTCGTGCCGTACCTGCACACGATGAACCACCTCGCCGCCGCCGGCACACCGCTCGTCCGACCGATGTACCACCTGGAGCCGCACCGGGACGAGGCCTACCGGGTGCCGAACGAGTACGCCTTCGGCACCGAGCTCGTCGTCGCGCCGATCGTCGAACCGCGAGACCCCGTGACCCTGCGCGGTCGCGCCCGGGCCTGGCTGCCGGCAGGGACCTGGACGGACGTCTTCACGGGCACCACCTACGCCGGCGACCGGTTCGTGGACCTGCACCGCAGCCTCGAGACCATCCCCGTGCTGCTCCGTGCCGGCGGGATCCTGCCGCTCGCCGCACCGGACGAGGTCGACGCGACCGTGAACCCGGCGGCCCTCGAGGTGCTCGTCGCGCCCGGGGCCTCCGGGTCGTTCACACTCGTGGAGGACCGCGAGGGGCCCGAGGACCCGGACGGCGGCGTCTGCCGGACGACGCTGACCTGGGACCGGAGCACGGCCTCCTTCCGGATCGACCCGGCGGACGGCGACGTCGACAGCGTGCCCGTCCGGCGACGGTGGCGGATCACGTTCCTCGGGTCACCCGCAGACGGGCAAGAGGTGCAGGTCGTCGCGGCCGACCGCTTCTCCGTCGACCTGGACGTCGTGACGGACGAGGGCGCGACGCTCACCCTCGCCGGCGCGCCGACCGTCGGTGTCGACGCCCGAGACGCCGCCCGGCAGCTGCTGGAGAGCGCCCAGGCGGGGAACGCCGAGAAGCTCACCGCGTGGGAGGTCGTGGACCGGGCCGTCCCGCGAGCCGACCGACTCGTGGAGCTGGAGACCGTCGGGCTGCCCGACTCGCTCCGGAGCGCGCTCGTGGAGCTGCTCGGGAGCGTGCACCCGGAGGTCTGACCGCAACACGCAACGTCGGCGGCGTCTCGCAGCGGTACTCCGTCGCGGGACGCCGCCGACGTTGCGTTCCGCGGTGGGTTCAGCCACACCGCCTAGCCTGGGCCGATGACGGACGAGCAGGCGGGCACCCCGGTCCTCGCGTTCTTCGACGTGGACAACACCCTGATCCACGGCGCGAGCGCGTTCCACCTGGTGCGCGGGCTCCGTGCCGCCGGACTCATCACGATGCGGGACATCGTCAGCGCCGGCTGGAAGCACGCGCGCTTCAAGGTCCGCGGCGAGAACGACCGGCACCTGGCGTCCGCCCAGACCCGCGGGCTCGAGGTGATCACGGGCATCACGGTCGCCGACATGGCGAAGCTGTCCGACGACGTCTACGTCCGCCACACCGCTGCGACGGTGTGGCCGGAGACCGCCGCACTCGCGCAGGAGCACCTGGCGAAGGGCCACGAGGTGTGGCTCGTGACCGCGACGCCGACGTTCCTGGCAGAGGTGATCGCCCGCAGCCTCGGGCTCACCGGTGCGCTCGGCAGCGTCTTCGAGACCAGCGACGGGGCCTACACCGGCCGCCTCGAGGGTGCGTTCCTGCACGGCGAGCACAAGGCCGTCGCCGCCCGCCGACTGCTCACCGAGACCGGGGCCGACCCCGCCGCGTGCTGGGCGTACTCCGACTCCCGCCACGACATCCCGCTGCTGTCGCTCGTCGGGCACCCGGTCGTGGTGAACCCGGACCAGGGGCTCGCCGCGCATGCGCATGCCTCCGGCTGGCCGTCCATGCGACTGCAGCGGGCGAGCATCCGGGAGGCCCGTCGCCGGGTCCGACGGGAGGCCGCGACCGCAGGTGGTACGCCCGGCACCTGAGCCTGTCGAGCGGGTCCGATCACCGACCGGCAGCGGTCAGTCGACCGATCCGTCGGGGTACGGCGCGCTCTCCCCCACCAGGATCCGGTGCCCGACGGTCACGGCACGTCCCTCCCCGGGACGCCCGGCGATGCGCTCCTGCAGGCGGTCCAGGGCGGCCTCGGCGAGCGCGACGGTGTCCGGCGCGACCGACGTCAGGCTCGGGACCAGGCTGGCGGCGAGGCCGATCGCGTCCCACCCGACGACGGCGATGTCCCGCGGTGCTTCGAGTCCGCGCAGGCGCATCGCCCGGAGCGCGCCGACGGCAGCGAGGTCGTCACGGCACAGCAGCCCGTCGATGGACAGGCCGGCGTCGAGCGCCTGCCCGAACGCGTGCTCGGCCCCGCGGGCGTCGCCGACCTCACGCGCGACGCAGAGCGACGCGTCGAACGGCAGGCCGGCCGCGGTCAGGCCGTCGCGGTACCCCTCCAGGCGGAAGGCGGAGGTGCGGGACTGCTCGCCGACCTCGTGTCCGAGGAACCCGATGCGCCGACGTCCGAGGGCGGCGAGGTGGGCGACGGCCTCGGACGCCGCGAGCACGTTGTCGATCGCCACGAGGTCGCTCCCCGGTGGCCGGACGTCCTCGCCGAGGAACACGACGGCGGTGTCCCCGCGGGCGCTGTCGATCTCGGTCGGCGTGAGGACCTGGGGGTGGATGACGACACCGTCGACGACGCCGGCTTCGCGCCCGCGGACGGCGGAGAGCTCGCCCCCCGGAGCACCGGCGGTCTCCTCGAGCAGGAGCTGGTATCCGCGGTCGGCACAGACGCGCGAGAAGACGTGTGCGAGTTCGGCGAAGTACGGTCGCCGGAGGTCCGGGAACGCGAAGGCGAGCATGTTCGTGCGGCCGGTCGCCAGGCTGCGGCCGGAGACGTTCGGCCGGTAGCCGAGGGCGTCGATGGAGTGCTGCACGCGGGTCCGCATGGCGTCGCTGACGTGCCGGTAGCCGCGCACGACGTTGGACACGGTCTTCATGGAGACGCCGGCGTGCTCCGCGACGTCCTGCAACGTGACCTGGCCCACGCGCTCACCGTACCGCGGCCGTCGACGCGCGCCCGCCGCGACCCGGGTCGTTGACGGCTTGTTTACAGCGCTGTAAATTGCACCACCATGAGCACCGTCGCTTCCCCGGCCCCCGTCGTCGTCCCCGACGTCCCCCTCGCGAGCCGACAGGACGGGCGCTACCCCCGGCCACAGATGCTGCGGCACCACTGGACCGACCTCAGCGGCACCTGGTCCTTCCGACACGACGACGCGGACACCGGAGCGGACTCGGGATGGACCACGGGCCTCCCGGACCCGCTCGAGATCACGGTGCCGTTCCCGCCGGAGTCGACGGCCTCCGGCATCGGCGACCCGGGGTTCCACCCCGTCGTCTGGTACGCCCGGACCATCCGCCGGGCAGAACTCGACGCCGCGGGTCGGGGGCCCGAGCGGCCGCGCCTGCTGCTGCACTTCGGCGCCGTCGACCACCGGGCGCAGGTCTGGATCGACGGCCGGTTCGTCGGCGAGCACGAGGGCGGCCACACCCCGTTCTCGTTCGACGTCACCGCGCTGCTGGCCGAGGCCGGCGAGGACGCCGGTCCGACCGAACACCTCCTCGTCGTCCGCGCCGAGGACGACCCCCTCGACGTGACGCAGCCGCGCGGCAAGCAGGACTGGCACGAGGACGCGCACGCCATCTGGTACCGACGCACGACCGGCATCTGGCAGCCGGTCTGGCTGGAGGCCGTGCCCACCACCGCGATCAGCACCCTCCGGTGGACCCCGGCCGGACCCACGGCCGTCGACCTGACCGTCCGGTTCCGTGGGCGCGTCCCCGCCGGCGCCCGCCTCCGCGTCACCCTGCGGTTCGACGAGCGCGACGAGGACCTCGGCACCACCGACTTCGACGCCACCGCGAGCCGGCCCACCCTCGACGTCACGGTGCCCGTCGCCCGGCAGCGGAACGGCCAGGCCGAGGACGAGCTCACCTGGTCCCCGGAGCACCCGCGCCTCGTCGACGCCGTGCTCACCCTGGTCGATGACGCCGGTCAGGTGCTCGACGCGGTCTCGAGCTACCTCGGGCTCCGCAGCGTCGGTGTCGGCGGCGGGCGGTTCCTGCTCAACCGTCAGCCGTACCCGGTGCGGAGCGTCCTCGACCAGGCGTTCTGGCCGGAGTCGCACCTGGCCGCCCCGCACCCGCTCGCACACCGTCAGGAGGTCGAGCTCATCAAGGCCCTGGGCTTCAACGCGGCCCGGATGCACCAGAAGATCGAGGACCCCCGGTTCCTGCACTGGGCCGACCGCCTGGGCCTCCTGGTGTGGGGCGAGGCACCGGCCGCGTACGAGTTCTCCCCCACCGCCGTCCGGCTGCTGACCGCCGAGTGGACGGCCGCCGTCGAACGGGACGCCTCGCACCCGTCGATCGTCACGTGGGTGCCGTTCAACGAGTCGTGGGGCATCCAGCACGTCGTCTCCGACCCGGCGCAGCAGGCGTACGCCCGGGCACTCGTCGACCTGACCCGGGCCCTCGACCCGTCGCGACCGGTGATCGGCAACGACGGGTGGGAGCAGCAGGACACCGACATCGTGACGATCCACGACTACGAGGGCGACGGCGACGTCCTGGCCCGCACCTACGCCGACGACGCGGCCCGGACGCGTGCGCTGGACGGGCTCGCCCCGTCCGGCCACCCGCAGTTCGTCGGCGGCGCGGTCGACCGCGGACAGCCGGTGATGCTCACCGAGTTCGGCGGGGTCCGGCACCAGTCCGGTGGCCGACGCGAGGAGGGCTGGGGCTACACGACCGCCGTCGACGGGGACGACTGGGTCGGCCGCATCACCGCGCTGCACGACGCGGTCCGGGCCAGCACCTTCCTGGCGGGGTCCTGCTGGACGCAGCTGACCGACACCATGCAGGAGACGAACGGCCTGCTCAACGCGGACCGGACACCGAAGGTCCCGATCGAGCAGATCCGTCGCGCGGTCACCGGGCAGTGACGAGGAGGGCCGGTGCCGGTCGGGAGCGGCCGCGCAACCCGGACCGGCCGGCGGTGCACCGACTGGTGGGAGGCTGCGACGGTCGCTACGGTCGTCTCGTGCACCCGATCCATCTGCACCACGACGAACCCGACGCCCTGAGCCCCGCCACGGCGGCAGCGTTCGACGCCGACGTCCCCGGCGTGGCCGTCGCACCGAGCGGCGAGTTCCTGCCCGGTGCCGCGCTGCCGTCGACCGTGGTGCACGACACGGAACGCGAACGCGACGACCACAGCCCGGTCTCCTAGCGCGTCGCCTGCGGGAGCCCAGCGGGGTGCCGGTGGCGCGTTGGTCTGCATGGTCCCGCTGACGACCGGGAGGTCCGCCGCCCCCTCCGGAGATCAGCCCAGTCCGCTGACCGACAGCACCGCGACCCGCTCGCGCCCACGTGCTCCGGCACTGGCGAACGGAGCGCCGCGGACCAACTGGGTCTGGACGACGTCCACGGTGTTGCACATCAGGTCGCGGAACGGCGGCATCCACTGCTGCTCGCGGTGGTTCCTGGCCGTCGCCGGCGCGAGACCGGGATGTGTCTCGTGCCGGGTCACGGTGCCACCCCGGTCTGCGGTGCTCGGTGTGCGCCCATGACGCCTCCCTGGTCTCGGCAGCACCGCACCCTGACGCGGTGCTGCTCGTGACCGAACGCTACGTCGGGATCCGAGCCGCAACCACGCAGGTCCGGCCATCCGCGGATCGCGTACACGGTGGCCGCGCACGGCGGATGGCGCAGGACCTCGCCCTCGCCCTGGCCCTGGCCCTGGCCCTGGCTCGCACCCTGGCACCGGCACCGGTCATCCGCACGGATCGGACGGGGAACCGCTCAGCTGGCCGCCGTCGGTGCGGTCCCGGTCGCCTCGTAGTGCCGAGCGCCACCGGACACCCCCGCGAAGCGGAACGGCGCCGCGGTCACCCGGGGACGCTCGACGTCCTCGCTCGTCGCGGCACCGGCAGCGTGCAGCTCGCGGTAGGCCTCGACCGACAGCGGCACCCGGGCCGCCAGCAACCCGGTGACCCGTCCGTCCCGGCGGTGGTCGCGGTAACCGTCGCGCACGACGCCCGTCATGAGCTCGCCGACGCTGCCGGAGCCGTAGCTGAACATGCCGATGCGGGCACCGGCCAGGTCGTCGTCCAGGTCGAGCAGCGCACCGAGGGCGATCCAGAGCGACGCCGTGTACGTGTTGCCGGTCTGCCGGTTGTACGTGAAGCCGACGGCCAGCTCGGTCTCCTCGAAGGGGACCCCGACGTGCTGGGCGAGCTTCCGGTGTGCCTTGATCGCCATCTTCGTGAACGGCTGGTGGTGGACGAAGCGGTCGATCGCCTCGATGCCCGGGCCACCTCGCGAGGCCAGGTCGTCCCAGGCCCCGATGAAGGCGTCGACGTACGCCGTGACCGACAGCCGGCCGTCGACCAGCGCGGTGGAGCGGTCGTTCGGCCGCCAGAAGTCGTCGACGTCCGCCGTGAACAGGCCGGACTGCGGCTCGAGTTCGATCAGGTCCGGATCGGCGGCGATGAGCATGACGACCGCACCAGCACCCTGCGTCGGCTCGGCCGCGGTCTCCACGTCGTAGCGGGCGACGTCGGCGGCGATGACGAGCACGCGCTCGCTCGGGTCGCGCGCGATGATGCCGAGCGCCATCTGCACCGCGGCGGTCCCGCCGTAGCAGGCCTGCTTCAGCTCGACGACGCGGACGTTGCGGGGCAGGCCGAGCAGTCCGTGCACGTACACGCCGGCGGCCTTCGACTGGTCGACCCCGGACTCGGTGGCGAACAGCACGGTCCGGATGCCGTCGACCCCGTGGCGGTCCAGCACCTCCTTCGCGGCGGCGGCACCCATCGTGACGATGTCCTCGTCCGGGGCGGGCACGCTGAACGCGTCCTGGCCGATGCCGACGTGGTACTTCGCCGGGTCGACACCGTTCACGGCGGCGAGGTCGTCGAGGTCGAGCACGTGGTGCCCCGTCGCGATGGCGAGGTCGTGGATGCCCAGTGCGAGTGGGTGCTGGGCGGTCATGCCGAGGCTCCTTCGGGTCGGTGTCCGCGGCGTTCCATGGCGACGTGGGCCGCCATCAGCTCGCCCGGGTTCGTCTGCGCGGCGAGCAGCGAGAGTTCCCCGCACAGCACGGTGGCGGCGCAGAGTGCGGCCAGACGGCGGGCGTTGGCACCGGGCTCGCGGTCCTCCCGGCAGCCGAGGCGCACCAGGGCGTCCTCCACCACCGGCAGGTCGTTGCCCTTGCCGTTGCCGACGGTGCCGACGATCAGGTGCGGCAGCGAGCACGAGAAGTACAGGTCGTCGCCGCGGGCCTGGGCGAGCGTGATCCCCTGGGAGCCCTCGACGATGTTCGCGGCGTCCTGTCCGGTGGCCAGGTAGAAGCCGAGCAGCATGTTGGCGTAGTGCGCGTTCGCCGAGCGCAGCGCCCCGGCGATGGTGGAGCCGACCAGGTTCTTCGCGGTGTTCAGCTCGACGATCCGCTCGGTGGACGAGCGCAGACGCTTCTCCACGATCTCGCCCGGGATCACGATCTCGGCGATGGTGTTCCGGCCACGACCGCGGATGCCGTTCACCGCGGTCGCCTTCTTGTCGGAGCAGAAGTTGCCGGAGATCGACACGTACCGCAGCTCCGGCTCCCATGCCAGGATCGCGGGCAGCAGCGTGTCCGCGGCCTGCGTCACCATGTTGTGCCCGGACGCGTCGCCGGTGGTGAACGCGAAACGCAGGAACAGCAGGTCCCCGACGATCTCCGGGTGCACCTCGATGAGCTTCGCGAACCGGCTCTGCCCGACGACGATCGCCTCGAGCTCGGCCTGGCGCGCCAGGATCCGGCCGGCGGAGATGTGCGCGGCAGCGGCGCTGGCGGCACGGACGACGACCGACCGGGTCATCCGCTCGTCGACGACCGTCGAGACGATGCCGCCCTCGATCATGCGGGAGATCCGTGCGCCACGGCCGACGGACGGCCAGAGCGGCGATTCGTACGTGGCGAGGGGCACCTCGTGCTCACCCTCGACGGCGTTGCCGCTGACGCGGATCGGTCCGACCCACTTCGTGGGGATCGGGGTCTGCAGGTCACTCATCGCGTGGTCCCTTCCTCGGGTTGCACCGCGACGCTGAGGTGCCTGATGTCGTGCGCCTCCCAGGCGCGGAAGATGTCGGCTGCGTCACTGTCCGCGGGGACGAGCGCGATGCCGCAGTCGCCGCCGCCGGCGCCGGAGGGCTTCGCCGCACCACCGGCGGCCTCGACGACGTCGCAGAGGGTCGCCAGCCGCGGGGTCTCGATCTGGGACCCGACGGACGTCCCGAGGTCCTGCAGCAGGCCGCGCGCGCGTCGGAGCGCACCGAGCGTGCGATCCGCGTCGCCGGTCCGGAGGCCCGTGGTCAGGTCGTCCACGCAGGCCCGGCTGGCGTCGAGGAACGCCGCGTAGTCGCCGTCACGGTGTCGGCGGACGACGCCGACGAGCTTCGTGGTGGACGCTGGCGAACCGGTCCAGCCGACCAGGAGGCGCAGGTCGGTCGGGGCGGGCAGGTGCTCGACGTCGAACCCGGCCCAGGCCTCGTCGTCGTCGAGGATCGACGAGACCGAGCGCTCGTCGAGCAGGCCGGCCAGGACCTCGCGGTCCGGCGCGCTGTAGCGGAGCCAGCCGCCGAACGTGCTCGCGGCCAGGTCGCCGCCGGAGGCACGCGGTGCGACACGGATCGTCGCGAGCAGCGCCACCATGAAGCGTCGGCGCTGCGAGAGTCCGAGGCCGTAGAAGCGGTCGAGGGCCCCGACGGTCGCCACGGTCACCGCGGCGGAGGACCCGAGACCGAACTTCCGGCCGCTGGCGTCGTCGAGCTGGCTCTCGATGCGCAGGTCGTGGAACCGCGGCGCGATCCCGAGCTCCGCGCGGAGCTTCTCGACCAGGTCGATCGTCGCCATCACGTAGTCGTAGGGGTGGTGCTCGCGGTCGAGCGCCAGGCCGTCCTCGGCCCGGGTCCAGGTCAGCGGGAGGTTGCCGTACTCCTCTGAGTGCACGCTGCCGGCGCCGTGGCCCTCGCTCACGCGTGCGGTGATCGCCCGGTCGAGGGCGATGAGCACCGACGGTTGTCCGGGCTCGACGACGGCGTACTCGCCCGCCACGAACAGCTTGCCGTGGGCTCGGAACTCGATCACGCGGTGCTCTCCTCTGCCTCGGGGTTCTCCCCCGTGCCTTCGGAGCGGACCAGCCCCGCGGCTGGTCCGGTGCCGGACTCGATGACCGCTCCGAACCCGTCCAGGGCCGCCGCCACGCGGGCACGGTCCTCCGGACGGCAGAGCACGACGACGTTCGGGCCGGCATCGGCGGTGGCGTATGCCTCGAGCCCCTCGCCACGCATCGCGGCGACGGCGTCGAACACCGCGACGCTCCGGCTGTTCAGGTAGCGGATCGGGGGGAACGCGCCCTCGATCGTGGCGTGCATGCGGAGCGCGTTGCTCTCGGTGAGCTGGCCGATCCGGGTGAAGTCCCCGGCGGCACACGCGGCGAGCATGTCGTCCACGGTGACGGTCGTCGAGCTCACCCAGGCCGGGTAGAACGGCGACGTCGCGATCGTGCGGCGCATCGCCTCGCGTGAGCCGATCTCCTTCGGGCCGTCGTCGATCGTGACGACCACCATGGCCATCGGCGGCGCGGGGACGGTCTCGGCGAACGAGGCCTGGTCGTCGCCGGCGTGCCACACCGACACCCCGCCGGGGATCGACCGGGTGGCCGAACCGGAGCCGCGTCGGGCGAGCCGTGAGAGGTCGCGCGGTGACAGGTCGAGGCCGTACGCGTCGGCGGCGGCGACCGCGAGGGCGGCGAAGCCCGACGCGCTCGAGGCCAGTCCGGCGCCGGTGGGCACGGTGTTCTCCGAGACGACGACGGCGCGGGCGTCGGATCCGGCCAGCTCGCGGACCAGGTCCAGGAACCGCTCGACCCGCACCAGTGCGCCGTCGTCGACGACGCGGCCGTTCAGCGTGAAGGCGTCGTGCTCCCGCTGGTCGGCCAGGGTCACCGAGGTCGTGGTGGGGAAGACGTCGAGGCCCATCGAGACGCTGCCGGTGGCCGGAAGCGCGAGGTCGGCGTCCGCCTTGCCCCAGTACTTCACGAGCGCGATGTTGGGGTGCGCGACGGCGGTGGAGGTCATCAGGCACGGGCTCCGATCGAGGTGGTCCAGGTGGCGGTCGCGCCGGCGCTGCGCAATGCGGTCGCGATGCGGACGGCGTGCTCGTCGTCGGCGGCGAGCGTCAGGACGCATCCGCCGCGGCCACCGCCGGTGAGCTTCGCGCCCAGGGCGTCCGCCTTCCGTGCGGCGCCGACGAGCCGGTCGAGGTCCGCACTCGACACGTCGAGGGTGGTGAGCAGTTCGTGCGCGGCGTCCATGGTGGCACCCAGGGCCTGGGCGTCGCCGTCGACGAGTGTCCCCCGCGCGGTGGTGGCGAGCGAGCCGATCCGGTCCACGACGGCGTCGACCGCGGCGGGGGCGCGGTCGTGGCGGCCGCGGACGGCGGCGACGGCTTCGCGGGTGTGGCCCGGCACGCCGGTGTCGGCGACGACGAAGACGAACCGGCCGGTGACCTGCACAGGCTCGATGACGCCGTCCGCGAACCAGACCGGCTCCGTGGCCACGACCCCGCGCGCGTCGAGTCCCGACGGGCGGCCGTGGGCGACGCGCTCGCACTCCTGGATGAGTTCGTGGTGGGTGTCCGTGTCGAGCGCAACGCCGAACACGTCCGCGACGGCAGCGGTCACGGCGGCGGCGACGGCCGCGCTCGAGCCCATCCCCCGCGCGGTGGGGACCTGGCTGTCGACGAGCACGTGGAGCGGGGTGCCCTCGGCGTCGGCGTGGCCGTGCTTGGCCAGGTGTCGGAGCGTCGCGGTGACCGCGGTGACGGTCGGGAGCACGGCAGCGGGCGCGAGTCCGAGCGGCCCGGTGTGCACCGTCGACTCGAGCGTGTGCTCATCAGCGGCCGGCAGCGGGCTCGCGGTGGCGGTCACCCGGACGTCGGTCACCGGCAGGACGAGGGCGGGTGCGCCGTAGACCACGGCGTGTTCGCCGATCAGGATCGTCTTGCCGTGGGACGCCGATGAGCCGACTCGCGGGATCGCTGGGGTCGTCGTCGGTGCGGAGGCTGGGTCGTTGCTGGTCATCGTCGGTCCGGCCAGCCTAACCGGCCCCGGCGACACCCGCCCTGACTGGACATCCGCCCCGCTAGGTTGTGCACAATCCGATGGCGTGCAACAGTGGAGTCATGCCCGTGACCGACGAGATGGTGTGCTTCTCCCTCTACGCAGCGACCCGGGCGACGACCCAGGCGTACCGCACGCTGCTCGAGCCGTGGGGCCTCACCTACCCGCAGTACCTGGTCCTCGTGACCCTGTGGGTCGAGGGTGACCAGACGGTCTCGAGCCTGGGCGACCACCTGCAGCTCGACTCCGGCACGCTCTCCCCGCTCCTCAAGCGGATGGAGCAGGCCGACCTGGTCCGCCGCGAACGCCGCAGCACCGACGAGCGAGTCGTGACCGTCACGCCCGGGGAGCGCGGGCTCGCCCTGCGCACCGAACTCGCCCACGTACCGGCGCGCATCGCCGCTGGCACCGGCCTCGCCGACGAGCAGTCGGCCACCGAACTCATCGCGACCCTGCACCGCCTCACCGAGACGATGCACCGAGCGGCGGCCGCTCCCCTCACTTCGGGCTGAGCGACACCGCTCGCCCCGAGCGGCCCGAGTCCTGTCGCCCAGCGCGAAACCGGGCACCGCACCCAGACCACAAGACCCCACGAAGGAAGGAACCCCACATGGACGTCCTCTACACCGCAGAAGCCCTGTCCACCGGCGAAGGCCGGAACGGCAAGGTCCAGATCACCAACAGCACGCTCGAGCTGGACATGGCCATCCCCAAGGAGATGGGCGGCTCCGGCGCCGGCGCCAACCCCGAGCAGCTCTTCGCCGCCGGGTACGCCGCGTGCTTCCACTCCGCGCTGCAGGGTGTCGCCCGTGCGCAGAAGGTCAAGGTCGCGGACTCCTCCGTCGGCGGTCGCGTCCAGATCGGCCCGAACGGCCAGGGCGGCTTCCAGCTCGCCGTCATGCTCGAGGTCGTCATCCCCGGCATGGACCACGACCAGGCCCAGGCCCTCGCGGACGCCGCCCACCAGGTGTGCCCGTACTCGAACGCGACGCGCGGCAACATCGACGTCACGATCACCGTCTCGGAGGACTGAAGCGATGGCAGACCAGACCACGATGCGCGCCGTCGTCCACCCGGAGTTCGGCGAGCCCGCCGACGTCCTGACCGTCGAGCAGCGCCCCGTCCCCACCCCGGGCGTCGGCCAGGTCCTGGTCCGGACCGTGCTCTCCCCGATCCACAACCACGACCTGTGGACGATCCGCGGCACCTACGGCTTCAAGCCCGACCTGCCCGCCCAGTCCGGCACCGAGGCGCTCGGCGTCGTCGAGTCCCTGGGCGAGGGCGTCACGAACCTGACCGTCGGCCAGCGCGTCGCCGGTGGCACGTTCGGCGTCTGGGCCGAGTACTACGTCGCCGACGCGGCCGGGCTCATCCCGGTGCCGGACGCGATGCCCGACGAGTCCGCCGCCCAGCTCGTCTCGATGCCGTTCAGCGCGATCAGCCTGCTGCACTCGCTCGACCTGCACGAGGGTGACTGGCTCATCCAGAACGCGGCGAACGGTGCCGTCGGCCGCATGGTCGCGCAGCTCGGTGCCGCGCGCGGCATCAACGTCATCGGCCTGGTGCGTCGCGCCGCCGGTGTCGACGAGCTCCGCGAGCAGGGCATCGAGCGCATCGTCGCCACCGACGCGGACGACTGGCGCGACCAGGTGACCGCCATCACCGGCGGTGCCCCGATCCTCGCCGGCGTCGAGTCCGTCGGCGGACCGGCAGCGGGCGACATCGCCTCGGTCCTCGGCGACGAGGCCACCCTCGTCGTCTTCGGCGCGATGGCCTCCCCCACGCTCGAGATCCCGTCCGGCAAGGTCATCTTCGGCCAGCTCACCGTGAAGGGCTTCTGGGGCAGCGTCGTCAGCCGCACGATGCCGTCCGACACGAAGCAGCAGCTGTTCGGCGAACTCATCACACGCGTGCTCGACGGGTCGCTGACACTGCCCGTGTCCGAGACCTTCGCGTTCGAGGACGCCCGTGACGCCGCCCGCGCGAGCGACACCGCGGGCCGGGTCGGCAAGGTGCTCCTGCGCCCGTAGGACGCGACCACGCGACGGACGGGAGGCCCGGTACCAGCTGGTACCGGGCCTCCCGTCCGTCGTGAGGTCGCGACGTCAGTGCGTGCGGCGACCGACCTTGTCGACGGTGAAGATGTTGCCGGTCGTGACGCCTTCTTCGACCTCTTCGAGGGTGCGACCGCGGCTCTCCGGCACGAACTTCCAGATGAACAGCAGCGCCAGCAGACCGACGATGCCGAAGCCGAAGAACGTGCCGGTGATTCCGGTCGCGGCGACGATCGACGGGAAGTACAGCCCCAGGAAGGCGTTCGCGATCCACAGGCAGAACACCGAGATGCCCATGCCGAGCGCGCGGATCTGCGTCGGGAAGATCTCGGACAGCACGACCCAGACGGCGATGTTGAGGAACGTCTGCATCGAGCCGACGAACGCGACGACGAGGAACAGGATCACCCAGGGGCGGGCGGGGTTGCCGTCGGGCAGGGCGACGGAGGCGATGCCGATGAGGAAGTGGCAGACCGTGGTCAGCGAGAACCCGATGATCAGCGTCGTGCGGCGGTTGATCCGCTCCATGTTCATGATCGCGATGACGCCACCGATCACGGCGATGACCCCGGGTGCGATGTTGGCGATGAGGGCCGCGGAGGCCTGGAAGCCCGACTCGATGAGGACGGTCTGGCCGTAGTACATGATCGAGTTGATGCCGGTGAGCTGCTGCGCGACACCGAGGCCGGCACCGATGAGCACGATCCGGATCAGCCACTTGTTGCCGAGCAGGGTGTGCCAGCCGCTCTGACGCTGGACCTGCGCCTCGATCTCGTTGCTCCGCTTGATGTCCTCGATCTCGGCCTCGGCCCGCTCGTCGGAGCGGATCTGCCGCAGGACGTCGAGCGCCTCGTCGTTGCGGCCCTTCGACGCCAGCCAGCGCGGCGACTCCGGGACCCGGAGCATGCCGACGAACAGGGCGATGGCGGGCAGGGCGCACACGGCCAGCATGATCCGCCAGACACCGTTGCCCTCTCCCCAGAGGCTGCCGATGAGCGCGTTCACCAGGAAGGCGGCGAGCTGCCCGATCACGATCATGAGTTCGTTCCGGCCGGACAGCGACCCACGGATCTCGTACGGGGCCAGTTCGGCGAGGAACACCGGGACGACCGTCGACGCGCCGCCGACCGCCAGGCCGAGGAGCACGCGGCCGACCACGATGACGCCGAACGTCGGAGCGAACACACATGCGAGCGTCCCGACGAAGAACGTCACCGCGAGCACCAGGATCGTCTTCCGGCGACCCCAGCCGTCGGCGATGCGTCCGCCGAGCATGGCGCCGATGGCCGCACCGAACAGCAGGGAGCTCGTCACGACGCCCTCGGTGAAGTTCGTCAGACCGAGCTCCTGCTTCATCGGGAGCAGGGCGCCGTTGATCACGCCGGTGTCGTAGCCGAAGAGCAGCCCGCCGAAGGTGGCGACCAGCGCCAGCAGTCCGAGGCGGCGGCGGTGCGGGCCGGTGCCGACCGGGGGCAGGGCGACAGTCGGTGCTGCCGGTTTGATGTCGACCATGTCGGTGACTCCTTCGTCCGTGATCGCGCGTCGTCGCGTGGAAGTGATCGTGACCCAGAAACTTTGTCCTGTCAACCGGACAACCTGTCGATTCGCGACTTGGACCGGTCCACGAAAGCCCTGGTCAGCGTCGGAGCGGTCCATCGCGCGTTCGGAGAGCGTCTCCGCTCGCGAGGTGGACCGTCTCTGATCTTCCCATCCCGCTGGTGACGTCGCCGCCGGTAGGCTCTCCGGGTCAGAAGACGACGATCCATCACGCAGGGGACGAGCGCAGGGGGACCATGCACCACGGGGACGGACTCCAGGGGAACAGCCGCAGACTGACGGCAGCACTCGTGCTCGCCGTCGTGGTCACGACCGCCACGGCCGGCTGCTCGCTGCTCCGCGGCCCGGACGAGTTCCCCGCGCCGCAGCGCAGCTCCGCCAGCGCCGCTCCCCGCACACCCCAGGCCGACCCGAGCGCGAGTGCCGAGGCCCGCCGCATCTCCGAGTCCGCCTCTCCGCGAACGCCGACGGCCGTCCCGACCGAGGCCGCCGCGCCGGACCCGACCGTCTCGCCGATCCCGGTCGGCAGTGTCCTCAGCGAGGCCGACGTCGTCTCACCGAAGGGGAGCGTCCGGTTCCACTACCGCGTCGTCGTCGGCGCGGACGGCACCCCCACCGCACAGTGGACCGGTTTCGCCTCGACCCTGCCGGTCCCCGTCGCGACCACGTTCCTCGAGACGCCGCCCTCGGTCGGCGACGGGATCACCTGGCACGGCGTCGGCGACACCACCCTCGGCGGCGGCCCCGGCGCAGCGGCAGCACCCGCCTCGACGGCGCTCGACCCCGGCCGCGCAGACCCTTCCTGGCTCGGCACGATCGTCGTCTACTCGGCGGCGGCCTCGGCCAGCCCGGACCTGCCCGTCGAGATCGGGCCCGGCAAGGTGCTCGCCGTGCAGCCCGTCCGGTGGTCGGTACCGTCCCGCACCACGAACGTGCACCCGGTCGACGGCGGAGCCCGGCCGAACGCCACCGGCAAGTCGAGCAGCGAGGGCTCGACCGACGGCGCCCCGACCGCCTACCGGATCGCGTCGGAGGACCTCATCGGCGCCGTGGCGAACCGCTTCGGACTCTCGGTGAAGGACCTGGTCTGGCTGAACCCGGACGTCACGGTCTACGGCGACCAGCAGTACCTCTACGAGGACACCGTGCTCAACCTGGACCCGTTCCGGCGCTAAGCAGAGCGGACGTCAGCGTCCGGTCGTGTCGTCTCGCCCGGCCGACCCGTCTCGCCCGGCTGACCCGTCGCGCCCGGACGTGTCGTCTCGCCCGGCCGACCCGTCGCGCCCGGCCGACCCGTCGTGCCCGACCGGCCCGTCGTGCCCGACCGGTCCGGCGTCGAGGACGTCGCCGAGGGCCGACATGCCGGCGCCGTGGTCCGTGTAGCGGCGGACCGTCCGTCGCGCGGCAGCGCGTGCCGCACCGGTCAGCCGTTCGTTGCGTCGCGCGGCGTCGGCGACCCGGCCGGCGTGCCCCGCGGTGGAGAGCAGCACGTTCGCGAAGGCCCGGGCGTCCCCCTGCTCCGGGATGCCGGTCACCGTCCACGCACTCCGGACCTGTGCGTCCGGCGTGACACCGCGACGGGTGCCCATCCGGCGCCAGTCCGAGAGCGCGCCCTCCGTGCGGTCGGCGGCGCGCCCGGACTCCGCGGCGCGCTCAGCGTCCGCGGACCGACGACGCTCGGGTGCCGGCGCAGCCGAGGCCGCCTCGGCGCGGTCACGCGCGGCGGTGTCGTCCCCGCCCGCGGCGGCGATGCGGGCGGCGTGGGCCGCTGCTGCGGCCGCGAGGATCTCGGAACGGTCCATGCGTCGACGGTACCCCGGACGACCGACGTGGTGCGGGCCTCCCGGCCGTGCGACGCCCCGCCGGACAGGAGACGCCGCCACGAGACGCCGCCACGACGTCGAGACGCCGCCGTTCCCAGCGGCGTCTTGACGACACGGCGGCGTCTCGACAGCCCGGCGGCGTCTCGACGACCCGGACCTCGCGGTCAGACCCCGAGGTGCGCCGCCAGCACGTCCCGCACCGACGTGTAGTCGTGGGGGCCGTAGCGGTCGTTGCGGACGTGGCGCAGCTCGGCTTCGCCGCTGAACATGCTCACGAAGTACTGCATCCCCTGCCAGGCAGGGAAGGTCTCGTCCTCAGTCGACGACAGTCGCCGTCCGGTGCGGGCCATCGCGGACAGGAGGCCCGTGGTCCCGGCCCACTGCAGCCGGAACGTCCGTCCGGTGAGCCGGGACAGCGTGTCCGCAAGTTCCCGGGAGGTCACCCGGTCCCCCGCCACCTCGACGACCCGCGGGGCGTCGGTGTCGAGCGCCACCCGCGCGGTGACCCACGCGACGTCGTCCTTCGTCGTGAAGTCGAGCACCTGGTCCGGCGAGGACCAGAACAGCACGCGCTGCCGGTCGAACAGCACCAGCGGCGCCTGCCCCGTGAGCATGTCGGCGAAGGCACCGTTGAGCACCGACGTCGCACGGATCGACGCGGCGTCGACGTCGGCGGTGAACTCACGGCGGAGCTCGAAGTTGCGGTTGGTGCCCGGGGTGACCGAGCGGTAGTCGGCCGCGTAGTCGGACGGCACGAACCGCTGCACGCCGGCGTCGACCGCGGCTGCGAGCAGGGCGCGCTGGGCGTCGACGATGACCGAGCGGGTGCCGCTGACGGCCGAGACCACGACCTCGACGCCCTCGAGCGCCCGGAGCAGTGCGGCCCGGTCGGTGTAGTCGGCGACGACGACCTCGACCCGGTCCTGGTCGGCGAACTGCTCGGCCGCGCGGTTCGATCCCCCGCGGGTCAGGACCCGCACGTGCGTGTCGAGGAGCAGGAGTTCGCGGACGATGCGCGAACCGAGGTCGCCGGTCGCACCGGCGACGAGCACAGAGGTGGTCATGTCGACAACGCTACGGGTGACCATCGCCGACCGCTCAGGTCCTGCCACCCGGACGCCCGGCGGGCAGCGCGGTCACCACCCGGTGTCGAGCGTGTGCTGCACCAGGAGCGCGGCCAGCACCTGGACCGCCAGACCGACACGACGCCAGCGGGCGGGCAGCAGGGCGGTGCCGACGAGGACCCAGGGCGCGAAGGGCAACCAGATGCGCTCGACCTCGGCCTTGCTCATCCCGGACGCGTCGGCGAGGAACACCATCGCGATCCCCGCGAGCGACAGCAGGACGGGCACGACGACCGGTCTCGGCAGGCGGAACCAGGCCCGGATGCCGCCCGCGGCTCCCCGCAGCGTCCGGGCGGTCACCGCGACGGTCTGCGCCACGGCCGCACCGGCCAGGGGTCCGGCACTGAAGCCGAACGCGCCCAGGTTGCCCCAGGCCCAGTACGTGATCGGCCGGTTGTGCGCCACACCGGCGTAGTAGCGCACGCGGAGGACCGGGTACGCCTGCCACCACGCGAAGCCCCAGACGGCGAAGCCCCCGACCACGACGACCGCCCCGCCGACCGCCCAGACGAACGGCCGCCAGTTGCGCGCGGCGAGCAGCACCGCGACGGCGAGGACCCCGAGCAACGGCAGGCCGTAGGACATCATCACGGCGTACCCGAACAGCAGGCCGGCGCCGATCCCCCACGCCGCGGTCGCGGTCCGGGTCCTGCTGGACGCCGCCACGGCCAGCAGGCACGCAGCCCATGCCCCGACGGCGGCGAACACCGCGTCGGCGGACACCGCCGACCACACCGCCGCGGGCCCGAGCACCAGGAAGGGTGCTGCCCGACGGGCCGCCGATCCCGCTCCGAGCCGACGGAGGGTGAGCAGCACGGCGACCGGCGTCGTCGCCGCGACGAGCAGCGTGACCCACCCGGCAGCGAGACCCGTGGTGACACCGAGCCGGACGAGGACCACGTAGAACAGGAGTGCGCCCGGCGGGTGTCCGGCGATGTGGACCGGCCACTTGCCCGGGCCGTCCACGATCCGCGGGATGTAGCCGTCGAGCGTCTCGGCGAACGGGCGACCGGCGACGTCGCGAGCCGTGTCCATGTACTCGTATCCGGTGTCCAGGATGCGCCCGACCCCGTCGGTCCCGTCCACCAGCGCCAGGGCGGCGAACCAGGCCACGGTGACGGCGTACCCGATGAGCAGCAGCCACGGCCAGCGCAGTCGCGCCGTCAGTCGGGGCGCGGCGACGACCGCCAGCAGCGCCAGCAGCACGGCCGGGATGGTCCCGGGTCCGACGCGCGGCTCCCACGAGGCGTGCAGCGGCGGGAAGTACCGGACGTGCACGTCCCAGCCGGTCAGACCGGGGACGAGCACCGCGGCAGACATCAGGACGAGTGCGACGGCGAGGCCGATGGTCGCGGGCAGGCTCCGGAGGTCGCGCACCCCGGGAACAGTACCCGTGTCACACCACCGGGGCGCGTGCGTGCACCGTTCCCGGTCGGGAGGCCCGTGGCGGCGCCACCACGGGCCTCCCGACCGGGACGGGCCGGCACCACGGCGCACCCGCCCCATCGCGGTCAGTGTGCGGCGGCGGCCAGCGCGCGGAGTCCCTCGTCGATCGAAACCGACGGCGACCACCGCAGGTCCGACCGGGTGCGGCGCTGGTCGAACCAGTGCGCCGTCGAGAGCTGTTCGGCGAGGAACCGGGTCATCGGCGGCTCGTCGGTGCCGGGACGGACGCGCCACACGGCCTCCACGGCGGACCCGGCGATCCGGGCGAGCGCGGCCGGCACGTGCCGGCGGGGCGCGGGGACGCCGGAGGCCGTGCAGATCCCCGCCAGGAGCTCACCGACCGGACGGGGTTCCCCGTTCGTCACGACGTACGCCTGGCCGTGCACGTCCTCGGCGCGGTGCAGCGCGGCGACCATCGCGGTCGCGGCGTTGTCGACGTAGCAGGTGTCGATCAGGGCGGCGCCGGAGTCCAGCACCGGCAGGCGCCCGCTGCGGGCCCGGTCGACGATCCGGCCGACGAGCTGTTCGTCGCCCGGCCCCCACACCAGGTGCGGGCGGACGGCGACGACCGCGAAGCCGGGGGCGTCGGCGTCCAGTGCCAGGCGCTCGGCGGCGGCCTTCGTGCGGGCGTAGTCGCCACGGGCGGTCTCGGGGGCGGCGGGGGTGGCGTCGTCACCGGCGATCGACGTCCCGGTGTGCGCGACGGAGGGCGACGAGACGAACACGAAGCGTGTGGCTCCGGCCTCGCGTGCGGCGGCGAGCAGGACACGCGTCCCGTCGACGTTGATCCGCGCGAAGTCGGCGGGGTCCCCGGCGAGCGACACCTTGGCGGCGAGGTGCACGACCGCCTCGACCCCCGCGACGGCGGAACGGACCGCGGCCGCATCGGTCATCGTGCCGAGCGAGTCGGTGACGCCCTCGACACGGGAGGGCCGGCGCTGGAACGTCCGGACCTCTTGCCCGGCGTCCCGGACGGCGGCGGCGACCGCACGACCGAGGAAGCCGCTCGCACCGGTGACCAGGACCTTCACGGGCGGGTCATCCGTCCCCCGGAGAGCACCGTCGCCGCCCAGCGGGACAGTCGGGCCCGGTCGACCTTCGAGTTGTGCCGGATGTCCGTCGGCAGCACCGGGACGACGAGGACCGCCGCGACCGGCACCCCGGCCGCAGCACGGACGCGCTCGGCGAGTGCGGGGTCCGCGAGGCCGGGACGACGAGCGGCGGGGACGGTCTCGATGACGGCGACCACCTGCTGCGTGCCGGCCGGGCCGATGCCGGCGATGCCGACACGGCCGATGCCGTCCACCCGCTCGATGCGCTGTTCCGGGCCGACCGGCGTGACGACGCCGTCCGCGGTGGTGACGACGTGCTGCATGCGGCCCTCGACCCAGAGCTGGCCGGACGCGTCGAGGTGCCCGACGTCGCCCGTCCGGTGGCCGCGCGGGTCGTCGACGCCGAGACGCGAGGCGCGGTCGGCTCGCCAGAGGCGGTCGTAGTGGTCGCGCACGTGCGGGGCGACGACGACGATCTCGCCGGTGACGTCCGGTGTCTCGGTGAGTGCTCCGGTCGCGCGGCCGTCGGCGTCGAGCGGGGCGATCCGCACCCGCACCGACGCAGCTGGTCGGCCGACGCAGATGCCGACTGCCGACGTCCCGTCGTCGCCGGACCCGGCGGCGCGGACCCCGTCCAGGTCGACGTCCGTCATCAGCAGCCCCTCGGTCATGCCGTAGGGGGTGTGCGCACTGGCGTTCGGCATCAGCTCGGTCGCCGCGGTGAGCAGCGCCGCCGACACCGGGGCACCCGCGGACAGGAACAGCCGCACGCGGCCGAGTGCCCGCCGGTCGTCGTCGCTGAGGGCGGACGCCGTCGCGACGACGTTCGCCAGGGCCGCCGGGGAGAGGAACACCACGGTGGCGTCCGCTGCGACCACCGCGTCGGCGACCGCTCGTGCGGTCAGCGTCCTGGGCGCGGTGACGTCCATGTCGGGTGCGACCGAGCGGGCGCCGAGGGCGGGGCCGAGGAGTGCGAACGGTGCGAAGCCCGCCACCAGGCCGGTGCCGACGCCGACGCCGTACTGGCCGGCGAGGGCGTCCCGCACCGCGCCGAGCTGGCCGTGCGTGTAGACGACGCCCTTCGCCGGTCCGGTCGACCCGGAGGTGAAGAGGACCGCTGCCGGAGCGTCGGAGGCGGGTGCGGGCGGCAGTGCGGCTCCGGCAGCGAGCCGTGCGGCCCCGCGGCGGGCCACGGCGGCCAGGGTGTGCTCGACCCGCAGGGCCCGGCGTGCCGGTGCGGGGAGCGCCACGGTCGCGATCCGACGCCCGGGCCAACCGAGGGCCCGTGCGGCTGCGAGTCCGGGCAGGGCGCCGATGATCCAGTCCGGACGGGCACCGCGGACGGCGCGGGTCAGCCCGCCGAGGCCGAGCCCCGCGTCCGCGACGACGACGACCGCGCCGATCCGGACGCAGGCGTACAGGGCGGCGGTCAGGTCCGCGCCGGGCGTGACCAGGAGCGACACCCGGTCGCCGGGTCGGACGCCGAGGTCGACGAGCCCGGCGGCGACCTCGTCGATGCGTCGGGCGAGCAGCCGCCAGCTGATCGTCCGCGTGCCGCCGGGTGCGGCCATGTCCACCAGGGCGGGCTCGTCGCTGTCGCGGAGTCCGGTCAGGTGCGTCCAGAGCGGGCGGTGCGCGTGCTCTGCCCGGTCGGCGCTGGCGTCGGCCGTGCTGGCGACGTCGTCTGCCGGGAGGCCCGGTGCGGCAAAGGTGGGCAGGACACCGTCTGGCAGGTGGTCACCGAGCCAGTCGAAGACCGTCCCGGCGACGTCGGCGTCGTCCGGCAGCAGGTGTCCGGCGCCCTCGAACCGGTGCACGTCGGCCTGCGGCAGCCGTGCGGCGAGGTCGTCGAGGTAGCGCTCGAGGAACACCGGGTCGCGCGGGCCCCAGAGGAGCAGGGCGGGGACGTCCAGCGCCGCGACGCCCGCCGCGATCCGGTCGAGCTCGCGAGCGCTCGGGTGGGTGGCGTCGACGGGGATGTCCGCGACGAAGCCGCCGACGGCGCCCCGCCGTGCTGCACCGCGGTACGGCGCACGGTAGGCATCGGCGGTCGCTCGGTCGAGCCGCGGGTGCGCGATCGCCAGGGTGGTCTCGATGAACGCCGGCGTGACGACGGTTGCCCGGCCGAGCAGCTCGGGACGGAGCGCCAGGCGGAGCGGCGCCGGGATCGGCGCGTCCTCCGGCTGGTGTACGGCGGTGTTGCAGGTCGTCACCGCGACGACGAGGTCCGGGTGGTCCACGGCCCAGCCGAGGGAGACGACGCCGCCCCAGTCGTGGCCGAGCGTGACGACGGGACCCGCGAGCCCGAGTTCGTCGGTCAGGGCGCCGAGTTCGGCGACCCGGTCCGCCAGGCGGTGGTCGACGCCCGTGCGCTCCGAGAAGCCCATGCCGAGCTGGTCGACGGCGACGACGCGCCAGACCGGACCGCCGGCAGCGGCGACCTCGAGGGACCGCGCGACGACCGAGCGCCACAGGTAGGACCAGGTCGGGTTGCCGTGCACGCAGAGCAGCGTGCCGACGGGCTCGACGCCGAGCTCCGCCAGGGACGCGGCCGTGTCGAGGAGGTGCCAGGTCCGCGCGGGGCGAGCCGGGCCTCCCGAGCGGTCGGGAGTCGCGGGGACCGTGACCAGGCGGGACCAGGCCGGGTCGAGTCCGGGCAGGGGCGGCGGGAGCGTCGCCGGAGCCGTGGTCGCGGCGACGCGGGGCAACCGCGGTGTCACCAGCGCAGTTCCATCATCGCCGTGTTGATGCCGGAGCCGACGCCGCCGAGGAACACGCGGTCTCCGGGGCGGATGGAGCCACGGGTGACCTCGTCCGCGAGGGTGATCGGGATCGACGCCGGGCCGACGTTGCCGAAGCGCTCGTAGGTGGTCGGGACCTTGTCACGCTCGACACCGATGGCCTGGACGAAGGCGTTCGTGTGCACGTCCGAGACCTGGTGCAGGACGTAGCGGTCCATGTCGGCCCAGTCGAAGTGGGCACGGGCCTCGTTCCAGGCGGCGACGACGAGCTCCATGCCGCCCTTGAGCAGCATCTTCGCGTCCGTGAACATGCCGTCGACGCTGCCGACGCACAGGTCGTACCACTGGGTGGCCGCGCGCGTGACTCCGCCGACGATGCGGTGGCCGGCCGGGTGCAGGTCCGCCGGGCCGAGCACGGCGGCAGCAGCGCCGGAGCCGAGCGTCAGGCTGGCGAACTCGCTCATGAAGTCCTTGCGGTTCCGACCGCCCTGGTTCAGGCGGTCGATCGTGTTCAGCTGCACCTGGTCGGCGTCCTCGCCGTCCACGATGAGCGCGTACTTGATCTGACCGGAGTCGATCATGCCGGCGGCGACGCTCATCGCGTTGACGAAGCCGAGGCAGGCGTTCGCGATGTCGAAGTTGATCGCCGACGTCGGCAGGCCGAGGCCGTGGTGCAGCCGTACGGCCACCGAGGGCTCGAGGTGCGGACGGGTCACCGACGTGTTGATGAGCAGGCCGACGTCCTCCGGCTGGATGCCCGCGGCGGCCATCGCCCGACGTCCGGCGTCGATCGCGGCGGTCTGGAAGGACTGGTCCTCGCCCCAGTTGCGGCGCTCCCGCACCCCGGCGACGCGTTCGAGCAGCCCCATCGGCAGGCGGAGCCGGCGGAGCACACCGCGGAGCTTCTCCTCGATGTCCGCGGACGTGGTCACGCGCTCGGCGACGGTGGTCTCCACGGCGAGGATCGCGGCGTTCTGGAAACGGACGGTCGCGTTGCCGGGTCGTTCCGTCTCGGCGCTCGGGGTGTCCTGCTGAGGCCGCTCGGTCATGATCGTCACTTGCACATACTTCCGTATCGATGCTGGGTCTCCGTTGCGACTGCGCCGGACGGACCCCGGGAACGTCGTCGCCGTTGCCGATCCGGCAATCGTACTGGCCGTCCCCGAGCGCCGGTGCGAAGCTGCGCGGATGACCGCACAACCCGCTCCCGGCGCGGATGCCGAGGCCTTCTGGACCGCCCGCTACGGTGACGCCCCGATCTGGTCCGGGGCGCCGAACGCCTCGCTCGTCGACACGGTGGCCCCGCTCGCCCCCACTCGCTCGGATCATCCGCTCCGCGCGCTCGACCTCGGGAGCGGTGAGGGTGGCGACGCACTGTGGCTGGCGGCGCAGGGGTGGCACGTCACCGCCGTCGACATCGCCTCCAACGCCCTCGCGCGCGGCCGGACCGAGGCCGAGCGCGTCGGACTGGGCGACCGGGTGACCTGGGTGCAGGCCGACCTGGCCACCTGGGACACCGACGACCGGTTCGACCTCGTCGCGGCGTCGTTCCTGCACTCGTCGGTGTCGTTCCCGCGGACAGCGGTGCTCCGACGGGCGACGCGGCTCGTGGCGCCGGGCGGCCGCCTGGTCGTCGTCGGGCACGCCGGGTCGCCGTCGTGGGCGTCGCACGGGGAGCACGCGCACGCCGAGCCCCTGGTCGGGCCGGCGGAACAGGTCAAGCAGCTCGCACTGGACGACCGGTGGACCGTCGAGGTCGCCGAGCTCCACACGCGGCACATCGCCGCGCCGGACGGCAGTCCGGCGACGCTCGAGGACTCGGTGGTGCTGGTGCGGCGGGACTGACAGCCCGGCTCCACACCGCACGAGAGGCCCCGTCGCCGGAGCGACGGGGCCTCTCGTGTCAGGTGCGTCGGATCAGCCGCGCAGCTCGAGGTACTTGGCGATGAGCGCCTTCGTCGAGGAGTCCTGCGCGTCCAGGGCGTCCTGGTCACCGTCGACCGCCGGGGCGACCTGCAGCGCCAGCTGCTTGCCGAGCTCGACACCCCACTGGTCGAACGAGTCGATGCCCCAGATGGTGCCCTCGGTGAACACGATGTGCTCGTAGAGGGCGATCAGCTGGCCGAGGACGCTCGGGGTGAGCTCCGGCGCCAGGATGGACGTCGACGGCTTGTTGCCGGTGAAGGTGCGGGCCGCGACGATCATCTCGTCGGTGGTGCCCTCGGCACGGACCTCGTCGGCGGTCTTGCCGAACGCCAGCGCCTTCGACTGCGCGAAGAAGTTCGCCAGGAACAGGGAGTGGACGTCCTGGCCGGGCTGTACGGCCTTGCCGTCGCCGGACAGGTCCTGCAGGGCGTGGGCGGGCTTGGCGACCGTGATGAAGTCGGCCGGGATCAGCCGGGTGCCCTGGTGGATGAGCTGGTAGAACGCGTGCTGGCCGTTCGTGCCGGGCTCGCCCCAGAAGACCTCTCCGGTGTCGGTGACGACGTCCGAGCCGTCCCAGCGGACGCGCTTGCCGTTCGACTCCATCGTGAGCTGCTGCAGGTAGGCCGGGAAGCGGTGCAGGTACTGCGTGTACGGCAGCACCGCGTGGCTCTGGGCGCCGAGGAAGTTCGTGTACCAGACGTTGAGCAGGCCCATCAGGACGGGGACGTTCTGCTCGAGCGGGGCGGTGCGCATGTGCTCGTCGATGGCGTGGAAACCGGCGAGGAACTGCTCCCAGTTCTCCTTGCCGATCGCGATGACGACGCTGGTGCCGATCGCGGAGTCGACCGAGTAGCGGCCGCCGACCCAGTCCCAGAAGCCGAAGGCGTTCTCCGGGTCGATGCCGAACGCGGCGACCTTGTCGAGCGCGGTGGACACGGCGACGAAGTGCTTCGCGACGGCGTCCTTCTTCTCGTCGTCGCCGGCGTCGGACAGGCCGAGCTCCGACCAGAGCCACTGGCGCGCGAGACGGGCGTTCGTGAGGGTCTCGAGGGTGCCGAAGGTCTTCGACGCGACGATGAAGAGCGTGGTTTCGGGGTCGAGGCCCGCGGTCTTCTCGTGGATGTCGGCGGGGTCGATGTTCGAGACGAAGCGCACCTCGAGCCCCTGCTGCACGTACGGCTTGAGGGCTTCGTAGACCATGACGGGGCCGAGGTCGGACCCGCCGATGCCGATGTTGACGACGGTCTCGATGCGCTTGCCGGTGACGCCCGTCCAGGCGCCGGAACGGACCTGCTCGGCGAAGCCGTAGACCTTGTCGAGCGTGGCGTGCACGTCGGCGTCGACGTCCTGGCCGTCGACGGTCAGGGGTGCGGCGGGGACCAGGCCCTCGGTCGCCTTCGGTCGGCGGAGCGCGGTGTGCAGCACGGCGCGGTCCTCGGTCACGTTGATGCGCTCACCGGAGATCATCGCCTGGTAGCGCTCGGCGACGCCGGTGTCCTCGGCGACCTGCAGCAGTGCCTGCAGGACCTCTTCGGTCACCAGGCCCTTCGACAGGTCGACCGTCAGGTCCGCGGCCTGGAAGGTGTACTTCTCGGCACGACCGGGGTCGGCGTCGAACCACCCCCGGAGGTCCGGGGAGAAGCCGGCGGCGATGCCGTCGAGCTGCTTCCATCCTGCGGTCGATGTGGGGTCGACGGGTGCGGAATCGGTCACTTCGGTCCTCCTGGACGCCAGAGCTGGACGGCCCGCAGACCTGGCGCAGCATCGCGTCGCGGGCCGCGTCCGAGCGTAGTGCCGTTCCGTTGACCTCGCGCACAGGACCGCGTCACCGGTGGAGGACGCGGATCCGCCGGACACGACTTCGTCAGGATCGCCGCTCCCTCGACATTGCTGTAGTGAAGGAGGCACCGTGGACACCGAGACCGACACCGACGCAGACGTCGCCCTCACCCGACGACTGGCGGGTGGGGACCGCGCCGCGCTGGCGGACGCGTTCGACCGGTTCGCACCGACGGTCACCCGCTACGCGTGGGCGCTGGCCGGCAGCAGGCAGGACGTCGAGGAGCTCGTCCAGGACACGTTCCTGACGCTCTGGCAGAAGGCCGACACCCTGCAGCTGTCGACCCGTGCGCTCCTCCCCTGGCTGCTGGTGGTGTGCCGGAACCACGCGCGGAACCAGGCGCGGGCGATCGCCGGACGGGCGGCCGACGAGCTGCCGGCCGAGCTCGCCGTGCCGGAAGCCGACCAGGAGGCCCGTGAGCGCCTCCGGTGGGTCCGTGACGAGATCGACGCGCTCACGCCGCTCGACCGGCGGATCTGCGAGCTGTGCCTGATCGAGGGCCACTCGTACAGCGAGGCGGCCGCGATGCTCGGGCTGAGCGTCGGCGCCGTGACCCAGCGGGTGTCCCGCTCCCGAGCACGACTGAAGAAGGCGGTGACGCACGATGAACACTGAGCCCCCCACCGGAGACGACCTGCAGCGGATGCTCGTCTCGATGAAGCAGAACGTCCTCGAGCACGCCGAGGAGCGACACCCGGAGCCGCGGCGGCACCGCAGCCGCATCGTCATCGCCACCGTCGCCCTCCTCGCCCTCGGCACGGCCGGTGGCGCCGTCGCCCTCGCCGTCGTCCCGCAGGTCCAGCAGGCCGCCCCGGCGCCGAGCCCGACCGCCGAGCCCTCGGTGTCCGCGAGCACTCCGGCGTCGGCGCCGGTCGTCGACACCCCTGCTCCGAGGCCGTCCGCATCGAGCGCCGCGGCACCGTCTCGGTACCCGGCCGACTGCCGGGCGCTGTACTCGGACGCGGACCGGCAGCGGTTCTTCGGCGCGACGCCACTCGCCCAGACACCCGCGCACCCGGACGGGACGACCGTTCCGGCACCCGCGTCGACCACGTACTCCGGCGGCACCTGGACGGCCGCGACGTGGCTCGCCTGTGACTGGGCGCAGCCACGCACGGACGTCGGCAGCGTCCACGTCACCATCGGCAGTGCCTCCGCCACCGCTCTCGCTGAGCGCGAAGACGGGCTCCGCGCCGCGGGCGCAGACTGCGCGCCGGGTGACGGTGGCACGGTCTGCCGGCTGCCGGACGCGGCGGACCCGGACTTCGTCGGTGCCGAGACCTCGTGGTGGGACAGCGACGGTCGGTGGATCACGATCGACCAGGTCAACTTCCCGACCTCGGGCCTGCTGCCGGCGACCATCGCCGGGCTCTCGTCCGACCGGGTCGGACCGGGCTCCTGGGTCGTCAGCGGCGCGGGGGTCGGGCCGATCACCATCGGCAGCTCGTACCAGGACGTGGTGGACGAGGTCGAACCCGTCCTGCCGCAGACGAACGGCGCCTGCCCGAACCCGAACGTGGGGTTCTTCGACTCCGGTGACCTGCACGTCATCGTCGTGCAGGCGGGCGGGAAGGTCGTCGGTGTCGACGCGAGCGGCCTGACCACCGCGGCCGGGATGGGCCGGGGGAACAGCATCGACCAGCTCCGGGCCGCGTACCCGGACCTCACCCGGACCCCGGGGTACGGCGACGACTCGTCCCCCGCGTTCGCCTACTGGAGCGTCCGTGACGGCGACCGGTCGGTGACGTTCGAGATGGACGAAGGCGGGGAACTCGTGACCGGGGTGTGGGTCGGCGACGACCCGCGGCCGCCGTACGAGTACTGCGGTTGAGGCCCCGCGGCGACCTTCCCGGGCAATCGGTACGACGACAGTCGTACTGTGGACAGGCCCACGAACCGAACAACCGGGAAGGACCCGCGTGACCCACGCACTCTTCGACCCCATCACCCTCCGCGGACTCGAGATCCGGAACCGCGTCTGGATCCCGCCGATGTGCCAGTACATGGTCGAGGCGCAGGACGGCGTCCCCACCCCCTGGCACCTCGTGCACCTCGGCGGCCTGGCCCGCGGCGGTGCCGGCGCGGTGGTCGTCGAGGCCACCGGCGTCGTTCCCGAGGGTCGGATCAGCCCGCAGGACCTGGGCCTGTGGAACGACGAGCAGCGCGACGCGTTCCGCCCGATCACCGACTTCATCCACAGCCAGGGCGCCGTCGCCGGCATCCAGCTCGCGCACGCCGGCCGCAAGGCCTCCACCAGCCGCGAGTGGGGTCCCACGGCGGGTGGCGGCAACGTCGCGCCGGAGCAGGGCGGCTGGCAGCCGGTCGGCCCGTCGCCGATCGCGTTCCCCGGACTGCACGTCCCCACCGAGCTGACCGTCGAGGGCATCGCGGAGGTGGTCCGCGCCTTCGCGGCCGCCGCCCGTCGCGCGGTCGACGCCGGCTTCGACCTCCTCGAGCTGCACGGCGCCCACGGGTACCTGCTGCACGAGTTCCTGTCGCCCCTGTCGAACGAGCGCACCGACCAGTACGGCGGCTCGCTCGAGAACCGCGCCCGTGCGCTGCTCGAGACCGTCGACGCCGTCCGGGCCGAGGTCGGCGAGGACGTCCCCCTCGTCGTCCGCCTGTCCGCGACCGACTGGGTCGAGGGCGGCTGGGACCTCGCCGAGTCCGAGCAGCTGTCGGCCTGGCTCGGCGAGCACGGCGTGGACCTGGTCTCGGTGTCGACCGGCGGCAACGTCCAGAACGCCCCGATCCCGGTCGGTCCTGGCTACCAGCTGCCGTTCGCGACCGCGATCCGGCAGGCCACGGGCGTGCCGGTCGCGGCCGTCGGGATGATCGACGACCCGTTCCAGGCCGAGCAGATCGTCGCGCTCGGGCAGGCTGACGTGGTCCTCGTCGGTCGTGGTGCCCTGCGCGACCCGAACTTCCCGATCCGTGCCGCGCAGGCGCTCCGGGTGGACCTGCCGTACAAGCCCGCACCGTACGAGCGCGCCTACCGCTGATCCCGCTGCGCGGGTGACGGACGGGAGGCCCGCGCCACCGCCTCCCGTCCGTCAACCTCCACAGACGGCCGTTCCCGCGCCGCCGTCCACAGGTCGGGATCGCCCCGGCGGCCCGGCCGACGGGAGCCGCTACCGTGGTCCTCATGACGGGCACGGGGGTGACCGCCGGGCACGACCCGGCGCGGGGCGAGGAGTGGTCGCGACTCCCGGTGGGACGGCGCGAACACCGACAGGACGTGGTCCTGGCGCTCGTGCTCGCCGCCGCCCTGACGGTGTCGATGACCCTCTACGGCGCGCTCGGCCTGTACGACGACCCGGCCCCCTGGTGGGTGTCGGCGCTCATGGTCGTCGCGAACGCCGGACCGCTCGCGGTCCGGCGGCGCTTCCCGATGTCGGTCGCCGTGGTCGCCGCGCTGGCGTTCGCCGCGACCCAGCTCCTGCAGGTGCCCGAAGGGCTGTTCGTCAACTTCACGCTCTTCATCGCCCTGTACACCGTCGGCGCCTGGTGCTCGGACCGGGTCCGCGCCGAGGCGGTGCGCTGGTTCCTCATCCTCGGCATGTTCGCGTGGGTGTTCCTGGCGATCGTGTTCCGGTGGTCGGTGCCGAGCGCGCTGCCGGGCGACGGCGACTCGGTGATCCCACCGTTCGTGGCGAACTCGCTGCTGTCGATCATCATCAACCTGGTGTACTTCGGCGCCGCCTGGTACTCCGGCAACCGGGCGTGGACGGCCGCGGTCGCCAAGCACGACCTCGACGAGCGCACGGTCGAACTGGCCGCCGAGCGGGAGCGGTCCGCGGCGCAGGCGGTCGCCCTCGAACGGGTCCGCATCGCCCGCGAGCTCCACGACGTCGTCGCCCACCACGTGTCCCTGATGGGCGTGCAGGCCGGCGCCGCCCGACGGGTGATCGAGCGCGACCCGGTACAGGCCGCGGCGTCCCTCGGGGTCGTCGAGGACAGTGCCCGGACCGCGGTGGAGGAACTGCGGCGGATGCTCGGCACCCTCCGGCAGTCCGATGCGGACGGTCACACGCTGCCCGCCGACGCGCCGAGCACCGAGGGGCTCGCGCGGCTGCCGGAACTGGCCGCTGCCGCGACGAGCGCCGGACACGACACCGGCTTCAGCGTCGTCGGTGACGTCCGACCCGTTCCGCCGACCGTCGCGGCGGTCGCCTACCGGATCGCGCAGGAGGCCGTGACGAACGTCCTCAAGCACGCGGGGCACGACGCCCGCGCCGACCTGCGGCTGCGGTACCTGCCGGACGGCCTCGAGCTCGAGGTGACGGACACCGGGGCCGGGGCACGGGCCTCCCGGTCGACCGTGGGCAGCGGACTCGGCCACGTCGGCATGCGCGAGCGCGTCGCCGCGGTCGGCGGACGGATCGAGATCGGGCCCCGTGCCCGCGGCGGCTACCTGGTGCGGGCATGGCTGCCGACGGCGTGATCCGGGTGGTCCTGGCCGACGACCAGGACCTGGTGCGGGCCGGTTTCCGGGTGATCCTGGAATCGGAACCGGGTGTGCAGGTCGTGGCCGAAGCCGCCGACGGCGCCGCAGCCGTGGCCGCCGTCGTCGCCCACCGGCCGGACGTCGTCTGCCTCGACGTGCAGATGCCCGGCGTCGACGGGCTGGAGGCCGCTCGGCGCATCACCGCCACCGACGACCCGCCGGCGGTGCTCGTGCTGACGACGTTCGACACCGACGAGTACCTGTTCGACGCCCTCGCCGCCGGGGCCAGCGGGTTCCTGCTGAAGAACGCGTCCCCCGAGAAGCTCATCGAGGCGGTGCGCACGGTCGCGGCCGGGGACGCCCTGCTCTCCCCGGACGTGACCCGACGGGTGATCAGCCGCGCGACGAGCGCGAGCGCGCCGGTGGTGGCGCCGGTGACCGTGCCCGCGACCGCCGGCGTGGACGCCGGACCCGGTGCTGGTCCGGTGGCCGGCCTGACCGAGCGCGAGACCGAGGTGCTCCGGCTGCTCGGGCGCGGACTGAGCAACGCCGAGATCGCCCGGCTGCTCTTCGTCGGGGACGCCACCGTGAAGACCCACGTGTCGAACGTGCTGCAGAAGCTCGGCGTGCGGGACCGGATCCAGGCCGTGGTGTGGGCGTACGAGAACGGCGTGGTCCGCTCCGGCGACTGAGCCCTCCCCCGGGAGACGCAACGTCGGCGGCACGGCGCAAGGGTGTTCCGTTGCGCGGAACCGCCCACGTTGCGTCTCGCGGAAAGGACCGTCTCCCCCGCGTGGCGGAGGAGCCCGGGTGACGATCCCCGTCTCGTGCCGGAGGCGCCGGCCCCACCCGCCCTCGTACCGTCAGAGGCGCAGCGACGGTCGCTGCGGAAGGGACCCGTCATGCTCAGCATCGAGGGAGTGACCAAGCACTTCGGCGAGCGCCGCGTGCTCGACGACGTCGGCTTCACGGTCGGTCGGGGCCGGTTGACCGGGTTCGTCGGTGGCAACGGCGCCGGCAAGACCACCACCATGCGCATCATGCTCGGCGTGCTGGACGCTGACAGCGGCACGGTCGCCATCGACGGCGTCCCGATCGGCCCGGCCGACCGGCGTCGGTTCGGGTACATGCCCGAGGAACGCGGCCTGTACCCGAAGATGCCGGTGGCCGAACAGGTCACGTACCTGGCGCGGCTGCACGGTGTCGACCGCCGGACCGCGACGGCGCGGACCACCGAGCTGCTCGAGCGGCTCGAACTCGGCCCACATGCCGGCGACCCGGTGGAGAAGCTCTCGCTCGGCAACCAGCAGCGCGTGCAGGTCGCTGCCGCCCTGGCCCACCGGCCGGAGGTCCTGGTGCTCGACGAGCCGTTCTCCGGCCTCGACCCGATGGCCGTCGACACGGTCCTCGGCGTCCTCCGCGAGACCGCGGCGGACGGCGTGCCGGTGCTGTTCTCCAGCCACCAGCTCGACGTGGTCGAGCGGCTCTGCGACGACGTCGTCGTGATCGCGGGCGGTCGCATCCGGGCGGCCGGGCCGCAGGACGAACTCCGACGGAAGGCGGGTCCGGCGGCGTGGGAGATCCTGGTGGCGGACGACGCCGCCTGGCTCCGCGACGAACCGGGCGTCACCATCCGGGAGTTCGACGGCGGCTACGCCCTGTTCGAAGCAGACGAGTCCGTCGCCCAGGCCGTCCTGCAGCGCGCGGTCGGCCGGGGCGCGGTGGCGTCGTTCGGTCCGCGGGTCCCCCGTCTCAGCGAGGTCTTCACGGAGGTCGTCCGATGAGCGTCGTCCAGCGCAGCACCGTCGACGCGGTCCGGCTCGTCACCGTGCGGGAGATCCAGGCCCGGCTCCGCAGCAAGGCGTTCGTCGTCTCCGCGGCGATCCTGCTCGTGATGGTCGTGGCCGGCATCGTCGTCGCGGGCATCGTCGGCAAGTCAGCGGCGAACGCGACGACGCCGGTCGCCGTGGTCAGCGGTGTGAGCCTGCCGAGCTCCGACGGGCTGGACGTGACACGGGCGTCCGACCGCGCAGCCGCCGAACAGCTCGTGCGCGACGGCGAGGTGGACGCCGCGATCGTCCCCGACGGCGGACAGCTCGGCTTCCGGGTCGTCGGACTCGACAGCGCCCCGACCGACGTCGTGCAGGCGCTCAGCGTCTCCCCCGAGGTCGACCTGCTCGACCCCGGTGCGCTGCCGCCCGGGCTGGTGTCCCTGGTGGGGATCGCGTTCGGCGTGGTCTTCTTCGCCTCGGCCGTGACGTTCGGACAGTCGATCGCGCAGAGCGTGGTGGAGGAGAAGTCCACCCGGGTCGTCGAGATCCTGATGGCGGCGATCCCCGCACGAGCACTGCTCGCGGGGAAGGTGATCGGCAACAGCGCGATGGCCCTCGGACAGATCGTCGCGATCGCGATCGCCGCCGCCGTCGCACTCGCGGTGACCGGCCAGGACAACCTCTTCACACTGCTCGGCCCGAGCGCGCTGTGGTTCGTCGGGTTCTTCGCGATCGGGTTCGTCCTCATCGCGGCGCTGTTCGCGGCGTCGGCGGCCCTGGTGTCCCGTCAGGAGGACGTCGGCAGCGTGACGACCCCGGTGATGATGCTGCTGATGATCCCGTACTTCCTCATCGTGTTCGCCGCGGACGACCCGACGATCCTCGGCATCATGTCGTACGTGCCGTTCAGCGCCCCGATCGGCATGCCGGTCCGGATCTTCCTGGGGACGGCCGAGTGGTGGGAGCCCGTGCTCTCGCTGGTCGTCGTCGCAGCGTCCGCCCTCGTCGTGGTGCTCCTCGGTGCCCGGGTCTACGAGAACGCGCTGCTCCGCACCGGTGGCCGGGTGAAGCTGGCCGAGGCCATCCGCGGCTGACCCTGGCCACCGATGCTCCGGAGGACGCGACCGGTCGGCCCCCCGTGGCGGTTCCCGGACACCGGACTGCCACGGGGGACGGCTGTCGTGGGATGCTTCGCGTGATGCCGATCGACGACGCGATGCCGGTGCGTCTCGACGTGACGGGCACGGACCTCGGGGAGGCCGCGACCTTCATCGCGGACCTCTACGGCGCGGAACTCCGCGTCGAGCCCGTCGCGACCCCGTTCTCGTTCCGGTACGCGGCACTCGGCGACAGCACGATGTCGCTGCACACCGCCCAGTTCGCGGGACACGTCGACGGGGAACTGCCGCCGTCGGACGCCGTCATCGTCCAGTGGCTGCAGTCCGGGTCGTCCCGGCTCGACACCGGGGGCAGCGTCCTCGACATGGAACCGGGCATCCCGGTGCCGCTGCTGCCCGAGCGCACGTTCTCGTTCACGATGGAGGACTACGAGCAGCGGCTCGTGCACCTGTCTCGTGAGGTCGTCGAACGCGTCGCAGCCGAGCAGGGTGCGGACCTGACCGCCGGACTGCGCTTCGACCACACGACACCACCGTCCGACCAGTCCGTCCGGACCTGGCACAACACGGTGTCGCTCATCTCGCACACCCTGCGTGACGGCACGCCAGGCCGCCTGCTGCACGCCGAGATGGCGCGACTGGCCGCGGCGTCCCTGCTCGAGATGTACCCGCAGCAGCGCCCGGCACGCCGGAGCCCCGAGGGCACGGCACTGTCGGTGCACGTCCGCGCAGCCGTCGAGTACGTCGACGACCACGCCCGGATGCCGATCACGACGAGCTCGCTGGCGCGACACCTCGACGTGAGCCTGCGTGCACTGCAGGAGGCGTTCCAGCGGGACCTGCAGACCACGCCGAATGCCTACATCCGGCAGGTGCGCCTGGACCGGGTGCGGCAGGAGCTGCTCGCCTCCGAGCCGACCGCCGTCACCGTCCGCGAAGTGGCCGCGGGGTGGGGCTTCGCGCACCTCGGTCGCTTCGCGCAGCAGTACGTGGCAGAGGTCGGCGAGACCCCGATGGCCACGCTCGGGCGCTCGGCGCGGGGTCCGGTACCGGATTGACCCGGCCAGCTCGTGGCGGCACCGGTCGACGGGAGGAGGCCGTGCCTCCCGACCGTCGGTCCGGCAGGGCTCAGATGAAGTCGGTGTGCGCGTTCGGCGCGTAGGCCGTCATCAGCGTCGCCGCGGCGAGCCGGGCGGAGCGCGCCGGACGGGTCGTGCGGTGGATCGCTGCCTCCACCTTGGCGCCTTCGACGAGCAGCGACAACGCGTCGGCGACGTGCAGGGGCAGTCCTGCGCGACCGGCGAGCGCGTGCAGGTGGGCCTCGATGCCGCGCAGGTGCTCGTGAGCCAGGGCGGCGACGCGCGACTCGGAGCGCCCGAGCTCGCCGTAGCCGTTGATGAAGGCACATCCGGTCCAGGTCTCGTCCTCGAAGCAGGACTCGAGGTGCGCGAAGACCGTCAGGATCTCGTCCCGGGCGTCGGCAGCCCCGACGGCGGCATCGGCGAGACCGTCGTTCCACCGCTCGTGGCGGTGCTCGAGCACGGCGACGACGACGTCGATCCGTTCCGGGAAGAGGGCACGGACCGTGGCCTGGTCCTCCCCGGCGAGCGTGGCGATGGTGGCGTGGTCGAGACCGACGGCCCCCTCGGCGGTGAAGACCCGATCGGCGGCGTCGACGACGCGAGCACGGTCCCAGCGGTGCGGTGCCTGCTCGACGTCGACGCCCACGTCAGATGGTCGTGGTCGTGGTGCGGAGAGCGGTGACGCGAGCAGATCGCTCGGTGCACAGCGCTTCGAGCCGGCCCAGTCGAGCCCAGACGACCCGGTGGTCGGCAGTCAGCCCGGTGGCATCGGCCGTCACACCGGTGCTCCCCTGCTGGAGGGCGTTCACGCGGCGGCCTGGAAGAAGTCGGCGTACGTGGGGTCGGTGCTGACGCCGATGCCGAGTCGGCTGATCACGATCCGGTCGATCTCGACGGGCGAGGACATACCTCGTCGGTGCCACTCCAGGGGGTCGGAGCGGAGTTCCTGCATCATGGTGGAGTCACGCACGGGGGGCCTCCTGTTCGCGCAGCAGCGCGGTCATGTCGATGGGTTCGGTCAGCGCGACGGTGTCGTACGGCGCTGTTGCGGCGGTGATCACGAGGCGACCACCAGGGCGATCACGGCGAGCGTGAACGCGGCGACGGCGGCGAGGCCGGCGACGAGCGCGCTGGCGGTCAGGATCCGGCGTCGGGTCGCCTCGCGGACCTCGGAGAAGGTCTCGGTGCGCCTCGGGCGGCGAACGGCCGGGCCTCCGGCGAGAGGTGTCGGGATGGCGGTGATGGTGGCGGGCATGAGCTTCGCCTCCTCTACAGGGACCTCGGACGGTCCCGCGTCGACCAGGGCGACCGCTGCGTACAGGCCGCCGCAGATCGCGGGGGATGTCGGGGCACGCGGGATGATGTTCGTCCTGGTGTCTGCGACGCTACGACACCCGTCCGGCGGGACACGAACGCGTTCGTGGATCCGCGACTCGCGACGGGCGCAGACCGCGCATCCCGAGCGGGGGTCACGCGCGTTCCGCGCATCGCGCTGCGGGCCGGTCAGCGCAGTGCGCGCCGGTAGCGCCAGCGGACGACGACCTGCGCGACCCGGAGCAGCGGGAACACGACTGCCCAGCGGCGGGTCGTGGACGGCCGGGTCAGGGAGCGCAGCGTCAGCCACACCGCGTCGCCCTCACGGGTGACGACGAACGCCTCCTCGCCGTCGACCGGGTGGCCGGGCAGCGTCCGGTAGGCGAACCCGACACGGTCGGCGGTGCGCACGACCTCGACGACCTCGACGGGCTCCCGCACGACGACCGGCCCGATCCGGAAGCGCACGTCCAGCCGCTGACCCGGTCGCGCCTCCGTGTCGTCGGGCACCGAGAAACCGCTGCGCGTCTTCACACCCCAGCGGAGCACCGACCGGGAGGCCCGCTCCCACACCGCCTCGCCCGTCCCGACCACCGACCGCCGCTCGTACCGCCGGTACGTCGGGGCCGTGGGGCCCCAGACGGCGGACGCGACCGCCGTCCGTGCCGCGCCCGCCGCGCTGCCCCGTCCGACCGCGGCCGTCCCCTCGTCGTTGCCCATGCCGGCCATCCTGCCCGAGGGACGTGCGCGGGCGAGCTGGACGACCCTCCCGGCCCATCGCCGACCACCCCGTCGTCAGGCCCCGCGCGTACCGTCCAGACCATGAGCAACGTCATCATCCTCGGCGGCCACGGCCGCGTCGCCCTCCTCACCGCGCAGCTCCTGACGGCCCGCGGCGACACCGTCTCGTCCGTCATCCGCAAGGCCGAGCAGCAGGACGACGTCCGCGGCACCGGTGCGGAGCCCGTCGTCGCGGACATCGAGCAGCTCGACATCGCCGGGCTCACCGACCTGGTCCGCGGACACGACGCGATCGTCTGGGCAGCAGGCGCCGGCGGGGGTTCCGCCGAGCGCACCTGGGCCGTCGACCGGGACGCCGCGATCCGCTCCATGCACGCTGCGCTCCAGGCGGACGTCCAGCGATTCGTCCTGGTCTCCTGGTCGGACGCGGGCCTCGGTCACGGCGTCCCCGAGGATGACGACTTCTTCGCCTACGCCGAGGCGAAGACCGTCGCCGACGCGGTCCTCCGCGACTCGGCCCTCGACTGGACGATCGTCGCCCCGAGCACCCTGACCGACGACGAGCCGACCGGGTCCGTCGAGACCGCCGACCCGTCCTCGAGCATCGCCCGCGGGGACGTCGCCGCACTGGTCGCCGCAGCCCTGCACGACGACGCGTCGGTCGGCAAGACCTTCCGCGTCAACACCGGCGACGTGGCGATCGAGCAGTTCGTCCGCGACTGAGCGGTCACCCCGCGCTGAGCCGTCACCCCGCGTCGCGAGACGCCCGCACGTCCCCGAGACGCCGCCGGATCCGGCGGCGTCTCGTGCTGTCGGCGGCGTCTCGTGCTGTCGGCAGCGCTCAGGGCAGCAGCGCCGCGGCCACCGCTCGGGCCGTCGTGGTGTCGCCGGCGCCGCCCCGGAGGCGCATCGCCAGCGCCCCGGACACCACGAGGAGCAGTCGGTCGGCGAGGACGTCGGCCTCCTCCGGCCCGACCAGCGGCACCGCAGCCTGCCGGAGGCGCGACCGCAGCGTGGCCGTCTCGTGGCGCAGGACGACCGTGATCTCGTCGGGCGCGTCCGCGTACTCCGACGCCGTGCCGAGGAACGCGCACCACCGCGACCCGGTCGGCGTCGACCGGAAGTCGTCGAGCGCGTCGAAGACCGCCAGCAGCCGGCCCCGGTCGTCGGGCGCGTCTGCGACGGCGTCGTCCCACACCCGCAGCCACTCGTCGTGCCGCCGGTCGAGCGCTGCGGCGACCAGGGCCTCCTTGCTGGCGTACCCGCGGTAGAGCGTGGCGGCGGAGACCCCGGCGCGTTCGAGGACGGCGTCGATCGGGGTCGCGGCGATGCCCCGCGTGAAGAACAGTTCCTCCGCGGCGTCGAGGAGCTTCCGCTCCGTTCCTGGACGCATCGTCATGCCAGCACCCTAGGCTCTCAAAAGTGAAACGTACGTTTTCGTTCATGGGCTCGCCCGCCGCGCTGGTCGGCAGCGGTACCGCGCTCATCGCGGCCACCTACGGGCTGGTCCGCCTGGCCTACGGACTGTTCCTGCCCGACGTCCAGCACGCGATCGGGCTCGGCGACGGCCCGGCCGGCTGGATCGCGTCGGGCTCCTCCGTCGTGTACTGCGTCGGCGCGCTCGCCGGGTTCCTGGTCGCACCGACGCACCCCCGGACCGCCGTCGTCCTGGCGGTGCTCACGGCCGGCCTCGGTGTCGCCGGGATGGCCGCCAGCACCGGCCCACTCGGGTTCGGCGTCGCCGCGGTCGTCAGCTCGGCGGGGGCGGGGCTGGCCTCCCCCGCACTCGTCCGACTCGTCCAGCGGAACCTGACGGCCGAGCGGGCGAACGGGGCGCAGGCCGTGGTCAACTCGGGCACGGGGCCGGGCCTCGTCGCCGCGGGTGTCCTGGCCCTCCTACTGCTGCCGGACTGGCGGACGGCCTGGGCGGTGGCGGCCCTCGTCACGGTGCTCGCCGGGGCGGCCGTCCTGCTCACCGACCGAGCGGGCGCGGCAGCACCGGCACCGGCATCACCACCAGCACCGGAGCCCCCGACCGACACCGGAGCCACCACCGTCCCACCCCGCCCCTGGTTCGCCGCACACCGCCGCCCCGTCCTGGTGGCACTGCTCCTCGGCGCCGGATCGGCCGCGGTGTGGACGTACGGTCGGACCCTGCTCGTCGACGCCGGCGCACCGACGACCCTGTCGGTCGTGGCGTGGATCGCCCTCGGGGCCGGAGGCGCCGCGGTCGCCCTGACGTCGAGGCGGCTCGGGCGGCTGCCGGCCCGGTCCGCGTGGACCCGGACCGCATCCGTGGTGGCGATCGCGACCCTCGGCCTCGGCCTGGCCGCGCAGCTGCACGGTGGGGCCCTGACCGCGGCGGCACTGGTCTGCTGCGCACTGTTCGGGTGGGGCTACACCGCCGCGACCGGTGCCCTCATCACGTGGACGGCGGAACTCGACCGCGACCGCGCGGCGGCCGGCACCTCGGTGCTCTTCGTGGTCCTGGTCCTCGGACAGGCAGTCGGGGCGGCGGCAGCGGGCAGCGCAGTCCTCACGGCCGGGACGGGACCGGTGTTCGTCGCCGCAGCGGTGGTCGTCGCGCTCGGGGTCGTGCCGGCGCTCAGAAGTCCTCGCCGATGTCCGGCACGTCGGTCATCTCCTCGTTCCACGCCGGCCGGGCGGGCTGCAGGCGCAGGGTCTCCGCCTCGAGGTACTCGATGACCTCCGGGTCGAACGGCTCGTCGGCACTGTCCGGCACCGGTGTCGAGAAGATCTCGCTGGCCGGGCCGATGAGCAGGTGCGCGTAGACCGTCCCGCCGCCTTCGGTGATGATCGGGATCTGGACGACGTCGGACTTGTTCGCCACGGCCAGGGCGCGGCAGTACCGGAGGAGGGCCTTGCAGGTGCGGTCCCCGGTCAGGAAGGAGCTGTTCACGTAGTGGATGCGGCGCATGTCGGCCAGGGTGTCGGACGGCCCCTGAGTCGACGCTTAGGCTTTGCCGAAGCCGGACAGACGGCGCGGAAGGACACCACCATGGGCAAACTCGTCTACGACTCGACGTTCACCGCGGAGTTCGACGACCGCCTGCTGACGCACCTGCAGATCGTCATCGGGATGAAGCTGCGCCGTGGTGAGTCCTTCATGTTCTCGTGGAAGGACGACGTGGAGCTCGGTGACGGGCGCACCGCGATCTGGCTCGACCGCTCGATGCCCCTGGTCTTCCGCTACTCGGGCAGTCGCATCCCTGCCGTGAACCGCGCCTGGGTCGAAGCCCTCGGCCTGACCGCCGGGTCGTCCGCGGGCCTCCGCATCGTCCCGGAACCGACCGATCCCGGAGACACCCTGTGAAGCGCACCGTCCTGACCTACGGCGGCACGCAGTACACGATCGCCAACGAGGACACCGAGACCGTCCAGGCACGGATCGACTCGGGCCTGCGGGACCAGCCGTTCATGTGGCTGCAGGTCAACTACGGGGACGGCCGGGCGACGCCCGCCGTGCTCCTCATCTCCCCCGCGACCCCGGTTGCGATCATCACCGAGCGTGACGTCGACGAACAGGACGAGGACGGCTCCGTCGCCCGCTACCTGCTGCCCGAGCAGACCCGGCCGGCGTCCATCGAGATCGGTCCCACCGAGCACTGACGGCGTCGGGAGCGGTCACCGCCCTGCCGTCCGGCACCACTTCAGCCCCGACCGCCGCCGAGCAGTGCGCGCAGGGCGTCCTCCAACGGCACGGCGACCGATTCGACCTCGGCGGACGCCAGGGGTTCCACGCGCGTCGAGGTCCGCATCATGGTCATGCCGAGCACGACGGACAGGGCGATCTCGGCGCGGACCAGCAGGTCGTCGTCGACCTCGTCCACGCTCCCGGCTCGCACGGCACCGGCGAGCCGTTCGGCGTAGCCGCGCAGGGTCTCACGACGGATGCGGTCCACGACCTCGTCCCCGGAGCTCCGGAGCAGGAGCAGCAGCTGCATCGAGTCCTCGTCCGTGGGCGACCGGATGATGTGCCGGATGAGGCCGCCGAGCGCCCGCTCCAGGTCTGAGCCGGACGGCGCAGCGTCCTGGTCCGGCGCTGCCCGGTCGAGACAGGCGCGGAACAACCCCTCCTTCGATCCGAAGTACCGGTTGATGAGCGCGACGTTCACCCCGGCGTCGGCGGCGATGTCCCGCACGGTCGTGGCCCGGTAGCCGTCGAAGGCGAATCGGCGCCGGGCAGCCTGCACGAGGGCCAGGCGAGTGGCGGCGGCGTCCTTGCTCATGGCCCGAGCGTAGCGCCCGCGCCGGTGCGGCCGATCGTGATGTAAGCGTCTGTTGACATCGACGGGAGAACGCGTACCCTCGTCAAGTCAGCAGTTGTTGACATCGACAGCGTCGTCGGCCCCCTTGCCCAGAACACCCCGATCCGACGGAGCACGATGTCCACCGCCACCGCGAGCCCCCGCACGGGCTCGACCCCGACCACCGACCACGGCCGGCGCCCGAACAGCACCGCGATCATCGTCTACCTGTCCCTGGGTGGCCTGTCGTTCGCGGTCCTGCAGTCCCTCGTCGCACCCGCGCTCTCGACGATCGGCACGGACCTCGGCGCCTCGACCAGCGCCGCCAGCTGGGTCCTCACCGCCTACCTGCTCTCCGCGTCGGTGCTCACCCCGATCCTCGGTCGCCTGGGCGACATGGTCGGCAAGCGCAAGGTGCTCATCGTGGTCCTCACGATCCTCCTGGTCGGTGCCGTCCTCGCCGCGCTCGCCCCGAACCTCGGCGTGCTCATCGTCGCCCGAGCACTGCAGGGCGCGGCGGGTGCGGTCATGCCGCTGTCCATCGGCATCGTCCGCGACGAGCTGCCGAAGGAGAAGGTGAGCGTCACCATCGGACTGCTCTCCGCGATCTTCGGCATCGGAGCCGGCGTCGGCATCGTGGCCGCCGGGCCCATCGTCGAGCACCTGTCGTGGCACTGGCTGTTCTGGCTGCCCGCCGTCCTCGTCGTGATCGCCCTGCTCGGTGCCGTGTTCGGCATGCCCGAGTCCCCGGTGCGGAAGCCCGGCCGTCTCGACGTCGCCGGCACCGCCGTCCTCGCCGTGTCGCTCGTCGCCATCCTGCTCGCCGTCAGCGAGGGCCAGACGTGGGGCTGGGGCGACGTGAAGACCGTCGGCCTGCTGATCGTCGGCGCCGTCGCCCTCGTCGCGTTCGTGCTCGTCGAGCTGCGTGTCGCCGAGCCGCTCATCGACGTGCGGCTCTTCGCCGTCCGCGGGGTCTGGACCGCCCACGTCGTCGCGCTCGTCTTCGGCTTCGCGATGTTCGGCACGTTCGTCCTCGTCCCGACGATCCTGCAGCTGCCCACCGCGCTGGGCTACGGCTTCGGCAAGGACGTGACCCAGGCCGGCCTGTTCCTGCTGCCGACCGTGGTCATGATGGTCGTCGCCGGTCCGATCGCCGGCATCCTGGTCCGCAAGGTCGGGCCGAAGCCGCCGATGCTCATCGGTGGGGTCGCGATCGTCGCCGCGTTCGCCGTCCCGGCCGTCTCACACGCGGCGATCGCCGAGATCGTCGTGTCCGGCATCCTCACCGGCATCGGCATCGGCCTGGCACTGGCCGCCTGCTCGAACGCGATCATCGAGAGCGTCCCGGCGAACCAGACCGGTGAGGCGATCAGCGCGAACACCGTCGTCCGGACGATCGGTTCCAGCGTCGGCACGGCCGTGATCGCGGCCCTCATCACCTCGCACAGCACCCCGCAGGGTCTGCCCACCGACGACGCGTTCACGATCGGCTTCTGGGCGTGCACCGGAGTGGCGGTCCTCGCGGTGGTCGCGGCCCTCGCTGCCCCGTCGATGCGCGCCCGCCGGGCCGCTGCGGTCGCCGCGGGCGTCGACGACTTCGACGAGGTCACGCACTGACCCGCTGACCGGGCCCGGTCGGCGAGACGCCGCCGGTCGCGCGAGACGCCGCCGAGATCGGCGGCGTCTCAGCGACCCGGCGGCGTCTCAGCGACTCGGCGGTGTCTCGGGCTGCCGACCGAAGAGCGATGCGAGCGTCGCGACGATCGCCATCCGGAGCCGGACGCCGGCGGGCGGGGCCGGCGGCAGGGTCCGGATCGGTGCGGTGAAGGCGAGGTCGTGCAGGTTGTTGCGCTTCGACCCGTCCCAGTTCGCGAAGAGGTACGGCGTGCCGAGCGCCATCAGGCTGCGGACCGGTGCCGGGCGCACGCCCGAGGCGGCGACCGCGTAGCCGGAGTGGCCGGCGGTGATCGCCTGGATGACGGTGTCCGCGTCGGTGACCCCGTTGGCGGTCACCACGGTGGTGATGCCCGTGCGGTCGCGGGCCACGAATTCGATGATGTGTTCAGTCACGAGGAGCTCAGGGTGGCGAGTGTCTGTCTCGGCGCGGGTGAGACGCACGAGGCTTGGCCGGAACCGACGTTGCTTCCGTCGTCGAGGATACGTCGCACCCGTCGGGACGGCGCACGGACGATCCCGATTGCGTACCCGTGTCCCGGCCTGCGCCCGTGACCGTGTCCCGGCCCGCGCCCGCGCCCGCGCCCGCGCCCACCGGCACCGTGCACGGGTCAGGCGACCCAGACGACGATGCCGTTGTAGCCGTTCAGCAGCGCTGCCACCCCAGCGCGCAGGGCGCGGCCGGCACGCTCGTCCGTGAACGTGGACGGGTCGTGGTGGCTCGAGGTGCCGAGCCCTTCGCCGCGGAAACCGGCGCCGGTCCAGTCCGCCGCCGTCACGTTCGCCGTCGGTTCGGCGATCTCGGCACCGAGGACGAGGAACTGCTGGTGCAGCGCGGACGGTGAGATCGCGGCGATCGGGTCGACCAGCGCGTCGCCGACGCTGATCACCAGGTCGGTGCGCTTGCCGATGGCCGCGGCGACGGACGGCAGCCGGTCCTCGGCGGTGTCCGCGACGACCGGGACGACCGTGACGTCCTCGGACCGGGCCCACGAGCGGACGGCGTCGACGAGGGTCTCGGTCTGTGCGTCCGGCTTCCCCGGGGACAGCAGGACCACCCGGTACCCGGACGGCGGCGCCACGTCGTCCCACGAGTGCGGTGCGGGGCTGACGGTGGCCTCCGGCGCGGGCGGCGAGTCCGGGTCGACGAAGCCCGGGCCGAGCGCGCCCGTCCCGCGGACCGGGGTGGGCGCGTCGGTCGGCACCGCCGTGGTGGCGGCGCCGGTCCGGAGGCCCGTGGCCTGCTCGGCGTCGACGCTCCGGCCCGTCTGCTCCGCCCCGGTCGAGCAGCCGGCGACGAGGACCGAGCCGGTCGCCACCAGGGCAGCGGCGGCGAGGACGGTGGTGGCACGACGAGTCAAACGGATCACGAGACGCCATGCAAGCACAGCCGGAGGCCGCGACGGACCGGTGGGAGCCGCTGTCCAGAGCCCGTCCAGCCGTTCGTAACCCGTTGTTCGCCTGCGCGTCGATCTCGGCCGCGATGGTCAGGCCGGTGATGCACCGAACCACCCGTCCCGCTCGCAGCGGGCTCCACCTCCTCCCCGCGCCCGTCCGCCCCCGGCCGCTCCTCCCGCGGCCCGTCCTCCCTCGGATCGTCGCGCGGCTGGTCGCCGTCCTCGTGCTCCTCGGCACGGTGGTCGTGAGCCTGTCGACGGGAGTGTCCGCGGCGAGCGCCCACGGCTTCAGCTCCGTCGTCTACGCGGACGTCAGCGGGAAGGGGTCCGACGTCGTGCGGGCCCGACTGGGGCTGGAGTACGACCTCCTGCTCGTGTCCGTGGCGACGAGCGAGCACGACGACGAGCTGTACCGACAGGGCCAGGCCGCGTGGGACGACGGTGACGACCCCGGCATGGTCAGGGCGGTGGAGGCGCACCACGACGCGATCAGCGAGTACCTGTTCGACCGGTTCTCGGTGACCTCCGGTGGGCAGGCGTGCACCGGCACGCTCCACGACACCATGGAGGTCGACGTGCAGGACGAGGTCCCCTACGCCGAGGTCGTCGCGGACTTCGCCTGCCCGACACCGGGACGCACCGACCCGGGGCACGTGGTGGAGTCGACGCTCTTCCCGGACAGCGAGACGTTCGTGCGGGACACGAAGACGATCGTCACGTACGACGTCGACGGCAAGCAGGGCACAGCCACCCTCGACGCATCCCAGCCGACGTTCTCGACCGAGCAGTCGGCGGGGCAGCGGTTCTGGGAGTTCTTCACCCTCGGGGCGGAGCACCTGCTGACCGGGATCGACCACATCCTGTTCCTCATCGCGTTGATCGCCGGCTCCCGACGGCTGCGCGAGGTCGTGTACACGGCGTCGGCGTTCACGATCGCGCACTCGATCACGTTCATCCTGGCGGCGCTCGGCGTCGTCAGTCCGCCGTCGATCGTGGTCGAGCCGCTCATCGCCCTCTCGATCGCCGCGGTGGCCGGCTGGTACCTCTGGCGGTTGGCGACCCGGCGGTCGCAGGCTGACGCGCTCGTCCTGACCGATCGGGGACGGTTCGCGCTGGACCGCTCCGGGTGGTCCCGTCTGGCCGTGGTGTTCGCGTTCGGGCTCATCCACGGGCTCGGGTTCGCCGGAGCGCTGGGCATCCACGAGGCGTTCTCGTGGCAGCTGCTCGTGTCGCTCCTCGTCTTCAACGTCGGCATCGAGGCGGTCCAACTGGCGATCATCGTGATCGTGTTCCCGCCGCTGTCCCTGCTCCGCCGGAAGGCCCACCGGGTCTCGCTCTGGGTCACCGGCGCCGTGACGGCCGGGGTGTTCGTGATGGGGATGATCTGGTTCGTCCAACGGCTCGTCGAGGGCTGACGACGCCTGGGTCGCCTACCACCTGCGGGCCGGAACCCGTATGGACACACAGCGTTCACCCACGATCTACGAAGGCGATGCAGAGTCTGTCTGCTGCACCATCCCTGTCACTGAGAACGGAAACACATGAGTCTCCTGTCCGGCGCCCCCTCCCGGCGCAGAACCACCACACTCCGCTTCGGCGGGGCCGTCATCGGCGCCGCCCTCATCGCGGGCGCCTGCCTCGTCGGCACCGGCTCCGCGAGCGCGGCGACCGCCACCCCGACGACGAACATCTCCTCCGGTGGCCCGATCCACATCCTGCTCGGCGTCGGCGCGACCGAGAGCCAGCGCATCGCCTCGTGGTACTTCCCGGCCAACGTGGACCAGTCGGTCGAGATCCAGAAGACCGACACGATGACCGGCGGCGTCTTCACCGACGCGAAGAAGACGATCGCCGCGCAGAAGTCCGCGAACACCGCGGCCGACACCAGCACCACCGACAGCAGCACGAAGGCGATCCCGGGCATCACCAACGAGGCCGGCTACGTCAACGCGCACGTGGTCATCGACGGCCTCGAGCCGAACACGACGTACACCTACCACGTCGGTGCCGCGGACGGTTCGGCCTGGTCGACGTCCTACACCTTCACGACGAAGAGCTTCAGCGGCGACTTCGACTTCCTGTTCTTCGGTGACCCGCAGATCGGGTCGTCGGGCTTCGTCGACGACGACGGTGCCGGCTGGGCCGACACCCTGAAGTACGCCACCACGAAGGAGAAGGACGCCGAGCTCCTGGTCTCCGGTGGCGACCAGGTCGAGAACGCCAACAACGAGTACCAGTGGGGTGCGTTCGCCGACAGCAGCGACGTCCTCAAGCGCTACCCGTGGGCCTCGACCATCGGCAACCACGACGTCGGCGGCAAGTCGTACGAGCAGCACAACCAGCTGCCGAACTCGCTCAAGGTCCCGGACTTCTACCCGGGTGGCAACACCACCACGAACTCGGGTGGCGACTACTGGTACATGTACAAGGGCGTCCTGTTCATCGACATCAACTCGAACGCCTACGCGGGCGGCTCGGACGCAGCGCACGTCAACTACGTGCGCGACGTGATCACCCGCCACGGCGACGACGCGAAGTGGACCGCGCTGGTCTACCACCACTCGATCTACTCGCCGGCCGACCACGCGAACGACAAGGACAACCAGCAGCGCCGGTTCGACTTCACGCGCGCGTTCTCGGACATGGGTGTCGACCTCGTCCTGCAGGGTCACGACCACTCGTACTCGCGCAGCTACGCGATCAAGAACGGCAAGAAGGCCAACCCCGCCGAGCAGCCGGGCGCTGACGAGGTCTTCGCCGGCCCCGGTGGCGTCATCTACCTGACCGCCAACTCCGCGTCGGGCTCGAAGTACTACGACCTGACCACCCCGGACCCGACGCAGGGCGGCTACGGAGCCGACCCGCTCGACCCGACCGGTCAGCGCCACTTCGCCAACTCGGTGGAGAACCAGGAGCACGTCCGCACCTACGTCAAGGTCGGCGTCACGGACGACAACCTCGCCGTCACGACCGTCCGTGCCAGCGACTGCACCACGCTGAACTCGGCCGTCCAGCACGGCAAGGTCGACAGCTGCGGCGTCACCCTCAAGCCGACGGCCTCGGCCGACCCGGCAGCGATCGGCTCGACCGTCGACCAGTTCACGCTCGACGCCGCCCTGCCGGCGACGACCACCACGCTGACGGCCTCGGCCACGAAGCAGTCCTACGGCACGGCCAAGCCGGTCACCCTCACCGCCACGATCGGCGGCGGCCTCGGTGACAAGAGCGGCACGGTCAACTTCACGGAGGCGGGCAAGACGCTCGGCACCGCACCGGTGACGAAGAACGCGGCGACGTTCACGCTGCCGAAGACCACCTCGGTCGGCAAGCACAGCATCACCGCGTCCTTCACGAGCACCTCGGCCTACTCGGGCGAGGACACGGCGGCCACCACGGCGGTCGTGGTCACGGTCGCGAAGGCCACCTCGGCGTCGTCCATGACCTACGCCAAGGGCAAGGCCGTCGTCCGGGTCACCTCGCCCGGCAACACGGTGAACGGCGAAGCGAAGATCTACGACGGCAAGAAGCACATCAAGACCGTCAAGGTCTCCAGCGACACCGCCGCGACCCGCTTCGCCCTGAAGCGCGGCACGCACAAGCTGACGGTCGTCTTCAGCGGCACCGGCACGATCGCCGGCAGCACCAGCCCGGTCCTCTCGGTCCGGGTGCGCTGACCTCCGGTCAGGCAGAGTGAGGGCCCCGCGGCTTCGGCTGCGGGGCCCTCACCCGTTGCCGGGCCCTCACCCGTTGCCGGGCCGCCGGCACAGCGACCGCGTCGCGTCCCCCGCCGCGTCCGCTCGGCGTCAGGCGTTCTGCCAGACCCGCAACCAGTCGACGGTCATCTGCTGCGGGAACCGGGTCGACGAGTCCGGGGAACCCGGCCATCCCCCGCCGACCGCGACGTTCAGCACCACGAAGAACGGCTTGTCGAACACCCACCGGTCGCCACCCAGGTCCGCCGGCGTGACGGTGCGGTACGTCGCGCCGTCGAGCGTCCAGCTGATCGACCCCGGTCGCCAGTCCACCCCGTAGACGTGGAAGTCGTCGGCGAAGGCGCCGGTCGGCAGCGTCGCCGTGCCGCTGATGCCCTCCGTGCCCGAGTACCCCGGGCCGTGCACGGTGCCGTGGACCGCTGCGGGCTCACGACCGATGTTCTCCATCACGTCGATCTCGCCGCACGCCGGCCAACCCACCTGCGGCAGGTCCGCGCCGAGCATCCAGAACGCCGGCCAGATCCCCTGTCCGCGCGGGATCCTGATGCGCGCCTCGATCCGCCCGTACTGGGCGGTGTACGTGCCCTGCGAGGTGAGCCGCGCAGACGTGTACGACCCGTCGGCCTCGCGCCGCGCGGTGATCACGAGGTTCCCGCTGCCGTCGAGCGCGGAGTTCCGCCGCGAGTCCGTGTAGACCTCGAGCTCGCCGTTGCCCCAGCCGCCGCCACCCAGGTCGTACCGCCAGATCCCGGGGTTCGGAGCGCTGCCGGCGGGTCCGTCGAACTCGTCGGCGGCCAGGAGGGTCGGGCTGGTCGCTGCGCTCGCTGCATCCGGACGGAGACCGGACGCTCCGACCGTCCCGACGGCCGCGGCGGCCCCGAGACCGAGCGTCAGCAGGCGACGGCGGTCGATCCCGCCGGACCCGTCGTCCGGGTGGTCGGTCTGCTGCTGGTCGTCTCGCTGCACGGTTCCTCCATCGCGTGCGACGGTTCCGCACGGAGGGACAGGTTCACCCGTCGCCGTCCGCGGCGCCAGTCCCCCGTCCGGGCGCACCGCGTCGAGCGGCCAGGACCGCACCCCGGACGGACGGGAGGCCCGTGGCGGATCCGCCACGGGCCTCCCGTCCGTCGACCGGTCACCACCGCGACCAGCGACCGCAGTGCGGGTCACGGTCAGGCGTGCCCTGCCGACGCCTCGACGGTCTCCTCGAGCACCTCGGCGGGCGCGTGCGTCGAGCGGGTGCGGACGAAGACGGCGGCGAGGACCGCCACCACGACCGCGACCACCCCGGCCACGACGAAGGCGGTGTGCATGCCGCCGAGGAACGCGTCCCGGGCGACGGCCGACGCCGTGGCGTCCAGCCCGTCCGGCACGATCCCCTGTGCCAGGCCCTGACGAGCGGCGGTACCGAGTCCGAGGCTCGTCGTGCCGGAGAGCACCCCGGCGCTGACGACCGCGGACAGGACCGACGTGCCGAGTGCGCCGCCGAGCTGCAGTGCGGTCGCCTGGAACCCGCCCGCGACACCGGCGAGCTGGACCGGGGCCCCGCCGACCACGGCCTCCGCGCCGGCGGTCATCGTGAAGCCCGCACCCAGGGCGAAGACCACGAACGGGATCGCCATGCCGATGTACGGCGAGTCCTGGGTGGTGCCGGTGAGCAGGAACAGGGCGACGCCGACCATGAGCAGGCCGATGGTCAGGGTGCGGCGGATGCCGAGCTTGGCGACCAGGGCGGCCCCGATCGGCGACGCGATGATCGAGACGCCGCTCAGCGGGAGCTGCATGAGCCCCGCCTGCAGACCGGTCACCCCGCGCAGGTTGAGCATGTAGAGGGAGAGGAAGAACGTCACGCCGAGCATCGCGAAGAAGTTCGCCCCGACGGCCAGGCCACCGATCGACAGGGACGACGACCGGAAGAGCGACATCGGCAGCAGCGGGTCGGTGACGCGCAGTTCGACGACGACGAACACCACCAGGAGCGCGACGCCGGCGAGCAGCACGCCGAGGGTGAGCGGGCTCGTCCAGCCCCACGACTCGGACTGGACGACCGCGAGCACGATGCCGAAGAGGCCCAGGGCGAGCAGCACCACGCCGGGCACGTCGAAGCGTCCGCGGTGCGGGGCGGTGGACTCGCGCAGGACGAGGCCGCCGAAGACCAGGCCGACGACGGCGATCGGGGCGTTCACGAAGAACACCGACTCCCAACCGAGCGAGGCCACGAGGACCCCGGCGACGATCGGTCCGGCGGCGATGGCGACCGAGGAGGCGCCACCCCAGACCCCGACGGCGACGCCGAACTTCTCCTTCGGGAAGGTCGCACGGAGCAGCGCCAGGGTCTGCGGCATGAGCAGTGCGGCGCTGAGGCCCTGCACGGCGCGGAACACGATGACGCCGGTGGCGGTGCCGACCAGGCCGATCGCGACCGAGGACAGCGCGAACGCGACGACCCCGATGAGGTACATCCGACGACGGCCGAAGCGGTCTCCGAGCTTGCCACCGAGGATCAGGAACACGGCCAGGGCCAGCAGGTAGGCGTTGGTGATCCACTGCAGCTGCGTGAAGGTGGTGCCGAGGTCGGCGGCGATCGCGGGGTTCGCGATCGAGACGACGGTGGCGTCGAGGCCGACCATGAACAGGCCGAAGCACACGGCGACGAGGGTGGCGATCGGGTTGCCGCGCAGGCTGCGGCGGGTTCCGGGCATGGCTGTGCCCACGGGGAGCTCCTTCGGACGACACGGATCGTGCTCCGACGGCTGGGCCGTGCGGCGAGGGGCACGAGGGGTGCGAACCGAAGGACACGGGGGTGGCACCGACTGCGAGCGGTACACGAGCCGTCCGTCGACCTCACGCGACGGGCAGCCCCCTTGGTTCTGAAACCATAACGATACCAGACGTGGGGTCGAGGTGGGCATCCGCTCCGGGCGTCCCGGTGTCGACCTCGGCCCACACGGCGTCGAGGGACAGTCCGAGCACGCCGGCGAGCGCCGCCACCGTGGAGAACGCGGGCGTGGCGATGCGGCCGGTCTCGATCTTCCGCAGCGTCTCGGGCGACAGCCCAGCGGCGAGCGCGACGTCGAGCATCGACCGGTCGCCCCGCGCTGATCGGAGCACTCGGCCCAGGCGGAGGCCGCGTTCGAGGTCGAGCGGCGTGAGCGGGAGTCGGACCATGATCTGATAGTAATACCGGTACAACTATCCCGACGGAGGAAGCGCCGCATGATCGAGATCCTCACCCCGGCCGAACTGCCCCGGGCGCGTGCCGCGGGCACGCTCGTCGCCGACATCCTGCACACCCTGCGCGGGCGGGCGACGGTCGGCACCAACCTGCTCGACCTCGACCGCTGGGCGGCCGAGATGATCCGCGCGGCCGGGGCGACCTCCTGCTACGTCGACTACGCGCCCTCGTTCGGACGCGGCCCGTTCGGCCACCACATCTGCACCGCCGTGAACGACGCCGTCCTGCACGGGCTGCCACACGACCGCGTGCTGGCCGACGGGGACCTGCTCACCCTCGACCTGGCCGTCGTGCACCACGGGTACGCGGCGGACTCGGCGATCAGCTTCATCGTCGGGCCGAGCCGGCCGGCCGAGAGCGTCGCACTCATCGAGACGACCGAGCGTGCCCTCGCCGCCGGCATCGCAGCAGCCCGGCCGGGAGCACGGCTCGGTGACCTGTCGCACGCGATCGGCACGGTGCTCAGCGCGGCCGGCTACCCGATCAACCTGGAGTTCGGCGGCCACGGCATCGGGTCGACGATGCACCAGGACCCGCACGTGGCGAACGACGGACGCCCGGGCCGCGGGTACGCCCTGCGGCCGGGGCTCCTCCTGGCGCTCGAGCCGTGGGTGATGGTCGACACCGACGAGCTCGTCACCGATCCGGACGGGTGGACGCTCCGCAGCGCGACCGGCTGCCGGACCGCACACAGCGAGCACACCATCGCGGTCACCGAGGACGGGGCCGAGGTGCTCACGCTGCCGTCCGGCTCGGTCGCCGGGTAACCTCAGGATGTCTCCGGGTGACTTCGGGGGCGTCGGGCGGCCGAGGGGGCCGTCCACACGAGGGGGATCACCGATGCGCACCACCACCATGTCCGTCGCCGCGGCCGCGGTCGTCATGGCCCTGACGCTGGCGGGCTGCTCCGGCGGGGACGACTCCGCCGGCGATGCGGGGACGCGGACCTCGACACCCGTCACGAGCGCCCCCGCGGCGAGCGCGACGCCCACCGCGTCCTCGTCGTCGGGTACCAGCGCCGCCGCGCACACCGACGCCGAACTGACGAGCGTCTTCCAGCGCATCCAGTTCAAGCCCGCCGAGTTCAGCTCGACGGACGCGATGCTCGACTCCGTCTACCCGGGGCTGACGGTCTCCGACGCCAGCTGCCTCGCCCCGTTCGGTGTCGGCTGGGAGAAGTCGGACGACGCCGGAGCGGTGGTGTTCGGCACGAGCAACGACCTGTCGATGACCGCCGTGGTCGCCAGCACGGGTGACTCCGCCGCCGCGACGACACTGGTCGGTGACGCCCGCGACGCGCTGAGCCGGTGCGCGGACGGCACGGCGCTGTTCTCGATGCAGGGCAAGCCGGTCGAGACCACGGTCGAGACGACGAAGCCGACCCTCACCGGCACCGACGAAGCGCTCGGCTGGCGGGTGCGCGGCACGGTCGGTGGGAACCCGTTCACGCTCGTGGGGCTCACCGCGCGGGTCGATGGCGACGTCGTCGCGCTGGTCGGGTGGGACCAGGCGTCGAACACGACGAACGTGCCGCTCGCGACGCAGATGTTCGTCGACGCGCTGTAGTCGGTTCGACGCCCTGGAGTCGGACCGGCGCGCTGGCACCGCCGGACGGGAGGCGCGCGGCGGCCCGGCCACGGGCCTCCCGTCCGGCAGGCGGCCCGCTCCGGCGGGGCGGCCCGCTCCGCCGGACCGCTACGGCCGGGTCAGGCCGGCGATGCCCCGTCGAGCTGCTCGACCATCTCGATCTCGGACCGCGTCGGGTCGAGCCCGTAGGGCTCGGTGTGCCCGGTGCGCACGAAGCCGCGGCGCTCGTAGAAGGCGAGGGCTCGGGGGTTGTCCTCGTGCACGTGCAGCCGCAGGGTCGTCCCGTGTCCGGCAGCCCAGCGTTCCACGGCGTCCAGGAGCGCGTCGGCCACGCCCGCGTCCCGACCACGGTGCCCGGGTGCGACGTACACGCCGACCAGCAGTGGGCCGGTCGTCGCGTCGGGGACGTAGCCGTTCATCATGCCGACCCACTCCCCCGAGGCGTCGATCGCGACGAGCGAGGTGCTGCCCGGAGCCTGGCCGCGTCGACCCCGCGAGCGCCACTCGTCCTCGTCGTACTGCTCGGCGTCCGCGCGGTGCTCGCCGTACGCGATCGGCGTGTCCTCGAGCATCGCGAGGCGGAGGGCACGGACCTCCCGCCAGTCGTCCTCGGTCGTGGTCCGGATCGTCAGCTCGTCCATCTCCCGACCCTACGGCGAAGCCAGCGCCCGGCGGCGAAGCCGACCCCCGGACGGTGACACGGTCGGCGGTGCGCGCTAGGTTGTTGAACAATCCCGACAGGAGGTCCGCATGCCCACGATCGACCTGAACAGCGACCTCGGCGAGGGCTTCGGAGCCTGGACCGCGGGCGACGACCGCGCGGTGCTCGACCTCGTCTCCAGCGCGAACATCGCGTGCGGCGCCCACGCCGGCGACCCGACGATCATGCTCGACACCTGCCGGGCAGCAGCGGAGCGCGGTGTCGCGATCGGGGCGCACGTGGCCTACCGGGACCTCGCCGGCTTCGGCCGTCGGCCCGTGCACGTCACCCCGGACGAGCTGTACGCCGACGTCGTCCACCAGATCGGCGCCCTGGCCGCCGCCGCCCACGTCGCCGGCACCCGCGTGACCTACGTCAAGCCGCACGGCGCCCTCTACAACACGGCCTGCGCCGACGCGGTGCAGGCCGAGGCCGTCGTACGTGCGGTCGCTGACGTCGATCCCTCGCTGGCGGTCCTCGCACTGCCCGGGTCGGAACTGCTCCTCGCCGCGGAACGGCACGGCCTCCGTCCGGTGAGCGAGTCGTTCGCGGACCGCGCCTACGAACCGGACGGTTCCCTGGTCGCGCGCAGCCGACCGGGCTCGGTGCTGCACGACCCAGACCAGGTCGCGGGCCGCGTGCTCCGGATGGTGACGGACGGCGTCGCCACCGCGGTCGACGGCACCGAGATCAGCGTCCGTGCCGACTCGGTCTGCGTGCACGGCGATTCGCCGGACGCGGTCGCGATGGCCCGGGCGATCCGCACGCTGCTGGCCGAGCAGGGCGTCGACGTCACGGCGTTCGCGGTGCCCTCGGCATGACCCCCGACGTCCGGGCGGCCGGCGCCTCGGCGGTACTGGCGACGTTCGACTCCCTGGCTGAGGTCGTGGCGTTCCGCGCCGGACTGGCGGAGGGCCTCCCGGCGGGTGTCACCGAGGTCGTCTCCGGTGCCCGGACGCTGCTGTTCCGGTTCGACCCCGCCGTGACCGACGCCGGACGGGTCCGCTCCCTGCTGTCCGGAGTCCGGCCCTCCCGCCCCTCGGACGACCGCGAGGAACGCGAGCCCGTCGTCGTCCCCGTCACCTACGACGGCGCGGACCTCGACGCCGTCAGCAGCCTGACCGGCATGACCCGCGACGACCTCGTCGCCTGGCACACCGGGCAGGTGTGGACGAGCGCGTTCTGCGGCTTCGCCCCCGGTTTCAGCTACCTGACCGGTACCGCGGCGTCGCTCGACCTGCCCCGCCGGGACACCTCGCGCACCGCCGTCCCGAGCGGCGCCGTCGCCCTGGCCGGCGAGTTCAGCGCCGTGTACCCGCGGACCTCGCCCGGCGGCTGGCAGTTGATCGGGCGGACCGAGGTGCCGATGTGGTCACTGGACCGCACCCCGCCCGCGCTCGCGCCGGCCGGCGTCCGTCTGCGCTTCGTCGACGCCCAGGCACGCTCGTGAGCACCCTGACCGTCGTGCAGCTCGGGTACGGCGTGACGACACAGGACCTCGGCCGTCCCGGGCTCAGCGACATGGGGCTCGGTGCCGCCGGTGCCGCGGACCGCGGATCGGCCGCGCTGGCGAACCGGATGGTCGGCAACCGTCGGGACGCGGCCGTCCTGGAGGCCCTCCTCGGCTCCGTCACGCTCCGCACCGACGCGTACACCGTCGCCGCCGTCACCGGTGCCCCGTGCCCGGTGTCGGTCGAACGGGCCGACGGCCGGGTGCGCGGCGCCGCCGCGTACGAGGTGCTGCTGCTCGAGCCGGGCGACACCCTGCGGGTCGGGCTGGCCGAGGACCGACTGCGTGCCTACGTCGCGGTCCGCGGGGGCATCGCCGTCGAGCAGGTGCTCGGCAGTCGGTCGTGGGACTCGCTCGCGCAACTCGGTCCCGCGCCGCTGTCGGTCGGGGAAGTCCTGCCGGTCGGGGACGCGTCGGACGGTGTCGGTGCCGGTGCCGGTGCCGGTGCCTGGCCGGTCGTCGACGCGGTGCCGCCGCCGCTCCTGCCCTGGCCCGGAGACCCAGTGGTCCTCGACGTGGTGCCCGGCCCGCGTGACGACTGGTTCACCCCGGAGTGGCGGACGACCCTGACCGGCCAGGAGTTCCACGTCAGCCCGGACAGCGACCGGGTCGGGGTCCGCACCACCGCGGCCACTCCGCTGCTCCGCGCGGTCACCCGTGAGCTCCCCAGCGAGGGTGTCGAGACCGGGTCACTGCAGGTCCCGCCGGCCGGGTTCCCGGTGCTGTTCCTGGCGGACCACCCGGTCACCGGCGGGTACCCGGTCGTGGCCGTCCTCACACCGGAGTCGGTCGACCGTGCCGCACAGCTCCGCCCGGGCGACACCCTGCGCTTCCGCACCGCCCGCTGAGCGTCGCCCTCGGAACAACGACCCGTCGGCGGTGGTTGGCGTCACCGGACTCCGTCAGCGGACGGCGGTCCGACGACGAAAGGTGCACACCATGACGATGACCGTCTTCCTCGAGGTACAGATCCGTGACGACGTCGCCGCAGACACGGTCGAGGCCGCGATCCGCGAGACCCTCGCCCAGACCGCAGCCCGCCAGGGCAACGAGTCACTCGAGGTCCTGGTCGACGACGAGGACCCCACGCGCATGGTCGTGCTCGAGCGGTGGGCCACCGCCGAGGACCACGACGCCTACGTCGCCTGGCGCGCCACCCCCGAGGGCGCCGCGGAAGCGCTCGGCGCTGTCCTCGCCGCCCCGCCCGTCACGAAGACCTTCGGCCGCACGATCCCCCTGGTCTAGCCTCCCCCGCAGAACGCAACGTCGGCGGCGCTGCGCAGCGGAACACCGCTGCGAGGAACCGCCGACGTTGCGTTCCGCGGAGCGGAGGTCAGCGGGCCGCGTGCTCGCGCGCCTCCATGGCGTCCCAGGCGAAGCTCGCCAGCCAGTGGGTGGAGTAGTACTCCTCGCCGACGCTCGCGGCGAGACCCGAGGCGAGCAGCCGGTCGGCCGCGCCGTCCAGCAGGTCCGCGAGCGCGGTGTCCTCGGCCCCGGCGGAGCGCAGGGCGTCCGCGATGCGCCGCGCTGAACCGGCCCGGGACAGGTCGAGCCCGAACAGGTGCACCTGCTGCGGGTCGTTCTCGTCGCGGACGGTCGTCGGCGTGAGGATCGCGTCCCCGGCGGAGACCTGGGCGAAGAACCTCCGCGCCCAGGGACCGAACTCGGACGTCGGCAGCACCGCCCGCATCAGGTCCGCCTCGGCCAGCCCGGCGGACAGGAAGTCGTGCCCGCTCCGCTCCCACGCGAAGGGCCATCCGGCGTCGTCGCCGAACCACGCACGGGCAGCGCGCTCGACGGTCGCGGCGAGGTCGTGCCGCCCGAGCGACCGGGCGCCATCGAGCACGAGCAGCAGCCCGAACGCCGAGTTCGAGTGCACCCCGTGCCGGACCGGGTGCGCGGCGCCGTCGACCCACCGGGTGACGAGGTCCTCGAGCACCTCGACGACCGGAGCGAAGCCGGGGGTGAGCGCACGGATCGCGGGCACCTCGGAGGCGGACACCTCGGCAGCCAGGCGCATCAACCACGCCCAGCCGTACGGGCGCTCGTAGTGCGGGGTCTCGCGGAGGTACGCGGCCTCGGTGGCCAGGTGCTCCGTCGACAGGTGGGCCTGCAGGACCGAGGTGATCCGGGCCTCCAGGTCGGCCGGCACCCCGTACGCGACCAGGCGGGTCGCGAGCCAGTGCATGTGCACCGATGAGTGCCAGTCGTAGGACGTGGCGAAGGCGGGGTGCAGTTCGACCGGCAGCGCACGGTCGTCCGGGCCCGACGTCGTGTGGTGCGCGGCGTACGGGTACTCGCGCGTGACGTTGTCGAGGGCGACGGCGGCGAAGCCCGCAGCCCAGGCCGAACGCCCGAGGTCCGTCGGTTCGGGGTCAGAATGCGACAAGGTACATCACTCCCATGTTGACGACGAGCAGGATCCCGGCGGTCGGGATCTGCGCCTTGATCGGGCCGTACTTGTCCCGCATCTCGAGCAGGGCAGCGGGCACGAGGTTGAAGTTCGCGGCCATCGGGGTCACCAGCGTGCCGCAGAAGCCGGCGAGCATGCCGATCGCGAAGATCGGAGCCGGGTTGCCGTCGAAGCCCTGCACGAGCACCGGCCAGCCGATCGCCGCGGTCATGATCGGGAAGGCGGCGAACGCGTTGCCCATGATGACCGTGAACAGGGCCATGCCGAGGCAGTAGACGATCACCGCGGCGAACAGCGACCCGTCCGGCAGGACCGCCTTGATGATCGTCCCGACGGCCGAACCGACGCCGGCCTGGGTGAAGACGATGCCGAGCGTGGAGAGCATCTGCGGCAGGAGCGCCGCCCAGCCGATCGCCTGCAGTAGCCGGGCGCCTTCGCGGACGGGGGTGTCGAGCCGTGGCGGACGGAGCACGAGCACCGCGACGACGACGGCGAGCACCGATCCGATGCCGAGCCCGGTCAGGGTCGCACTCCCCTCGGCGAGGAGCGGCTCCCCACCGATCCGGACGAGCGGGCCGAGGGTCGCGACGAGCACCGCGACGACGGGGATCACCAGCGCGGGGATGAAGAGCCGGTTGCCGAACCGTTGCGCGAAGCCGGCGCGCTCGTCCGGGCTCGTCGTGGCGAGGACGCTCGTGCTGGAGCTCGGCCGGGTGGTGACCGCGGTCGGTTCGGCCGGCCCGGTCGCCGAGCCGACTCCGGCACCGGGGACGCTCGCGACCCGGGTGCGGCTCGTGGTCCCCGTGAACCCGAGTCCGGCGAGCGCCACCATCACCAGGACGGCGATCCCGAGCGCCCATGCGGGGATCGCGCCGGACACCACGAAGGTGCCGGCGAAGAAGGAGAGCCCGAGGATGCCCCAGAACGCCGCGTTGCCGAGACGCTTGGCGTGCGTGCGGTCGGTGACGATGAACACGGACACGGCGATGAAGAACGCGCCGATGAGCCAGTAGAGCCATTCGCTGGTGATCATGTTGCGACCCCCTGGGCCTGGTGGAGGTCGGCCGCCATCTTGTCGAGCCTGCGGTCGAGCAGCAGCAGCCGGGTGCCGTGCACGAGCAGTGCGGCGATGCCGGTGGGGATCGCCCACAGCGCCAGGTCGATCGGCTCGAGGGCGAGCCCGTAGGTGGTGTCGACGAAGGTCGTGATGAGCAGGATCGACCCGACCGCGACGAAGACGTCCTCGCCGAAGAACACCCCGACGGTGTCCGACGAGGCCGAGAAGCCCTTGATCTTCTCGCGCATCCGCTCGTCGATCCGGCCGTACTTCTTGGTCGCGGCTCCCTCGGCCATCGGGTGCACGAGCGGGCGGACGGTCTGCGCCGGGCCACCGATGCTCGTCAGGCCGACCGCGGCGGTGATCTGTCGCACCGCCAGGTACCCGGCGAGGATACGCCCGGTCGTGAGCTTGTCGAGCTTCGCGATGAGGCGCTTCGCCTGGTCCTGCAGGCCGTAGCGCTCGATGAGGCCGATGACCGGCAGCACGAGCGCGAAGGTCGTCACGCTGCGGCTGGACGCGAAGCCGCTGCCGAACGCGGTGAGGATGCCGACGGGGTCGATCCCGCCGATGGCTGCGGTGACGATGCCCGCCACGGTGACGACGAGCAGCGCGTTGACGCGCAACGCGAAGCCGATGATCACGACGGCGACGCCGATGAGGACGAACATGCGGGACAGTCTGGCCCGCATTGTTCAACAATCTCAAGACCCTGCCGTGATCTGTAACACGGCGGTCACACGGGCCGCGCTGTCGGGCTCTGCGAGGATCGGCGCATGACCCGAACCGTCAGCGGCGCAGAGTCCACCGCGGCACGCCTGCGGTCCTCGATCGCGGACGGCGCCTTCATGCCGGGCACCCAGCTGTCCGAGGAGCGCTTGAGCGACCAGCTGGGCGTCTCGCGGAACACCCTGCGCGAGGCCTTCCGGCTGCTCGCCCGGGACCGACTCGTCGAGCACGTCTTCAACCGCGGTGTCTTCGTGCGGCGGCTCTCGGCGGCGGACGTCACCGACCTCTACGCCGCTCGTCGGGTGCTCGAAGAAGCCGGCCTCCGCGCCTGCACGCCAGTTTCACCCGCCCTCGCCGCTGCTGCAGCCGCCGTCGCGGAGGCCCGGACGGCCGCAGCAGCACACGACTGGCGAGCGGTGGGCAGCGCGGACATCCGCTTCCACGCCGAACTCGTCCGAGCCGTCCCGAGCACGCGGCTGCACGGCCTGATGGACTCCCTGCTCGCCGAGATGCGACTCGCGTTCCTCACGACGGACGACCCGGGGGCGTTCCACGGCGGGTTCGTCGAGCGCAACGACGCCATCGTCGCAGCGCTCCGCTCCGGGGACCGGGACGGCGCCTCGGCACTGCTCGCAGACTACCTCGACGACGCGGAGCGGATCCTGCGGGCGGCAGCCACCCCGTCCTGACGGAGCCACGGCCGGGAGGCGCGGCAAGCGCCCCGCCCGTCCGTCCCGCACTCCTCCGTCGAGCAGCGCAGGCTCACTCCGCCGTCGGCGGTTCCGTCTGGTCGTCGCCCTCGGTGAGGTCCGCCCGGGTGTCCGCGTGGATGACGGTGTCGTGCCCGAACGTCCGGGCGGCGGCGCGGAGCCGGGCGACGAACTCGTCGTTCTCGAGCTCGAGTTCGTCCTCTTCGGCGTCCTCCACCACGACTTCGCTCGTCGGGCCGATGAGGATCTTCGTGGTCGTCATCGTGCCGTCGTCGGCGACTGCGGGCACTGCCACGGTGTCGGCCCGGTCCCCGCCGGAGAGCGCTGCCGCGTACTCGATGACGGCGTCCGCGACGTCGTCGCTCGTGAGGATCGCGGTGTTGTCGTATCGGATGGTCTTCATCGGTGCTGTTCCCCTTCCGCCCTTCATCCTGGCCCTCGCCTCCGACGAAGGGCTCAGTTGCTCCGAGAACCGCGAATCGTTCCGGTGCCGGCCGTCGCACCGCCGGACGGGAGGCACGTGTGGACCCGTCCCCCGCCTCCCGTCCGCCTGCTGAGGACCCCCACAGGCCCGGAGGGGCGGTCCTGCCCGAGGCCGGGCGCGGCCCTATCCTTCGACCGTGCCCACTGATGCGCGTCACTGGTTCCTCACCCGCGACGAACGCGGCAACACCGCGACCGAGGTGCACGCCGGCACCGACGACGGCCCCGCGTGGTCCGACGGCAACCTCGTCCGCCCCCTGGTGCACGGGGCACCGTACTTCGCGCGGATCGAGGCGGAGCTGTCGGCGCTGCAGCCCGGCGACCGTGTCTGGTTCACCGACTGGCGCGGCGACGCCGACGAGCGCCTGCTGCCGGACGGCCCGACCATCGGCGACCTGCTCGCCGACCGCGCCCGCGCCGGCGTGGAGGTCCGCGGGCTCATCTGGCGCTCCCACGGCGAGCGGATCTCGGCGTCGCTCAGCGCGAAGGCGAACGAGCTGCTCGGGCGGAAGATCAACGACGCGGGCGGTGAGGTCCTCCTCGACCAGCGCGTCCGGTTCTTCGGCTCGCACCACCAGAAGTCCTTCGTCACCCAGCACCGCGACGACCCGTCGCGCGACGTCGCCTACGTCGGCGGCATCGACCTGTGCCACAGCCGCCGGGACGACGCCGGGCACGAGGGCGACCCGCAGGCGATCTCGATGGACTCCCGGTACGGCGACCGCCCCGCGTGGCACGACGCGTCGATGGAGCTCCGCGGCCCGGTCGTCGCCGACGTGCTCGCCGTGTTCGCTGAGCGCTGGGACGACCCGCACCCGCTGGACCGCAGCCTGCCGTACCGGATGCTGCTGCAGCGCCTGGTCCGGATGCCGCGCCGCCCGGAGCCGCTGCCGGAGCGGACTCCACCGCCACCGACCGCCGGGCAGCACGCCGTGCAGCTCCTCCGGACCTACGGGGTGAAGCGGCCGCCGTTCCCCTTCGCGCCGGAGGGCGAACGGAGCATCGCCCGTGCGTACGGCAAGGCGTTCCGCACCGCCAGGTCCCTGATCTGCATCGAGGACCAGTACCTGTGGTCCCGCGAGGTGGCGACCGGCATCGCCGAGGCCCTCGAACAGAACCCGGAGCTCCGGGTCATCATCCTGGTGCCCCGGTACCCGAACTCGGACGGGGTGTTCAGCGGTCCGCCGAGCCGTCTCGGGCAGATCGACGCGATGGCGACCCTCCGGCGGACGGCCCCGGACCGCGTCGGGGTGTTCGACCTGGAGCACGAGTCCGGTCGGCCGATCTACATCCACGCGAAGGTGTGCATCGTCGACGACGAGTGGTTCACCATCGGGTCGGACAACTTCAACCGTCGCTCCTGGACGTCGGACAGCGAGCTGACCTGCGCGGTCGTCGACACTGCCGACGGCTCACTCGCCCGCGACCTGCGACACGAACTGTGGGCCGAGCACCTCGCGACGACGCCGGACGACCCGCGGCTCGACGGCACGGGCGCCGAGCTCCTGGCACTCTGGCGGTCGCTTGCCCGGGCGCTCGACCACTGGCACGAGGACGGCCAGCCCGGCGCCCGGCCGCCGGGGCGGATCCGCCGGCACGAGCCGGAACCGGTGTCGGTGCTGCAGCGGCTGTGGGCGGCGCCGGCGGCGAAGCTCGTGGTCGACCCCGACGGGCGGCCGCGCGCGTCACGGGGCACGACGCGGTTCTGACGGACGACGCGGCAGACGGGCGGGCGACCGTCAGACCGACGCCTCGGTTCCCCGCACCTTGCCGACGACGACGTCGATGATGCCGGCGAGCAGCGCGGCCCCGACGAAGCCGAGCGACACCGCGAGTCCGAGCGGCAGGCCCGTCGCGTAGTCACCGTGCGACGTCGCGAGCGTCGAGTAGAAGACACTGCCGACCGCGGCGATCCCGACCGCCGAACCGACACGGGCACCGACCTGGATGAGCCCGCCCGCCGAGCCGCCCTGTTCGACCGGAACCTCGGACAGCGTGAGGGTCTGGTTCGGGGAGATGGTCAGGCCAGAGCCGATGCCCGCGACGAGCAGCGGCAGGACGAGCCACCAGCCCAGGTCGGCCTCGAAGTGGTTCGCGACCACCCAGACCACGACGCCGAGGCCGATGAGCACCAGGATCGTCCCGATGACGATGAGCTGCCGCCCGAACCGGTGCACGACGCGGCCACCGACGGTGGAGGCGACACCCGACCCGATCGCGAACGGCACCGTCGACAGACCGGCCGTCAGCGCCGAGTAGTGCAGCCCGGACTGCAGGGCGAGCGTCAGGACGAAGAACAGCGGCGTGAAACCGGCGAAGTAGACCGTCGCCAGACCGACACCCAGCGAGAACGACCGTCGGCGGAAGAGTCGCAGGTCGACCACTGGCTCCTTCGTCCGCTGGTAGTGCCGCTCCCACAGGACGAACAGCACGCCGAACACGACGGCGACGACGATCAGCCACCACTTCGCGTTGCCCTTCCACACCTGCGACTGCACGAAGGGCAGCAGCAGAGCGACCACCGCCGCACCCAGCAGCGCGATGCCGACCGGGTCGAAGTCGTGCTTCTTGCCCCGCTCGGCGCCCGAGGGCGCCGGCAGGTAGCGGAAGGCCAGGAGGATCGTGACGAGTCCCACGGGCAGGTTCACGAAGAAGACGAACCGCCACCCGTTCTCGGTGCCGAAGGCCGTGATGAGCAGGCCGCCGATCAGCGGACCGATCGCGGTCGCGATGCCGACGGTCGCGCCGAAGAGCCCGAACGCGGTGCCACGCTCCTTGCCGCGGAACAGCTGCTGGATCAGCGCGGTGACCTGCGGGGTGAGCAGACCACCGGCGAGGCCCTGCACCAGCCGGGCGATCACCAGGACCAGGCCGTTCGGGGCGAAACCGCAGAGGGCGCTGGCGAGCGTGAACAGGCCGACACCGATGACGAACATCCGGCGGCGTCCGGTCGCGTCGCCGAGCCGCCCGCCGGGGACGAGCAGCAGGCCGAACGACAGGGCGTACCCGGAGAGGATCCACTGCACGGCCTCGGGGGTCGTGCCCGGCAGCCCGGTCGAGATGGACTGCAGCGCGACGTTGACGATCGACACGTCGAGCAGCACGATCCCACCGCCGAGCAGGCAGATGACGAGCGCCTTCCAGCGGTTCGGGTCGGGCTGGGGAGCCGCATCGGGCTCGACGGGGGTGCGGTGTTCAGCTGTCATGGCCGCTCCACGCTAGGCTCGCCGCCCCGGGGAGCCGGGCACGATCCTCCCGTCCCCGCACGGACGTGTGAAGGAACCCACAGGTGCAGCCACTGTCCCGCGTTCTGGGGGCCGGTGAAGTGGATGGTGCCCGTGTCCGCACTTCGGGGGACCAGTAGGTTCAGGACATCCCGCGCCTCCCCGGACCGAACGGAACCCCGTGCGCTCGATCGTCACCGGCACCATCGCCGCCGCCACCGGCATCACGCTGCTGCTCGGCGGCGCCGGCAGCTTCGCCCTCTGGAACGCCGACGCGAGCACCCGCTCGTCGACCGTGCACGCGGGGGACCTCGCCCTGACGGCGAACCCGGACGGCGTCTGGACGGACATCACGAACGGTCGCTCGGACCCGGTCGACATCTCCGCGGTCCGGATGGTTCCGGGGAACGCGTACCAGTTCCACCAGACGTTCGACGTCACGGCCACCGGCGACGACCTGTCGGCCGACCTGAGCTGGACGCCGCTGGACATCACCGGGGACGCCGAACTCCGGCAGGCCGTCACCAGTTCACTCGCCGTCACCTCCGACAGCGCGGTGCTCACCCCGGCCGGTCGGACCTCGTGGCTCGTGCGGCCCTCGGCGGGCGTCTCGGTCCTCGACGTCACCGCCACGATCGGGTTGTCGTCGGACGTCACCACGGGCGAGGACCAGACGATCGACCTCAGCGGCCTGACGTTCACCCTGACGCAGAAGCCCATCGAGGACTGACCGCGACGGTCACCACGAGCTCGGGGCGTAGTCCTTCAGGAAGACACCGAACAGGTCCTCGCCCGCCTCGCCGCGCACGATCGGGTCGTACACGCGGGCGGCTCCGTCGACCAGGTCGAGCGGGGCGTGGAAGCCCTCCTCCGCCAGCCGGACCTTCGTCGGGTGCGGACGTTCGTCGGTGATCCAACCGGTGTCGACGCTCGTCATCAGGATGCCGTCGGTCTCGAACACCTCCTGCGCGCTCGTCCGCGTGAGCATGTTGACGGCGGCCTTCGCCATGTTCGTGTGCGGATGCCCCGGCCCCTTGTAGGCACGACCGAACACCCCCTCCATGGCACTCACGTTGACGATGTACGTGCGCCGCGCAGCGCTCGCCGCCATCGCGGGACGCAGCTTCGAGATGAGGATGAACGGTGCCGTCGTGTTGGCGAGCTGGACCTCGAGCATCTCGAGCGGGTCGACCTCGTCGACGCGTTGCGTCCAGGAGTTCTCGTCGTGCAGGTCCGGCACGAGCCCACCGGCGTCGATCGCGGTGCCCGCGGCGTGCCGCTCGAGCGAACTCGAACCCGGCGCCATCGCCTGCTCGGTGAGCTCGTCCGCACGGGCTGCGGCGGCGGCGAGGATCGGGTGCGCCGTGACCGAACGTGCGAGGGCCTGCGGGTGCCGGTCGTTCGTGTGACCGAAGGTGACCAGCTCCGGCAGCGGGCCGTCCGGGAGCGGTGCGAGTTCGGCGTCGACGAGGGGCTGGTACGCCCCGGTCGACCGGCGCACCGTCTGCGTGGCGTTGTTGATCAGGATGTCGAGCGGGCCGGCCGCGGCGACGTCCTCGGCGAGCCCGATGACCTGGGCGGGATCACGCAGGTCGATGCCGACCACCTTCAGGCGCGACATCCACTCGGCGGAGTCGGGCAGGCTCGCGAACCGGCGCACCGCGTCGCGGGGGAACCGCGTGGTGATGGTGGTGTGCGCCCCGTCGCGCAGCAGCCGGAGCGCGATGTACATGCCGATCTTCGCGCGTCCGCCGGTGAGCAGCGCCCGCTTGCCGGTCAGGTCGGTCCGGGCGTCGCGCTTGGCGTGGCTCATCGCAGCGCAGCGGGGGCACAGCTGGTGGTAGAACGCGTCGACCAGCGTGTAGTGCTGCTTGCAGATGTAGCAGGGGCGGGACTTCAGCAGGGTGCCGGCGGTGGACGACCCGGACGAGGTGCTGATCGGGATGCCGCGGGTCTCGTCGTCGATGCGGTCGGACGCACCGGTCGCGGTGGCGGCGATGACGCGACGATCCGCGTCGGCGACGACGGCCCGCTTCTCGAGACGGTGGGCGCGCTTCACGGCCTTGAACATCTTCGCCGTCGCCTGACGCACGCGGACGAAGTCAGCGTGCGTCTCGTCGATGTCGGTGAGCTGCTCGAGGACCCGGAGCGTGACGCTCAGGTCCGCCGGGTCGATGCCGCTGGGTTCGAGACGCTCGGAGATCACACGGGATTCTACGGCGGACCGGGCACCGCTCCCGTCGTCACACCGGACTAAGCGGCTGGAGGTCGCCCTCGGGCAGCTCGACCCGCACCCCGTCGCCGGGCCGGACGACTCCCCCGGTCACGACGACGCCCATCACTCCGCCCCTGCGCGAGACGGACCCGTCCTCGTCCCGGCCGAGCACCTGGCGGAGCAGCCCCGGCTCGAACCCGTTGATCTGCTGGCACGGGTTCCGGAGGCCCGTGACCCGCACGCACGCGTCGTCGCCCAGGTGGAGCAGCGCTCCGGTGGGCAGCCCGAGCAGGTCGACCCCGCGGGTGGTGACGTTCTCGCCGAGTTGACCGGGCTCGACGACGTAGCCCGACGCGTCGAGCTCGTCGAACAGCTCGGCGTGGATCAGGTGCACCTGACGCAGGTTCGGTTGCGAGGGGTCCCGAGCGACGCGGGACCGGTGCTGCACGGTCGTCCCGGCGTGTGCATCGCCCTCGATGCCCCACCCCTCGACGAGCGTCACCTCGTCGACGACGGGCTTGCTGAACCGGTGGTCGTGGTCGCGGCTGACGGCCACGACCTCTGATCGGCCTGTTCCCTCGTTCCCCATGCCCCGAGTCTCGCGCACCGCGCCCGCCGTGGGCAACGGGCAGCGCTCCCGACACATGCCTAGGCTGACGGAGTGGTCCTGCCCAGCACGTCGTCCGCCCGCTTCCACCGGCTCGCGTCGTGACCGCGCGGGCGCAGCTCGCGGCGGCCGTCGCCCCCGGCGCCGCACCGCTGGTCAGCGGCATGCCGTCGACACCCGACCCACGGCAGGCTGCGGTGCTCCTGCTGTTCGGCCCGCTCGACCGCGTGCCGAGCGAGCGACCGGCACGAGCGGCCGAGGTCTCACGGGACCTGGACGTCCTCCTCCTCGCCCGCGCCAGCACCCTGCGCTCCCACGCCGGAGAGGTGGCCTTCCCCGGCGGACGCGTCGACCCCGGTGACACCGACGTCGTGGCTGCCGCACTCCGGGAGGCACGTGAGGAGACCGGCCTGGACGTCACGGGCGTCGACGTGCTCGGGTCGGCTGCACCCGTGCCGCTGGCGCACTCCCGGCACCTGGTCACGCCGGTGCTCGGCTGGTGGCGCGCGCCGTCCCCGATCCGCGTGGTGGACGAAGCCGAATCCGCCGCTGTCTTCCGCACCCCGGTCGCCGACCTGCTCGACGCGGCGAACCGCGGCACCACCGTGTTCCGTCGGGCGGGTCGCACCTGGCGCGGGCCGGCGTTCACCGTCCACGCCGACTCCGGGTCGTACGTCGTGTGGGGCTTCACCGCGACACTGCTGGACGGCCTGTTCGACCGGGTCGGGTGGACCGAGCCCTGGGACCACGAGCGGATCGTCGCGATCCCCGGGCAGTGAGCGGTCCTCCTGCTGGTGGTGCACCACGGCCGTCGACGTGACGGACGGGAGGTGCGGTGCCAGCTGGCACCGCGCCTCCCGTCCGGACGTGGAGCCGGCCTGGTCAGCGACGCCACTTGTCGAGGATGCCGGCCTTCGAACGCTGCTGCTCGCCCTGCTGCGCGCCCATCACCAGCAGCACACCGGTCAGGACCGGCGTGGCCCACTGCAGGATCTTCTGCTGCCCCTGCGCCGCCTTGAGCGCGTCCGACGCGTTCGCGTTCGGCTCGGTCGTGCCCGTGGCGCCCTCCCGGGCGTGCTCGGCCATCTTCTTGCCGACCGCAGCCGACCAGAACGTCGTGACCAGGGCGGCCCCGGTCAGCGCCAGCTTCAGGCCCGTGTTCGTGCGTGCGCCCTGCTGGACACCGAGACGGTCGCGGTTCGCGATGATCAGCCCGATCCCACCGACGCTGTGGACCGCGAGCGCCGCGAGCTGCACCGGCGCCCACTTCGCCCACCCGACGGACGACAGGGTGAGGCGCTCGACAGGGTCCTTCGCCCCGGCGGCGGCACCGTTGAGGCCGATCGCGCCCATGAGCTGACCTCCGAACCAGGCCGCGAGGCCGAGGTCGTGCATGCTGCGGATGACGGTGTTGTTCTCGGACATGAGGTGACTCCCTGGGTCGGTGACGTGGTGCGCGGGACGCTACGCGGACGCAGGATCGGGACGGCCCAGGACCCGCGTGATCTGCGCGACGGGCGGGAAGCACCCCCCAATGGCTGCTTCCCGCCCGTCGTCGCCCTCGCGACCTCGGCCTTCCCCCGGCACCGCTACCCCCAGACCTCCTGCTGGATCGCGGGGAGCAGACCGTTCGTAGGGAAGTTGGTCTGGCGGATGAGCAACCAGGTCGATCCCTCCGAGTAGAAGGTGAACGTGGTGTCGACCGGGTAGACCTCGTCCGCCCGCGTCATCCGGCACAGCCGACCAGCGCCGCTGTCCGAGCAGGTGTACCCGGTCCGCACGAGGAGGCTCTCGTAGTCCGCGATCGTCTCGGCGGTGTCGGAGCCGAGGTCGACGCTGAGCCCGCTGACGTCCGCACGCGGGTCCCGCCAGATGCACGAGAGGTCCACGGTCGGCTGGTGGTCTCCGTCACTGCCCGCCTCGCTGCCGGCAGGGTTCTGGAGCGGCGTCGAACCGAACAGCCGGTCGTACTCGGACGCCGGGACGAGCGCCCGGCAGTCCGTCGGCAGCGTGCCCGCACGCGCCACGGGTGTCGGCGTGGGGGTCGGTGTCGGCACGGGGTCCGGCGTCTCCTGGACCGGTGCGGACGCCGGGGTGCTGGGCATCGCCGGTTCGGAAGGGCTCGGGGCAGGAGCCGGTGCCGATGCAGTGAAGGGCTGCGGGATCATCCCGAGGGCCACACCGCCGCTCGTGGCACCGAGGCCGAGCAGGGCGATCACGCCGATGGCGATGCCGGCACGGCGGCCTCGTCGGTGCGGTGCAGGGCGACGGTCCTCGGCGCGGTCGAGGACGGTCTGCTTCATCGAGACGAGCATCCGCTGCAGGTCGTCTCCGGTGGGGGGCTCAGTGTTCATCGTGCATCACCGCCTTCTTCAGTCGTGCGCGCGAGCGGGAGACCCGCTGGGTGACGGCCCCGACGCTGAGGCCGAGGATCTGCGCAGCCTCCGCGTACGAGTGCCCCTCGAGCAGGCAGAGTTCGCAGATGCGCTGGTCCGTCGGGGCCAGGGTCGCGATCTCGTCGCGGACCCAGCGCAGGCGTTCGCGGGCCTCGTCGGCGTCGGGCGGCGTCGGCAGGTCCTCGGGGAGCTCGTCAGCGGCCCCCTTCGCGAGGCGCCGGGACTGGTTGCGTGCGTGGTTCCGGCACACGACCAGCAACCACGGCAGCAGTGCGCTCGTCGCGAGGTCGAGTTCGCCGCCCTTCTGCCAGAGCGTCAGGAACGTGTCCTGCACGAGCTCCTCGACGTCCTGCCTGCTGCCGGCCAGTGCCCACGCGTACCGGGTCAGTGTCGGCGCGAACCGGTCGAACGCGTCGGCCAACGCCGTCCGTTCCCCGCTCGCGAGCCGACGAGTCAATGCTGCGTCGGCTTCGGTGTCCTCTTCCACGGATGCCCCCTCTCACTACAGAAGTGTCGGGTGCGGGGCGATCCTGACGAGGACTCCACGAATCGGTGTGTCGAGGTCACGGGCTCCCCCGGCGCCGGCGGTGGCTTCGGGCACGACGGCGTCCTCCGCGGAGCAGCCATGCGCTCGGTCGCCCTCGCTGTCGCATGAGGCGGTGCGTCTCGACGCCGGGCGGTCGGTGTGACGGACGGGAGGCACGGTGTCAGCTGGCACCGTGCCTCCCGTCCGTCGCTCGTCGCGGACCGTTCCTGGACTGCGGCCGGGGTCCGCCGGGCAGGATCGGCACCGGCGCGGCAGCAGCTGCGCAGCGTTCACCACCCGACAGGAGCCGCATCATGACCGACGGATCGCCCGCCGCAGGGACACCCACCGACAGCAGCGACGTGGTCCTCATCGTCGGAGCCGGTGGTGTCGTCGGGCGCAGCGTCGTGGAGCACTTCGCCCGCCGTGGTGTCCGCACCCGTGGGGCCAGTCGTCGCGCTCCGCAGGGGCCCGTGTCCGGGTGGGACCACCTGCCGGTCGACCTGTCCGACGCCGAGGCGGCGGTCGACGGACTGCGCCCGGCTGCCGACACGACGCGTCTCGCGTTCGCCGCGTACGTGGAGCACGCGGACCTCGCCGAGCAGATCGCCCCGAACGTCGCCCTCCTCGAGAACACGCTCGACGCCCTCGACCGTCTCGGCGCTCCGCTCCGGCACGTCACCCTCTACCAGGGGATGAAGTACTACGGGGCACACCTCGGGCGCTTCAGGACGCCGGCGAAGGAGGACGACCCGCGCCTGATGGTGCCGAACTTCTACTACGACCAGGAGGACCTGCTCCGCGAGCGCGCAGCCTCCCGAGGCTTCGCGATGACCGTGCTCCGGCCCGAGGCCGTGATCGGGTACGCGCAGGGCACGCCCATGAACCTGCTCATGGCGATCGGGACGTACGTGAGCATGACGAAGGAGCTCGGGCTGCCGCTGCGGTTCCCCGGCGCCCGCACCACGTACGACGGGATCTTCTACCAGATGACGGACGCGGAGCTCCTCGCCCGTGCCACCGACTGGGCCGGCACTGCGCCGGCTGCAGCCGGGCAGGCGTTCAACGTCACGAACGGCGACGTCGTCCGCTGGAGCCACCTGTTCGAACGCCTCGCCGCCCACCACGGCCTGGACCTCGCCGAACCCCAGTCGATGGAACTCGCGCAGGTGATGCCCTCCCGGGAGGACCTGTGGCAGCGGATGGTCGAACGGCACGGGTTGGTCGCCACCCCGTACGCGGACCTCGTCGACTGGCGGTTCGCGGACATGATCCTGAACTCGACGTGGGACAACGTCTCGTCCCTGATCAAGATCCGGCAGGCGGGGTTCGCGGAGTGCCACGACTCGGCGGACCGGCTCGTAGAGCTCCTCGACGACCTCGGTCGGCGGCGGATCCTGCCCGTTCCCGCGAGGTAGCGGCCCGCCTACCCGAGCGGCTCGACGCCGTAGCCGATGACCACCGCTCGCAGCTCGTCCAGGTAGGCCTGCGCCTGCACGGTCAGGGGCACCGAGGCGTGGGCGATCCACCCGATCTCGATGCGTTCGTCGACGTCGAGCGGGATGGCGACGATCTCCGGGTCGAGGTCGTCACTGATGAGGCCGGTCGAGATCGTGTACCCGCCCAGGCCGATCATGAGGTTGAAGATCGTCGCCCGGTCCGAGACGCGGATCTCCCGCTTGCTCGACATCGTCGACAGGATCTCCTCCGCCAGGTAGAAGGAGTTGTTCGCGCCCTGGTCGAACGTCAGCCGAGGCAGGTCGGCGAGGTCGGCGAGGGTCGCGCGCTCCCGTGACGCGAGCGGGTTCCGCCGGGCGACGAAGATGTGTGGTTGCGCGACGAAGAGCGGGGTGAACACGACGCCGGCGTCACGCATCAGCTTGCCGAGGACCTGGCGGTTGAAGTCGTTGCGGTAGAGGATGCCCACCTCGCTGCGCAGCGTGCGGACGTCCTCGATGATGTCCCAGGTACGCGTCTCACGGAGCGAGAACTCGTACTCGTCCGCAGCCGCCGCCTCGACCATCCGGACGAAGGCCTCCACGGCGAACGAGTAGTGCTGCGCCGACACCCCGAGCAGCCGACGCGAGGGCTGCCCACCGACGTAGCGCTGCTCGAGGAGGGAGACCTGCTCGACGACCTGTCGTGCGTAGCCGAGGAACTCAACGCCGTCGACGGTGAGCACGACCCCCCGGGCCGAGCGGGTGAAGAGCGGGCGTCCGATCCGCGTCTCGAGGTCCTTCATCGCCGCGGACAGCGTCGGCTGCGCGACGTAGAGCAAGTCGGCTGCCGCGCTGATCGAGCCCTCCGTTGCGACCTCGATGAAGTACCGGAGCTGTTGCAGGGTGATGTCGTTCGAGACCCGGGCCATAGGCGCAGGCTATACCGGCGCATAGCGCCTCGGTATTACCTGATGACCCGCGCCTGCAGTCATGATCGTGGGACACCTTCCCCGAGCCCCCGGGCACTCGACGTACGGACTGCCGACCATGGCGAACGACCTCACCTTCAGCATCACCAGGACACGGTTCGACGAGGACTACTCCCCGTCGGACAGCTCCCGGCTGACCACGAACTTCGCCAACCTGGCGCGCGGCGAGCACCGCCAGCAGAACCTCCGCGCCGCCCTCGACATGATCGACCGGCGCTGCAACGACCTCGCTGGCTCGGCCGGCTCGGCCAGCTCGGCCAGCTCGGCCGGTGATCGCTACCGCGTCGAGCTCGACATCGTCTCGGTCACGGCGCACTTCGTCGACCGGGGTGCCGCGGGCGAGTTCCCGTTGCTCGAGATGCTCGACGTCACGATCGTCGATCGGCACACCGGCGAGCGCCACCAGGGGATCCTGGGCAACAACTTCTCCTCGTACCTCCGCGACTACGACTTCGCCGTGCTGCTGCCGTCGCTCGACAAGAGCGCTGGCATCCCTTCGGACTTCGGCGAGCTGCACGGGCAGCTCTTCCAGCGCTTCCTCGAGTCCAATGCCTTCCGGTCGCAGTTCGATGCCGAGCCGGTGGTCTGCATCAGCGTCTCCACGAGCCAGACCTACCGGCAGACGGAGTACGTCCACCCGGTCCTCGGGGCCGAGTACGACCACGAGCACTCGTCGCTCACCGACGACTACTTCGGTCGGATGGGCATGCAGGTGCGCTACTTCATGCCCGCTGGCGGGAAGGCGCCGCTCGCGTTCTACACGCGCGGCGACCTGGTCAACGACTACTCGGACCTGCAGCTCATCGGCACGATCAGCACCATGGAGACGTTCCAGAAGATCTACCGACCGGAGATCTACAACGCGAACACGGCCGCTCCGAGCACCTACCGCCCGAGCCTCGCGCACACGGACTACTCGGTGCCCTCCGTCTCCTACGACCGCGAGGAACGGAGCCGCCTCGCGATCACCCAGGGCCGGTACACCGAGGAGCACCTCGTCACGCCGCACCGGGCACTCCTCGAGCGGTGGGCCACAGGCGCCGCCGTCCCTTCCCTCTGACCGACACCCCACCCGACAGGAACCACCTGCACATGAGCACCCTCCTGCCCACCGCGATCGTCGGCAGCCTGCCGAAACCGTCCTGGCTCGCCGAGCCCGAGCGACTCTGGTCCCCCTGGCTGCTCGAGGGGGCAGCACTGACCGAGGGCAAGCAGGACGCACTCCGAGCCGCTGTCCATGAGCAGGAGCGGCACGGCCTCGACATCGTCAGCGACGGCGAGCAGACGCGCCAGCACTTCGTCACGACGTTCATCGAGCACCTGGACGGCGTTGACCTCGAGCGCAAGGAGACCGTCCGCATCCGTGACCGGTACGACGCGGCCGTCCCCACCGTCGTCGGTGCCGTCAGCCGCCGGGCGCCCGTGTTCGTGGACGACGCTCGCTTCCTGCGTGCCCAGACCGATCGCCCGATCAAGTGGGCGCTCCCCGGCCCGATGACCATGATCGACACGCTCTCCGACCAGCACTACAAGAGCCGCGAGAAGCTGGCGTGGGAGTTCGCCACGATCTTGAACCAAGAAGCCCGGGAGCTCGAAGCGGCCGGCGTCGACGTCATTCAGTTCGACGAGCCCGCCTTCACGGTCTTCCACGACGAGGTGCAGGACTGGGGTGTCGCCGCACTCGAACGTGCAGCCGAGGGCCTCCGCGCCGAGACGGCCGTGCACATCTGTTACGGCTACGGCATCGAGGCGAACAACAAGTGGAAGGAGACGCTCGGGGCGGAGTGGCGCCAGTACGAGCAGTCGTTCCCGCTCCTGCAGCAGTCGTCGATCGACATCATCTCGCTCGAGTGCATCCACTCCAAGGTCCCGCTCGAGCTCGTCGAGCTGATCCGTGGGAAGAAGATCATGCTCGGGGCAATCGACGTCGCGACCGAAACCGTCGAGACCCCGGAGGAGGTCGCGGAGGTGCTTCGTCGTGCCCTGGAGTTCGTCGACGCCGACAAGCTCATCCCCAGCTCCAACTGCGGAATGGCTCCCCTGGCACGGGGTGCCGCGCTGGACAAGCTCGGCGCGCTGGCGGCAGGGGCGGCCATCGTCCGAGCTGAGCTCGTCGGCACCGCCGTCCCGTCCGAGCGCTAGACGACACCAGCTGCAGGGCGGCTCACCTCCGGAAGGAGGCGAGCCGCCCTGTTCGTCGCGTCCGCAAGGTGCTCGGCACTTGATCCGGCCTGGAGGCTCGGCTGCCGTCCGACCGACAGGTCGCCTTGGTACCGGCGTCACTCGTCTACTGAATGCTGACCGACGGACCGACAGGGCCAGCAGCGTGGAGCACGAAGCTGCCTACCGATTGCTCGATGCGCAGCGGCGACGCTCCAGAACGCTCCCGCAAGCAGCACGGCGGCGCAGAGGATCACCGCGGACACGTCGTTCGTCCGCCCCGTCACAGCTGCGGCCATCCCGAGCGCGATGACGCCGCCGGCAGCAACACTGGTGGGCAGCACAGCAGCCTGATGCCCTCGGCGCCAGGTTGCCGCGTCGTGCATCGTCGCTCGCGTACGAACACCGACGATCGAGTTCCGGCCGATCACACCGCGCGCGGGCAACACGGCGAAGGCCACGGTCAACACCGCAGCAACCATCTCGACGAAAACCATTTGCTGTCTCACTTTCTCATGGGGGAAGGAACCAGTACGGAACTGGCGGGACTTCACCGCCGCGCCTCCTGCTCGATGAGCGCCGTGGCGATCGTGTCGGCCGCATGGGGAGCCTTCGCGAGCGTGTGGACCGCGGCGGTGATCCCTGCCGCATTGGCGATGACCGCTCCTGCCGCCCGCACCTCGCCGTTGATCCAGGTCGATGCTCCTTCTCGCTGCCAGCTGACCGAACGAGCCGGCTCAGCACCAGGCTCGAGCGCCCAGTCGGCATAGCGACAGAGATCGTCGAACGCGGACCAGACGCCGCCGGCAGCCGCGAACGACGACTCCCCGAGAGCCCACGGCTTGATCGGACGCCCGAAGAGCCTCGGCACCACGCGCTCTGCCGGAGCAGGCACGAGCACCGCCGTACTGATCCCCGCCGGTTCGAGAACCTGCTGGCGCACGGCGGCGAACCAGTCGCCGTGCACGGCGTCGAGCACGGCGCCGAGGAGCGCGTACCCGAGGTTCGAGTACACGAACCGGCCGCGGGGTGCGACTGGTACCGCGGCCGCCAGCTCCAGGGGAACGCCGACGGCCTTTCGGTACGGGTCGCGAAACAAGCTGTCGCGGATCGCGGCCGGAAGCCGCGGCAACCCGGAGGTGTGGTGGACGAGGTCAGCAACGGTCATCTCGGCGTCGGGCACATCGGGGAGGTAGTGCACGACCGGCCGCTCGACCTCGAGGGTGAGCCAGGCCGTCGTGCCCACGAGTCCTTTCGTGATGCTCCCCCACTCGAGCAACGAAGCGGAGGCGTACGGCCCGCGGGGCTCACGGAGCGTGTTCCAGCCATCGCCGGCGCGAAGACTTGCGCGCCAGTGTCCAGAGCTCTCAAGCGGATTCCGCACTGTGTCCCTCTCTCTGCAAACGGGCCGAGATGCGGGCGGCAGCGCCGTCCCACAACGACCGAGCGCGGCGCTGGAGACCGACGACGTGGGCGTTCACGAAGAGCAGATCAAACGCGGCCATCACGAGGGCGAACGACGTCAGCCCCATGAGCACGGCAATCGCCAGGTGAAAAGTGAGCATCGCCGTCACTGCGACGGGCCTCCCCGCACGGAAGAAGACAAGGACGGGGAAGAACACCGAAGTGAGGACAGTGACGTATGCACCGATGACCATCAACCAATCGGACTGCACGAGCAACGGGGTGATCCCCGGGAGGAAGAACTCCGGCACGTTGAGGATGTAGTACAGGGCCGTGCCGTCTTGCCAGAGCTCACCCTGCACCTTGTACAACCCAGCCATGAGGTAGACGACCGTCACCTGGGTCACCAGGAGCAGGAGTCCCGTGTTGTTGAGGACCGACGCGAACGGGCCTGCCTCCCGATTTCGACGTCCTTTGACGATGGTGAACGCCGAGTAGCACCTGGTTAGCAAGAGGAAGAGCACTGCTGACGCGGCCAAGGCATCGCCACCGTCCATGAACGCCGGGTTCGCCATGTAGAGCGACCAGAGGAGCACGTAGTGCGCCGCGAGGAACGGACGGCCACCCGCGCCGAGCGTGACAAGCAGCGCGACCACCAGGCCGATGTGAAAGACGACCTCGAAGAACACCACCGAATCCGACGCTGCGTAGAGGCTCCAGGTCCCGATACCGGCCGTGTAATCGCGGATGCCTTCGAGTCCGTAGACACCGTCCGGACCGAAGAACGTTGATCGCCCCGCGTACTGCCTGATGTACAGCGCCGCCGACACCACACCGATGACCGCCCTGAGCAGGCTCAGGGCGGTGGTCGCACGAGGCGCGTCCACCATCCAGTCGGCAACGGCACGGATTCGGGAACGAAGCGCGCGGGTCACAAGGGGATCCATTCCGAGTCTGTGATGCGAGGCTCTGCGCGGGCTGCATCGTCGCTGCGCTTCGACCACGGCGGGAGCGATTGGACGACGTATCGAAGTTGCACGGCAGAGGGCTGGTCGTCAGCGTTTATCGCGGATGGGCACAGCACCCGCAGTGCCGCGTAGCGAGCCAGGACGCGCTCTGCTCGTCGCTCGGTCCCGACGTCGGAGGGCACGAGGTCTTCCTTGCCCTTGGTCTCGAGTCGTTTGCTGATGTCGTCCTGTGCAAAGCGCTCGACGAGAGCATTGCTGACGATCCGGCTCTCACGATCCGGGAAGAACCTCGACGATTGGGTCCGCGCGATGGCGGACGAAGAGATGTCGGTCCAATCCGTCGCCTCGCCTTGGCACCGCACGCGAGCAACCACACCGCGCTCATCGCTGATGGGATCCGGCGCGAAGAGCTGCCAGTTCTGGGAGAGGTGTGGATTCAGCAGGGACGTCACCGGGGCAACGTCGAACTTGATCGGCGTGACCGGACCAGCCAGCACCAGGGCGCAAGCACCGAACGTTCCCGCGACTGCCACTCCAGTGGCTGCAAGCAAGGACTTCTGCATGGTTCTCCAGGAGGAAGGGGCCCGCCCACTGGGACGGGCCCCTCGTACTCGTCAGCGATCGAAGTAGGCGGACTCGAGCTGTGCCGACGGCTGCCTTGCCTCCGCGGCGAAACCGAGGATGCTCGCGAGACGAGCGACGTTCCCCGCCGCCCGCGGCGCATTGGCCGCCTTGAACCCTGCTGCCAAAGCCTTCGCGACACCCACCACTCCGCGCTGCTCTGGCTCAGAGGCCATCGACGAGGCACCGTGGTTCGCGACGACCTCTGCCATCGCGCTGGACTGCTCGTAGGACCCCTGAGCAGCCTGAGCCGGCGCAGTCAGCAGGAACGTGCCTCCGACCGCGACTACAGCAGCGGAAGCGATGAGCTTCGTTCTGAACTTCATCTTCGAACTCCAATCTGTTGTTTGGAGTACCTGTGTATCAGTTGCAGACCGACAGGTCTACCTGTCAGACGCGATGCAATTGGAGCTCGAAGCCGCGGGCGTCGACATCATCCAGTTCGACGAGCCCGCCTTCACCGTCTTCCACGACGAAGTGCAGGACTGGGGCGTCGCCGCACTCGAACGCGCAGCCGAGGGCCTCCGCGCGCAGACCGCCGTGCACATCTGTTACGGCTACGGGATCGAAGCCAACAACAACTGGAAGGCGACGCTCGGGCCGGAGTGGCGGCAGTACGAGCAGTCGTTCCCGCTCCTGCAGCAGTCATCCATCGACATCATCTCGCTCGAGAGCATCCACTCAAAGGTGCCGCTCGAGCTCGTCGAGCTCATCCCGAGCTCCAACTGCGGGATGGCTCCCCTGGCGTGGGGTGCTGCGCTGGACAAGCTCGGCGCGCTGGCGGCGGGTGCGGCCATCGTGCGAAGCGAACTCACCGGCACTGCCGCGTCGGCAGCGAGCTAGCGGCTCGGCTCCGCAGGGCGGCTCAGCTCCACAGGACGGCTTGCCTCAGCAACGAGGCGAGCCGTCCTGCACGTCGCGTCCGCGAGGCGCCTGGCTCGCGGTCCGGTCTGGAGACGCGGCTCGGCTCCGGCCAGCAGCTCACGTTGGCCGAGCGCTCCGTTCTTCGGGCCTGACCGTCGGTCAGCTCCGCTTCGTCACTCCTGGCTGTCGAGAACCATTTTGTCGAAGTCACCCGCAATGCACTGCGAGCTGCCGTCGATCGTGTACCCCCGGGGATCGGCGCGGAAGTCCGAAGAACTCACCGGACCGCCCCTGCCCCGCACTCCGAGGATGGGGTCCTCCCCGCCGGTCTGGTAGCGCTCCGTCGTGACCCCGAGGTCCTTCCAGTGACGCTCCACCGCAACGACATCCGCCTTCGGGTCAGCGCTCGCAGAACGGACCATCGCGTAAACGTACTGGACGCCGCCTTGCCCCATGCCGAGACCGCACTTCCCGAGTCGCGGGCCGTCACTGGGCTCCCACCCGCTACCGACCACGCTGGTCGATCCGTCGACGAACTTGACGATGGACTGTCTCGCTTCTTTCGCGTTCATGCCAGATCCTTCGCTGCAACCAGTGAGAAGGGCGACGGTGAGCAGGGCTGCTCCTGTTGCCCAGAGGACGGTGACGGCTTTCCGCCGAGGTGGTTTCATCTGGCAGTTCCTTCCAGATCGGCTCGCTTCAGCGAGATCGGCGTGATCACTTCGTCAACAGTTCTGGCTGGCCGGTCGTGGCGTACCCGACGTTCTGCAGCGACTGCGTGTTCTCGTCGAGGTACCCGCCGCCGTACCAGGTGTGCACCCCGTGGTCACGGACAGGTTTGAGGCCCGGCGCCCCGTCAGCGCCGAAGCTCGTCGCGCCGAACTCCGGAGCAGTCGGATCTTGATGATGGTCAGAGCTGAAGTCACGCCCGACCGCCGCCCATTCGTCGCCACTCCAGTGCTCGATGATCGGCTTCACCACTTCTGCCTGCCCCGCGTAGACCGCATCCGCATGAATCTCGTCTGCCCCGTGGATGCTGTCCGGGATGCCTGCCGACGCGATCGCGGTGAACGAATCGACGTGCACACCCTCGGTCGTGAGGGCATAGGACGCAGTCGTCGTGCCGTAGGAGTGCCCGAGGACGTTGACCGTGGGAATCGTACCGGCCCTCGTCGCATCGAGGCCCGTGATCGACGCGGCCAGCTTCTCTCCACCGGCTTTCGCGAAGTCGCTGCCGAACACGGCGGCACTCGCCGGCGGGACCGGCGGCGCCTCGTACCCCATCCACGCGACGACGGCGTTCGTGGTGCCGCGACCCGCGGGGACCGCCTTGGCTTGCTCGCTGTAGACGTTCTGAGCGGCATCCGTCCAATCGGTCATGCTGCCCGTGCTCGATCCCATCCCCGGCACCGCCCAGGTGACGTTGGCGGCTTCGTCGAGATCGCCGATGGAGACCGCTGCCAGGGGCGGATGGTCCGCGCTGAGCACCGTGAGCGTGCGCGGTGCACTCGGACCGCCGGAGCTGAGAGAAGACTTGATCGATTCGAGTGCGGAGAGGTCTTCGGCGTTCTTGCGCGCTTCAGCGCTGTAGACGCGGTCCGGACGATCGAGGTCGTCGAGGAACTGTTTCGCGGACGCGATCCGGCGATCGAGCACGGCGACGTTCGCAGCGCTGCGTGCCCAGTACGGTGCCCCTTCGAGATTCCCCAACACGGTCAGCACCGAGGTCGGAAGCAGAGCGAGGTCCGTAGCGTCTTCCCTCGTGAGACCGAGGTCCGTCCACACCGCGGCGACCTCGGTCGGGGTCAGTCCCGTCGTGAAGAGCCGCTGAACGTCTCGGACGAGCTCGTCGTCGGTCACCCTGTCGATCGCGGCATTCGTCAGTGATCCGACGCCCCCCGCCTGCTCGAACGCGTCGGCGATGCGGTCGATCCACGCAGCATCGGCTCGGTTCTCCTCGAGGAACCGTTCGAACCCCGTCACGAAGGTGCACCCGTCGATCGTCACCCAGGAGCACGACGCGGTGAAGGTCTTCCACGAGCTGGCGAGCGTCGAGGCCTTCGCTGCTACAGCAGCATCGTTCGCCCGGCTGACCGTGCTGAAGTCGCGTAGCCGTGCCGGGTCTGCCGAGCTCCGCCCCTGACCCGTGCCGCCCCCGGACCGCCTGCGTTCCCGGGGTGCGAACGCCGCATGGATCAACGGCGGTCGCACCGCAACCTCCGACGGTTTCGGTGCCAGGATCACGACCGGGGGCAGGGTGCTCGTGGCGATCAGCGACGTCGCCGCAGCGTGCTGGCGTCTGCGATCGGCTTCGTTCCACGCGTCGAGGGCGTCCAGCCGGTCTTCCTCGGCTTCCGCAGCGGTCTTTGCGTCGCGCACCTGACCGACGAGGTCGTCGAGGACGGACGCCAACTTGCCCCGGTCGGTCGACTCAGTCGAGGCAGACTCGGTGAATCGGTCCGCGTAGGCTCCGGAAAAGTCAGCCGCTGCTTCCTCGACGGCGGACCGACGAGCCCCCGACTGAGCGCGAAGCTCGTCCTTCGCCGACGTGGCCGCTCTGATGACGGCGTCTGCCGCCGCCTCGTCGAACTCGATCTTTCCCATGACGTCCCCCTCCGGCCCACCCCGGTCCGGGTTCCGACCCTAGCGTGAAGCTCCCCCTGAAGTCACGTATTCCACATGCCAGTTTTCGATCGGGCGGCTGTCCGAGCTGCAGGTCATCACTGGCCTCCCACTCGTCGCCGACCGTGCTGGACGATCCGTCGACGCACGTGACGATGCACTGTCATGCGGGAGCTCCACCCAGACCGCTGCGCTGTAGCAACATCTCCACGATCATCTCGTGAGGCGCTCGAGCCGGCCGCGCGGGCGCTGACACAAACGGGTCAGGCCTGGGGCGTTGACTACACGCATGATCACCAAGAGCATGATCTACGGAGGTCAAAAGCGCGCCAGTTCGAGATCGCGACGGCGCATCGGTCGGCAAGGTCGCGCAGGTCTTCCCCTCCGACGAGGACGGCAGCGCTGCGTTCGTCAGCGTCGCGACAGGACTCTTCGGAGGCCACTCCGCGCTCGTCCCGGTCGAAGACGCCACCTTCGACGGAACGGATCTGCACGTCGGGTACGCGAAGAGCGCGATCAAGGGTGCACCCTCCCCCGGAGCCGGAAACACCGTGTCCGCCACTGAGGCGAACGCCGTCCGCAAGCACTTCGGGCTGTCCCCCATTGGCAGAGCGACCGGCGACATGGGTGATCCGCACGAGAACCTCGATCAGGCCGGTACAGGTCCTGCGGGAGCAGACGACAATGAGGGTGCAGGTACGACGCCTCCGGCATGAGCAGCGCCGGTGACCCGAGGAAGCGCGGGAGCGCGGGGGCCGCCAGCGCGGCGCGAACTGACATCTTCCGAGGCGAGCTGTCGGGGCGGAGCTGACGGTACTGCTCCATCTCCTCGGACTGGAGGCACGGTGCCAGCTGGCACCGCGCCTCCAGTCAGGCACAGGGTCGCGGACACGCGGACGGCGGGGTGCCCCTCACATGTCGGCGATGAGCCGGAGCGTGTAGCCGTCGGGGACCGTCTGGTGTTCGACGTAGTGCACGGACACCGGCGTAGCGCTCGACAAGCTCGGCGCGCTGGCGGCGGGAGCGGACATCGTCCGGAACGAGCTTGTCGCCCCCGACGGCAAGTTGGAGCACTGGCCGCTGGGAGCCCCGGCCGCACCATGAGACGAAGCAACCTCACCCCTAGACTCGCCAGACGCTCGAGAGCCGTCGCCTTCCACTGTGGGCGGGTCGCACGGCCGCGCTGCTGGGCATCGTGCTCGTGGCGTTCACCCTCCGCCAAGCGGTCGCTGCGGTCTCGCCGATCATCGGCGACATCCGGACCGACTTCCCCGTCTCGAACCTCGACGTCAGCCTGCTCGGCACCCTCCCGCCACTGCTGTTCGCGGCTTCGGGATTCACGGCACCACGCGTCGCACGGCGGCTCGGGCTCGACGGCGGGATCGTCCTCGCGCTGGCCCTCATCACCGTCGGCCACCTCGTCCGCGCGGTCGCACCGGGCGTCGCGATGCTGCTCGTCGGCAGCATCCTGGCCTTCGCCGGGACGGGTGTCGGCAACGTGCTGTTACCGTCCGTCGTTCGTCGCTACTTCCCCGACCGGGTGGCCCTGCTGACTGCGGTCTACGCGTGCATCGTGGGGGTCAGCACCGCGGTGCCGGCCGCTCTGGCTGCACCCATCGCGCAGTACGCCGGCTGGCGGACCTCACTCGCCGTCTGGGCAGTGACCTCGGCGGCAGCACTCGTCCCTTGGCTCATCGTCCTCGCACAGCAGCGCCGACTCCGCCGCACGGACGCCGGTCTCGTCAGCCCCGCACCCACCGAGGTCGTCACCCGTCTGTGGCGATCCCGCGCCGCGCTGTCGATCACCGCGCTCTTCTCCTCGAGCACGATCTGCACCTACGCGGCCTTCGCCTGGCTGCCGGAGATCCTGCAGGACGTCGCCGGATCGACACCGACCGAAGCGGGCGCGCTCCTCGCCGTCACCGGCGTGATCAGTGTTCCCGGCGCGCTGATCGCTCCCCTGCTCGTGCCCCGACTCCGCAACGTCGGCTGGCTGATCGCCGCCGGCGTCATGAGCTTCGCACTCGGGTAGCTCGGCCTGCTGCTCGCGCCTGTGCCGCTCATTCTGCTCTGGGTGCTCCTGATCGGCTGCTGCTCGATCCTGTTCCCCGTCTGCCTCGTGCTCATCAACGTCCGCACCCGGACACACAGCGGAACCGTCGCGTTGAGAGGATTCGCCCAGGGCACCGCATACGCTCTCGGCGCGCTCGGCCCGCTGCTCGTCGGGCTGCTCCACGACGCCAGTGGCGGCTGGACACTGCCGCTACTGTTCCTCCTCGCCGTCACGCTCGCGGCAGCGATCCCGGCGATCACACTCGGCCGTCCGACGTTCGTCGAGGACGAGCTCAGCCGGTAGCGGATGCGACCGACGCGGTCCATGCGATCAGCTTGAGCGGACATAGTCCGAAACGAGCTGTCGGCAGGCAGCTGAGTGCGCTGCTCCGTCTGGTCGGCCTGGAGGCTCGGTGCCGGCTGGTACCGAGCCTCCCGTCCGGATCAGGGTCACAGACACGCGGCGGCTGCGCCCCACCCCTCACATGTCGGCGATGAGACGGAGCGTGTAGCCGTCGGGGACCGTCTGGTGTTCGACGTAGTGCACGAACACCGGCGCTGCCTGGTCGGCCGTGAAGAGCTCTGACGGGTGCCGCGGCTCGTGAGCAGCCTGCACGTCGATGGTCTCGGTGAGCGGTTCGGCGAGGTCGTGGTCACGGCCGATCACGTAGAACCGGTACTCGCCGTCGTCCTCAAGACGGCGGAGCTCGACGCTCATCTTCTCCGCGGTGCCCCCGGCCTGGAGGTAGGAGTTGCCGTACTCGTCAATGACCGACTGCGGACCGGCGCGCCAGGTCTGATCGTCGATCGATGCGGAGAAGACGAGCCACGCGAAGTGGTCGCCGTTGTCGAGCAGGCCAAGGCTGCGGCGGATCTGGTCAGGGATCGGGCGGAACGTGTCGTTCAGGACGCTGCTGACAGAACCGTTGGTCTTCATGATGATCAAAGCGGGCTACTCCACGTGCTCGTAGGCGACAGAGGTGATCTTGATGCGCTCCCCACGCAGCGTTGCATACGCAGGCTTGTCATAGGAAACGCCGTTGTCAAACGCCTCCTGACTGGCGTCCTTCGACGTGCCACTCTTCACTTCAATTCCTTCGTACGTGCCGTCCGCCTTCTTCACCAGACCGTCGTAGTACCGAACCCGGTCTGCTCCGTCTTGTGATGCGCGCACGCGAGTGACGTCGACGTCGACGCCACGCTGCTCCTCGTACTGCTTGAGGCCCTGTGCCTCCTTCTGAGCGGAGTCAGCACGCGCCTTGTCGTTGCCCTCCGACCGGTACTCACCCTTGTTGTTGCGCCCGGGATGGTTCTCATTCGGGCCGTTCGGGTCTTTCTTCGCCTGCTCGACGTGGTCGGTGCGGTTGGGGCTGACTCGGTCATCGGTCATCGCGTGCACACCGAGCTGGCTTGCGCCTGCTGCAGCCGCTGTGGCACCCGCTGCCATCACCGCCGCACCGGAGATGTTCAACGGCACTCCGGCGATCGCTCCCACGCCGGTGATGTCGAGTGCGACACCCCCGCCTTCCATCGCTGCTCCTCCAACCATCGTCGCCAGGCCACCGAGGAGTTCGATGATCTCGTCCGGGTGGTGGACCATGGCATTGCCCATCGAGGCGAACACGTTCCCGGCGACCGCTGCAGCATCCTGCACGTACGGCCACGCCGCTTCTGCTTCCGCGCGGAGGACTGCCTCGCCCACGTCTTCGAGATTCCCCAAGGCGTTCAGCACCGAGGTCGCCGCGACCTCGGTGGGGGTCAAGCCCTTGGCGAAGAGCCGCTCAACATTGCGGACGAGCTTGTCGTCGGTCATCTTGTCGATGGCGGTGTTCTTCAGGGACCTATCGCTCCCAGCACGTTCGAATGCGTCTGCGATGCGGTCGATCCACACAGCATCAGCGCGGTTCTCCTCAAGGAACCGCTCAAACCCCGTCAGGAAGGTACACCCGTCGATCCGCACCCAAGAGCACGAAGCGGTGAACGCCTTCCACGAAACGGCGAGGGTCACGGCCTTTGCTTCCGCAGCTACGTCATTCGCCGTACTGACGGTGCTGAAGCCACGCAGTCGTGCCGGGTCTGCCGAGCTCCGCCCCTGACCCGTGCCGCCCCCGGATCGGCTTCGTTCGCGAGGTGTGAACGCCGCGTGGATCGCCGGCGGTTGCACTGCGACCTCCGAGGGTTTCGGTGCCCGGATTGCGAGCGGGGGCAGGGTACTCATGGCGATCAGCGACGTCGCCGCGGCTTGCTGGCGGTTGCGTTCGGCTTCATTCCAGGCATCGAGGGCGTCCAGCCGCTCTTCCTCGGCCTCCGCGGCGGCCTTGGCGTCGCGCACCTGCCCGGCTAGGTCGTTCAGGACCGACGCCAGCTTGCCCCGGTCAGCCGACTCGGCCAAGGCGGACTCGGTGAACCGGTCCGCGTAGGTTCCAGAGAAGTCTGCCGCTGCATCCTCGACCGCGGACCGCCGAGCACCGGCCTGAGCGCGGAGCTCGTCCTCCGCCGATGTGGCCGCCCTGATGACGGCATCTGCTGCCGCTGCGTCGAACTCGATCTTCCCCATGACGTCCCCCTCCGACCCACCCCGGTTCGGACTGCGACTCTAGTGGAAGGCTGCGCCTGAACCGTCTTCTCCTCAGATCCCGCCTCATCGCAGGCGCCTGCAATCGCAGAAGTCGGTGCGAACACCTCGAATAACCCGCACGTTCCGCCCGAACTCGTCGAACTCGTCCGCGGGAAGAACGTCATGCTCGGGGCGATCGACGTCGCGACCGAGACCGTCGAGACACCCGAAGAAGTCGCCGAGGTCCTGCGCCGCGCGCTCGCGTTCGTCGACGCCGACAAGCTCAGATGCTTTGGTTCATTTTGACAGAACTCCTTGTGCAGCCAGGACACGGGTTGGCACAACAAAGCGCCCCGCAGGCCGAAGCCAGCGGGGCGCCCCAGAGTCACACCAGGATCAGAAGTCCCAGTCCTCGTCCTCAGTGCTCTCCGCCTTGCCGATGACGTACGACGAGCCAGAACCCGAGAAGAAGTCGTGGTTCTCGTCCGCGTTGGGCGACAGCGCCGACAGGATCGCCGGGTTCACGTCCGTCGTCTCCTTCGGGAACATCGGCTCGTAGCCCAGGTTCATCAGCGCCTTGTTGGCGTTGTAGTGCAGGAACTTCTTGACGTCCTCGGTCAGCCCGACCTGGTCGTAGAGGTCCTGCGTGTACTGGATCTCGTTCTCGTAGAGCTCGAACAGCAGGCTGAACGTGTAGTCCTTGATCTCCTGCTTGCGCTCCTCGGAAGCGCCTTCGAGGCCCTTCTGGAACTTGTACCCGATGTAGTACCCGTGGACGGCTTCGTCGCGGATGATCAGGCGGATCAGGTCAGCAGTGTTCGTGAGCTTCGCACGCGAGGACCAGTACATCGGCAGGTAGAAGCCGGAGTAGAACAGGAACGACTCGAGCAGCGTCGACGCGACCTTGCGCTTCAGTGGGTCGTCACCGGTGTAGTAGTCGAGGACGATCTGCGCCTTCTTCTGCAGGTTCACGTTTTCCGTGGACCAGCGGAAAGCGTCGTCGATCTCGGGCGTCGACGCCAGGGTCGAGAAGATCGACGAGTAGCTTTTGGCGTGCACCGACTCCATGAACGCGATGTTCGTGTAGACGGACTCCTCGTGCGGCGTGATCGCGTCGGGGATCAGGCTGATCGCGCCGACGGTGCCCTGGATGGTGTCCAGGAGCGTCAGACCCGTGAACACGCGCATGGTGAGCTGCTGCTCCTCCGGCGTGAGGGTGTTCCACGACTGCACGTCGTTCGACAGCGGCACCTTCTCGGGCAGCCAGAAGTTGTTGACGAGGCGGTTCCAGACCTCGACGTCCTTCTCGTCCTGGATGCGGTTCCAGTTGATCGCGCTGACCGAACGGATCAGCGGGATGGCCTTGCCCGTGGCGTGGACCGGGTCGGTGAGGGTCATGGTCTCTTCCTGGATATGGCTTGCCGTCGAGGTAGGCGGGGCAGGCGTGAACCTGCCCCGCCCCAGCGCTACACGCGCTGCGTGATGGTGTCGTCGGGGTTTCGCTTCGCGCTTGCTGCTGTCACAAACTGCCCAGTACCAGCGGAACGATTCACCGTGCGGGAGTTGCCTGTGCCGCTACCCACACGCTCGGTGGTCGTCTTCGACGGCCAACGAGCGGCGGCAGCTGCATTGACGAAGCGGCCACTTGCAGCGCTTCGGTTGACACTTTTACCCACTGTCTTCACCTCCTCTCGGGACTGATTCAGCCCCGAGAGCCTGACCCGACTGGCCAGTTCGACTCATGTACAGTGGACGTTCCAGCGCTCAGTTGGAGTCCCTGTTAGGGGCTGTTCAGGACCAGGTTTTCGCGAACCTGGTCCTGAGCTCTTTGTGGACTTGTGCGGATCTGAAGGCGCGGTGCGGGCTGGCACCGCGCCTCCAGGCCGGGGGTGGTCGCGTCAGCGACCGGTGGTCGGCGTCGATGACGCCGAAGGCGTCACAGCATGCAGCTGACGCAGCCCTCGACCTCGGTGCCCTCGAGCGCGAGCTGACGCAGACGGATGTAGTAGATCGTCTTGATGCCCTTGCGCCATGCGTAGATCTGCGCCTTGTTGATGTCACGCGTGGTGGCGGTGTCCTTGAAGAACAGCGTCAGGGACAGGCCCTGGTCCACGTGCTGCGTCGCCGCGGCGTACGTGTCGATGATCTTCTCGGGGCCGATCTCGTACGCGTCCTGGTAGTAGTCCAGGTTGTCGTTCGTCATGAACGGCGCCGGGTAGTAGACGCGGCCGAGCTTGCCTTCCTTGCGGATCTCGATCTTCGACGCGATCGGGTGGATCGACGACGTCGAGTGGTTGATGTACGAGATCGAACCGGTCGGCGGGACGGCCTGCAGGTTCTGGTTGTAGATGCCGTGCTCCTGGACGGACGCCTTCAGCGCCTTCCAGTCGTCCTGCGTCGGGATGGTGATGTTCGCGTTGTCGAACAGCGACGCGACGCGGGGGGTGGCCGGCGTCCAGACCTGGTCGGTGTACTTGTCGAAGAACTCACCCGACGCGTACTTCGAGTCGCGGAAGCCGTCGAAGGTCTCGCCGGTCTCGATCGCGATGGCGTTCGAGGCACGCAGGGCGTGGAACAGCACCGTGTAGAAGTAGATGTTCGTGAAGTCGATGCCCTCTTCGGAGCCGTAGAACACGCGCTCACGAGCCAGGTAGCCGTGCAGGTTCATCTGGCCGAGGCCGATGGCGTGCGACTTGTCGTTGCCGTCCTCGACGGAGCGAACAGAGGTGATGTGCGACATCTGCGAGACCGAGGTCAGGCCGCGGATGGCGGTCTCGATGGTCTTGCCGAAGTCCGGCGAGTCCATCGTCAGCGCGATGTTCAGCGAGCCGAGGTTGCAGGAGATGTCCTTGCCGATCTCCTTGTACGAGAGGTCCTCGTTGAAGGTGGTCGGGGTGTTGACCTGCAGGATCTCCGAGCACAGGTTGGACATGTTGATCCGACCCTTGATCGGGTTGGCCTTGTTCACCGTGTCCTCGAACACGATGTACGGGTAGCCCGACTCGAACTGGATCTCCGCGATGGTCTGGAAGAACTCGCGGGCCTTGATCTTCGTCTTCTTGATGCGCGAGTCGTCGACCATCGCGCGGTAGTTCTCGGAGATCGGGACGTCGCCGAAGGGGACGCCGTAGACCTTCTCGACGTCGTACGGCGAGAACAGGTACATGTCCTCGTTGTTCTTCGCGAGCTCGAACGTGATGTCCGGCACGACGACGCCGAGGGACAGCGTCTTGATGCGGATCTTCTCGTCGGCGTTCTCGCGCTTGGTGTCGAGGAACTTCATGATGTCCGGGTGGTGGGCGCTGAGGTAGACCGCGCCAGCACCCTGACGCGCACCGAGCTGGTTCGCGTAGGAGAAGGAGTCTTCCAGCAGCTTCATCACGGGGATGATGCCCGAGGACTGGTTCTCGATCTGCTTGATCGGGGCGCCGGCCTCACGGATGTTGGAGAGCAGCAGGGCCACGCCGCCGCCGCGCTTCGAGAGCTGCAGCGACGAGTTGATGCCACGCGAGATCGACTCCATGTTGTCCTCGATGCGCAGGAGGAAGCAGGAGACGAGTTCACCGCGCTGGGCCTTCGCGGTGTTGAGGAACGTCGGCGTCGCGGGCTGGAAGCGGCCGGCGATGATCTCCTCGACGAGGTCGATCGCGAGTTGCTCGTTGCCCTGGGCCAGGCCGAGGGCGGTCATCACGACGCGGTCCTCGAAGCGCTCGAGGTAGCGCTTGCCGTCGAACGTCTTGAGCGTGTAGCTCGTGTAGTACTTGAACGCACCGAGGAACGTCTGGAACCGGAACTTCTTCGAGTACGCCAGGTCGTTGAGCCGCTGGATGAAGTCCATCGAGTACAGGTCGATCGTCGCCTGCTCGTAGTACTCGTTCTCGACCAGGTAGTCCAGCCGCTCCTTCAGGTTGTGGAAGAAGACGGTGTTCTGGTTGACGTGCTGCAGGAAGAACTGCTTGGCCGCCTCACGATCCTTGTCGAACTGGATGTTCCCGTCCGCGTCGTAGAGGTTGAGCATCGCGTTGAGGGAGTGGTAGTCCATCCCCGTCTGCGGAGACGTCAGATCGACGTCTGCAACTGCTGCGTCCAAAATGCTTCCAATCCTGAGTTGACCGCCACCACGTCGTCGGGGGTCCCGAAGACTTCGAAGCGGTAGAGAACGGGGACTCCGCACTTGCGCGCGACGATGTCCCCGGCGAGACCGAACGCCTCGCCGAAGTTGGTGTTCCCGCCGACGATGACTCCCCGGATCAGTGCCCGGTTGTGTTCGTCGTTGAGGAACTTGATGACCTGCTTGGGGACCGCTCCGTGTCCGTTGCCGCCACCGTAGGTGGGGAGGACCAGGACGTACGGGCCGTCCGCCCGCAGGGGCGGCTCACTCGCGTGCAGCGGGATCCGGTCGGCGTCCTGGCCGAGCTTCTCCACGAACCGGGCGGTGTTGCCCGAGACACTCGAGAAGTAGACGAGGCGGCTCATGGTGCGCTCCCTGACGAAGGTGCGGACTGCGGACCGGAGGGGTGTGGTGGGCGTTGGACGAGCCTCCTGGCCGTCCACCCGCCACCGGGCGTCGCGGGCCGAGTGGCCCGCGAGGCGTCAGGCCAGTTCGGCGCTGAGGGTGGCGATCTTGTCGGGGCGGAAGCCCGACCAGTGGTCGTCGTCGGTCACGACGACTGGGGCCTGCATGTAGCCCAGGCTCTTGACGTGCTCGAGGGCGGCTTCGTCCGTGGAGACGTCGTGCACTTCGTACTCGATGCCCTTGTTGTCGAGGGCGCGGTACGTCGCAGTGCACTGGACGCAAGACGGCTTGGTGTACACGGTGACGGCCATGATCTCCCCTGGTTCTGGGCCCGGTTGGAGGCCCGTCGTTCTGGTGCTGTGTTGTCGATGACGCTACTACATGTAGTGCCCGATGGGCGGGTGGACCACTAGAGGAAGTGTTACACCCCTGTAGTTTCCACAACGTCATCCACAGTCTGTGGATTCCCGTGAGGCCCGGTTTTCCGCCACTCTGCCACCGCCCACCGACACTTCCCACACCCTGTTGGGGGGCCTTGTCCACGGGTGTGGAAACCTCCCGCTCGGCGTGTCTGAGAGCGCTGCGCGGACACCGCCCCGAGCGCCGTCCCCCGCACGGGTGGCACGGTTCTCCACAGCTGCCGCAACGCGATCCGTCCGGTCCGTACACTCGTCTCGTGAGCGCGTACGGGTCCCTGCTGAAGACGCCCGGGGTCAGCCGGGTCATCGCCGCGCAACTCACCGCGCGGTTCCCGTTCGGCATGCTGTCGCTGGCGTACCTGCTGCACGTCGAGCACATCTTCGACTCGTACGGCGCAGCCGGACTCGTCCTGGCGACCACGAGCATCGGCCAGGCCCTCGCCGGTCCGCTCACCAGCCGCTGGATGGGCCGCTGGGGCATGCGCCCCGTCCTCATCCTGACGAGCATCGTGGCGCTGGTGACGATGGGCGTCATCGCCTTCTTCGTGATGCCGCTCTGGGCCTACGTCGTGATCGGCTTCGTCGGCGGTCTGGCGGTCCCGCCGGTGCAGCCTGCCGTCCGCACCATCTACCCGAAGATGGTCACGTCCTCGCAGCTCACCCCGCTCTTCTCCCTCGACGCCAGCGCGCAGGAGCTCATCTGGGTCGCCGGCCCGGTCATCACCACGTTCGTCGCGACGCAGATCGGCACGGTCCAGGCGATCGTCGTCGCGATGGTGTTCCTGCTCATCGGTGGCGCCTGGTTCATCGCCTCCCCCGAGCTCGGCCGGGTCCGCATCCCCCGCTCGAAGCGCGCGTTCGGGGTCGTCATGAAGCGGCCGTCGGTCGTGGTCGCCACCGTCACCGGCCTGCTGCTCATCGGCGCATGTGCCGCGGTGGAGGCCAGCGTCACCAGCGTCTTCGGCGAGGGCAGCCCGAACGCCGGCATCGTCCTCGCCGTGTTCGCGGTCGGGTCGCTCGTCGGCGGTCTCGCGCTGGGGCACCTCCCGATCTCGCCGAACGCCCTCTGGTTGCGCATGACGATCGTCTTCGTCGGACTCGTGCTCGCGGTCGGCAACCCGACCTTCTGGTGGCTTTGCATCTCGCTGGTCATCGCCGGCGCCGGCATCGCCCCCGCCCTGACGGTGATGTTCGGCTCGGTCTCCGCCACCGTCAAGTTCTCCGACACGGCCGAGGCCTACGGCTGGATGGGCACCGGCCAGCTCATCGGTGCCGCCGGCGGCTCCGCGGTCGCGGGCTTCCTGATCGACAGCAACGGCCCGAGCGGCGGGCTGATGGTCGGAGCCGTGATGGCGGCGGCCGGTGTCGTCTTCCCCCTGGTCGTGCGTCGGTGGTTGCCCGACCTGCGTGGTCGTGACGCCAGCCCGCTGCCCGACACCGAGCCGGTCCACCTCCCCACCTGATCCGTCGGTCCGGGAGTTCTCCACAGGACGTCCTGGAGGCACGGCTCGCCCCCGTCACGGCGGGCAGGATGGGTGCATGGTCATCTCCACCCCCCTCCGCGACGGCCGGAGCATCCCCACCATCGGCTTCGGTGTCTACAAGGTCGACGACGCCCAGGCCGCGACAGCGGTCGGACTCGCGCTGGCGGCCGGGTACCGGCACGTCGACACGGCCGAGATGTACGGCAACGAGCGTGGCGTCGGGCAGGCGATCCGGGCCTCCCGGCTGGAGCGCGATGACGTGTTCGTGACCACGAAGGTGTGGAACGACCACCAGGGGCGTGACGGGACGCTGCGGGCGTTCGACGCCAGTCTCGAGCGGTTGGGGCTCGACGCGGTCGACCTGTACCTGATCCACTGGCCGGCGGCGGCGAACGACCGCTACGTCGAGACCTGGCGCACCCTCGTCGAGCTCCGCGAGTCCGGGCGGGCGCGCAGTGTCGGCGTCTCGAACTTCCAGGTGCCGCACCTCGAACGGATCATCGACGAGACCGGCGAGGTCCCCGCCGTCAACCAGGTCGAACGGCACCCGTGGTTGCCGCAGTGCGAACTGATGGCGTTCCACGAGCAGCACGGCATCGTCACGGCCGCGTGGTCCCCGCTCGGCCGCGGGCGACTGATCGAGGATCCGGTCCTGGTCGGCATCGCGGCCGCGCACGACGTCAGCGTCGCCCAGGTGCTGGTCCGGTGGAACGTGCAGCAAGGCGTCGTCGTCCTGCCGAAGTCCGTGACGCCGTCGCGGATCCGCTCGAACCTCGACGTCGACGGCTTCGTCCTGACGGACGACGAACTCGCCGCGATCGCCGGCCTCGAGTCCGGTCAACGCACGGGCTCGCACCCCGACACCGTCGCCTGAGCGGGCCCGTAGCCGCATCCGCCGCCGTCGTCATCACGCGGAACACCGGTGCTCGTCAGTCGCGCCGCGGAAGCGCGCGGCGTCACCGACGAACACCGGTGTCTTGTCGAAGCCCAGAGCCCGAGGCCCAGAGGGGCTCAGCCCTGGCGGTCCTCCTCGGACTGCCACGGCAGGTGCAGGTCGCCCGGCTCCGGCTCGACGTCGCCGGCGTCGTCCGCGCCACCGGTCCCCGGGGCTGCGACGATGCGCGAGGGGTCGATGCCGTCCTCGCGCAGGTCGTCGTCGTCGCGCTGCTTCGTCTGGGACGCGTCCATCTCCCGCTCGCTCGACGGGCTGTACGACGTGTCGGCGGCCCGCTGCTCGCGCCCGCTCACCCCGTCGACGTCGTCGCTGTGCGCTGCCGAGGTCAGGGCGTCGGAGCGGTCCCGGTCGTCAGAGTGCTCGGGGCCTGCGATGTCGTTGCTCATGCTGTTTCCTCCCGTTTCCCCGAACGCTAGGCGGCGGACGGCTGCGGACTCCCAGGGCACCGGTCCGATCGGGGCACATTCGGACGCACCCTCGCAGGTCCGTTACGCTCGTCGGGCACTCGCCACCACCAGGAGGTCCCACCGTGACGATCGTCGCCGCCGCTGACGGCTCAGCCCTCGGCAACCCCGGCCCTGCCGGCTGGGCCTGGTACGTGGACGACGACCGCTGGGCTGCCGGCGGCTGGCCCCGTGGCACCAACAACCAGGGCGAGCTGACCGCCGTCCTGCAGCTCCTCAAGGCCACGAAGGACACCGGGGAACCGCTGCACATCCTCTGTGACAGTCAGTACGCGATCAAGGCCTGCACCGAGTGGCTCGCCGGATGGAAGCGCAAGGGCTGGCGGAAGGCCGACGGCAAGCCGGTGCTCAACGTGGAGATCATCCAGGAGCTCGACGCCGAGCTGCAGGGCCGCAAGGTGACGTTCGAGTGGGTCCGTGGGCACATGGGCCACGAGATGAACGAGGCCGCCGACGTCCGTGCCCGTGGTGCGGCGACGGCGTACCAGAACCGCACCGAGGTCCCGACCGGACCGGGCTGGCCGGGCGTCGACGTTCCGGAGCCGGCGGCGATCCCCGAGGTCGCTCCCCCCGCGACGCTCTTCTAGACCGCAGGACCGACAGCCACACGACAGACAGCGAGGGCGGGACCGTTCGGTCCCGCCCTCGCTGTCTGTCGTACTGGACTCAGTAGGTGCCGTCGCGGCGGTCCTGCCGGGTGATCTGCTCGCCGGAGGCCGGGTCGACCCCGGAGCGCGTGGTGGTGGTCGTCCGACGTCCGCCGAAGCCGACCGCCAGGCTGATGATGAGCAGGATGACGCCGGCGGCCATCAGGATGTAGCCGATGAGGCGCAGGTCGATGCCGGCGACCTGGTAGTCGACCGCGAACGCGACGATGGCGCCGATCACGATCAAGGCGATGCTGGAGCCGATTCGCATGGGGGTTCCTTCCGTGGGCTGCGGCTGACCGTACCCGGTCGGCAGCCCGCGTGTTCTGGCTCAGTCGACGTCGACCTCGGCCCACCCGTCGAAGCGTCCGATCTCGGTGACGCGGACCACGGCCTCGCCGGCGTCGTCGGAGGCGTCGAGGTCGATGGTCGCCGAGAACCCGAAGTCCTTGTCGCCCGCCGGGTCGGCGAAGATCTGCCGTGCACGCCAGGAGCGGCCCTGTTCGGAGAGCACGAGGTACTGCATGGACCGGGCTTCGGCGTCGATGCCGATCGTGTCGTGCTCGTCGTAGTACTCCTCGAGCACGTTGTCCCACGCGTGCTGGTCGAACCCGGCGGTGGCGTCGAGTTCGCCGAGTCCCTCGATGTCGTCCCGGGCGGCCAGCAGCACCCGCTGGAAGAGGGCGTTGCGCACGAGGACCCGGAAGGCCCGGACGTTCCCGGTCAGGCGGGCGGGCTGTGGCGGCGCGATCTCCTCGTGATCCGCTTCGGCGAGCGCGATGTCCCCGTTCATCAGCGCTTCCCACTCGTCGACGAGCGAGGAGTCGACCTGGCGGACGAGCTCGCCGAGCCACTCGATGATGTCGTCGAGCTCCTGGGTGCGGTGTTCGTCCGCGATGGTCTGCCGCATGGTGCGGTAGGCGTCCGACAGGTACCGCAGCACCAGGCCCTCGGAGCGCGTGAGCTGGTAGAAGCGCACGTAGTCACCGAAGGTCATCGCTCGCTCGTACATGTCGCGGACGACGGACTTCGGGGAGAGCGAGAAGTCGAGCACCCAGGGCTGTTCGTCGGCGTAGCTCTCGTACGCGGCGGTCAGCAGTTCGTCGAGTGGTTTCGGCCAGGTGACCTCTTCGAGGAGCTCCATCCGCTCGTCGTACTCGATGCCCTCCTGTTTCATCCGGGCGACCGCTTCGCCGCGTTCCTTGAACTGCTGCTGCGACAGGATCGCGCGGGGGTCGTCGAGGGTCGCTTCGACGATGGACACCATGTCGAGAGCGAAGGTCGGCGACTCCGGGTCGAGCAGTTCGAACGCGGCGAGCGCGAACGGTGACAGTGGCTGGTTGAGCGCGAAGTTCGCCTGGAGGTCGACGGTCAGTCGGTAGGTGCCGTCGACCTTCTCGATGACACGGGCGTTGATCAGCGTCCGCGCGATCGTGAGCGCCCGACGTGCCATCGCGAGCTGGCGGGCACGCGGTTCGTGGTTGTCGTAGACCAGGGAGCGGACGTCCTCGAACGCGTCCCCGCCGCGGGCGACGACGGACAGCACCATGGCGTGCGTGATCCGCATCCGGGACACCATCGGCTCGGGCTCGGCGGCGATCAGGCGTTCGAACGACGCCTGACCCCAGGACACGAAGCCCTCGGGTGCCTTCTTCCGCTTGATCTTGTTCTTCTTCTTCGGGTCGTCGCCGGCCTTGGCGACCGCGCGGGCGTTCTCGATGTCGTGCTCGGGTGCCTCGGCGACGACGTCGCCCTCGGTGTCGTACCCGGCACGTCCGGCACGTCCGGCGATCTGGTGGAACTCGCGTGCGGAGAGCTGGCGCATCTTGGTGCCGTCGAACTTCGTCAGACCGGTGAACAGGACGGCGCGGATCGGGACGTTGATGCCGACGCCGAGGGTGTCGGTGCCGCAGATGACGGGCAGCAGGCCACGCTGGGCGAGCTGTTCGACCAGCCGCCGGTACTTCGGCAGCATGCCGGCGTGGTGGACGCCGATGCCCGCCCGGATCAGGCGTGACAGGGTCTGCCCGAACCCGGCGCTGAAGCGGAAGCCGGCGATGGCCTCGGCGATCTGGTCCCGGCGTTCGCGGGAGGCGACCTTCGCGGACATGAGCGCCTGGGCTCGCTCGAGTGCCGCGGCCTGGGCGAAGTGCACGATGTAGACCGGTGCCTTGCCCTCGTCGAGCAGCCGTTCGACGGTCTCCTGCACGGGGGTCATCACGTACTCGTACTCGAGCGGCACGGGGCGCGAGACCCCGGTGACCCGTGCGGTCGACCGACCGGTACGGCGGGAGAGGTCGTCGGCGATGGTCGTGACGTCCCCGAGGGTGGCGGACATCAGCAGGAACTGCGCCTTCTCGAGCACGAGCAGCGGCACCTGCCACGCCCACCCCCGGTCGGCGTCGCCGTAGAAGTGGAACTCGTCCATGACCACGACGTCGACGTCCGCGTCGGGACCCTGGCGGAGCGCGAGGTTCGCGAGGATCTCGGCGGTGCAGCAGACGATCGGGGCGTCGGCGTTCACGGCGGAGTCGCCCGTGACCATGCCGACGTTCTGGGCGCCGAACAGGTCGACGAGCTGGAAGAACTTCTCGGACACCAGGGCCTTGATCGGCGCGGTGTAGTAGCTGCGCTTGCCCTCCGCGAGCGCGGCGAAGTGCGCACCGGCGGCGACGAGGGACTTGCCGGTGCCGGTCGGGGTGCTCAGGACGACGTTGGCGCCGGAGACGAGTTCGATGAGGGCTTCGTCCTGCGCCGGGTAGAGCGGACGTCCGCCGGAGGCCGCCCACTCGGCGAAGGCGAGGTAGACGGCGTCCGGATCGACGACACCGCCCTCGGCCGCCGGCAGTGCGGCGACGAGCGGAGGGGCGGTGGTGACGTCGGTCATGTGCCCATCCTCCCAGCCCCACGCCTGACACGGCCCGCACCTCCCGCAGATGCATGCGCCCGCATAGACTCGCCGTGTGCGTGAACTCGGATTCCTCTCCTTCGTCCCGAACCACGGCGGTGCTCCCGGTGCCGCGAGCGCCCTGGAGGACGGGCTGCGGCTCTTCCAGACCGCCGAAGCCCTGGGCTACGGCACCGGGTGGGTGCGCGGTCGGCACTTCGAGCCCTTCCTCACCAGCCCGATGACGTTCTTCGCCGCCGCAGCCCAGCGGACCAGCACGATCGGCTTCGGCACCGCGGTGCTCGGCATGCGCTACGAGGACCCGGTGCGCCTGGCCGAGGACGCCAGCACCGTCGACCTGCTCAGCGGCGGCCGGGTCCAGCTCGGCATCAGCACGGGCATCGCCGGCTACGGCCCGATCCTGGACCCGGTGTTCGGCGGCTCCGAGCGGTCCTTCCGCGACGAAGCCGAGGCACGCGCGGCCCGGCTGCTCGAGGTCCTGCACGGCGACGCCCTCGGCTCGGCCGGCAAGGGCTACGAGAGCATCCCCGCCGACGCCGAACTGACCCTGCAGCCGCAGAGCCCCGGCCTGCTCGACCGCGTCTGGTGGGGCGGCGGCAGCATGGGCACCGCGGTCCGCACGGCCGAGAAGGGCCTGCTGCTGCACTGCTCGACGCTGAACACCGAGGACACCGGCGCACCGTTCGCCGAAGCGCAGGCCGACCAGATCGCCGCGTACCGCTCCCGGTTCGCCGAACTGCACCCGGACCGACAGTCGAAGGTCGCCGTCGGCCGGATCATCGTCCCGCTGCTCGACGAGCACGACCGCGACGTCCACCGGGAGTTCCTCGCCGGGTACGCGTCCGGCATGGACGACGAGGGTCGACCGCTGTCGGGTCCGCCGTTCCGCTTCAGCAGGGTCCTGTCCGGCGAGCCGGCAGCCATCGTCGACGCCCTGCGCGCCGACCCGGCCGTGGCGGCGACCGACGAGCTGGTCGTGACCCTGCCCGCCAACGGTGACAGCGCCTCCCACGAGCGGATCCTGCGCATCGTCGCCGAGGAGATCGAACCGGCGGTCCGCGCCGTCTGACCGCACACGAGCGGCACCGGCGCCCGGCCCCGCCACCGACCCCGGCGCCGGGGCTCCGTCCGGCCTCAGCGTCCAGCGGGGCCCACGGGCCGGTGAGTTCCGTGGGCTGCACCGCCGGACGACCATCGGCGTTCCTGATCCGAACGCGATGGTGCACTCATCGTTCCACCTGCGCACCTTTTTGTCACCCGTGACGAATCCGCTCCGCACGACCACGGTGCCGCCGCGAGAACGAGGCCGTGCCGCCCGGGAACGAGGATGCGCCCCCGCAACGAGTGCGGGGGCGCATCAGGACGCATCAGGACCACCGGGGCGTCATCGGCCGGATCAGGAGGCCGCGACACTCGCTCGGCAGTCCTTGTTCGATGCGTGCGCCGACGGTAACCAGCCGACTGGCGCACCTCCGATCGTACCGATGCGACCAGGCACGGTGCGGAAAGTGGACGGAATCACAGCCTCCTGGCGCGCTCCAGTCCGAGGGTCACGGACGTCGTCGGCCCGCCTCCGGCCCGGCCGGTACCGTCCGTACCTGGCTGCGTCCACCACTGGCAGGGCAGGATGGGCGTGACCCGACCCGGGGTCTCGACGACGAGGTGGAGTGACGCGATGACGCGTGTAGTGGTGACCGGTGGCAGCGGCAAGCTCGGACGGGCGGTCGTCCGCGACCTCGACGAGCACGGGTACGACGTCGTGCTCCTCGACCGGGTGGCCTCCCCGGACAAGCCCGAGCGGGTGCAGTTCGTGCGGACGGACCTCACCGACTACGGGCAGGTGCTCAACACGTTCCTCGGCGTCGACGACCGCTACGACTCCGTGGACGCGGTCGTGCACCTCGCCGCCGTCCCCGCGCCGGGCCAGGTGCCGGACGTCGCACTCATCACGAACAACGTGACCGCCTCGATCAACGTGTTCCACGCTGCCCGCGCGGCCCGCATCCGGAACGTCGTGTGGGCCTCCAGTGAGACGCTGCTGGGGATCCCGATGGGCGAGCACCACCCGCCCTACCTGCCCGTCGACGAGGAGTTCGCGGTCCGCCCGCAGTCGTCGTACTCGCTCGGCAAGGCGGTGGAGGAGGAGATGGCGCGCCACTTCACCCGCTGGGACCCGCAGCTGAAGATGATCGGGCTGCGCTTCTCGAACGTGATGGACGAGACCGACTACCCGGCGTTCCCGTGGGTCGCCACCCCGGAGGCGAAGACGTTCAACCTGTGGTCCTACATCGACTCGCGCGACGGCGCCCAGGCAGTCCGCAGGGCCGTGGAGAGCGAGTTGACCGGGTTCGAGGCGTTCATCATCGCCAGCCCGGACACCGTGATGGACACCCCGACGCTGGAGCTCGTCGAGCAGTTCCTGCCGGACGTCGAGCGCCGCGCCGAGATCGACGGCGTCAGCTCGCTCCTGTCGTCGGAGAAGGCCCGCGAGCTCCTCGGCTACGCGCCCGAGCACACCTGGCGCCCCTGACCCTCCGCGGGTCTAGGCGGGGAGCAGCAGGCCGTCGAGGACCAGGTCGCGCAGGCGCGGCAGCAGGTCCGCGGTCAACGCCTGGTCGTCGACACCCGTGAGCTGGGCGATCGCGCCGATGATCTGGCCGACCGTCAGTTCACCGTCGGCGGCACCGACGAACGCGGCGAGCGCGGTGTCGGCGTCGACCCGTCGGCCGAACCCGCCGCCCTGTACGAGCGTCATCACGGTGGGGTCGTCGTTGCCGGGCCAGTAGTGCCGTTCCTCGGTGACGTCGCCGGCGACGCGGAGGTGCGCGGCGGCGAACGCGTCGTCGTCACGCTCGGCGAGCCAGGAGACGGCGTCCAGGACGCGGGCGATCGTCGCGCCGAGGCCGGCGGGGTTGGAGCCGAGCACCTGTGGGAGGCGTTCGAAGCGGCGGAGGTCGGGCGAGCCTCCGGACCGGACGACGACGTAGCCGAAGCCGACCCCGGTGACGTGGCGGTCGCGGAAGTCGTCCAGCCAGGCGTCGACCAGGTCGTCGAAGACGGGCGTGCCGGGCTTCGTGCCGCCGTCGCGGATCCAGGTCTCGGCGTAGGCGGGCGGGTCTTCGCGCTCCCGTTCGACCACCCACACGTCCAGGTCGGTGTCGGCGAACCAGGAGCGGACGCGCTCCAGTCCGTCCTGCCCCCACCGGTGTTCCCAGTTGCCGAGCAGCTGTGCGGTGCCGCCCGGCTCGAGGTGCCCGGCCAGCCCGCGGAGGACGGTCTCGACGAGGGCGTCGCCGACCATGCCGCCGTCCCGGTACTCGTAGGCGGGGACGCCCGCACGGCGGGGCGTGATGACGAACGGCGGGTTCGAGACGATCCGGTCGAACCGCTCCCCCGCGACCGGTTCGAACAGTGAGCCGAGACGGAAGTCGATGCCGTCGACGCCGTTGAGTTGCGCGTTGAACCGGGCGATGTCGATCGCCCGTCGTGAGATGTCGGTGGCGACGACCTGGTCGGCGAAGCGTCGGGCGTGCATCGCCTGGATGCCGCACCCGGTGCCGAGGTCGAGCACCCGCCGCACCGGCACGGGCAGCTGCAGGCCGCTCAACGTGGTGGTGGCCCCACCGACGCCGAGGACGTGCTCCTCGCTGATGGCGTGTCCGAGGGCGAGTTCACCGAGGTCGGAGACGATCCACCAGCTGCCGGCGCCCAGGTCGTCGACGAACGCGTAGGGGCGGAGGTCGACGGCCGCAGCGACGGTGTCCCCATCGACGCGCAGGACCCCGGCCGCGACCAAGGAGTCCACGCCGGCGGACGGGAACGCGGCCGAGGCATCGGCCCGCGGCACCGGCAGGCCGAGCACGAAGAGCGTGGCGATGGTGGACAGCGGTGTCGTCGGGCGGGCGGCGAGGGCCCGACGGGCGGCGACGCGCACCCCACGGTGCAGTGCGGCGGCCGCCTCGGTCCCCCAGAGTGCGTCGACCCCCTCGACGGAGTAGCCGGCGGTGGTCAGGTCCGCGGCGAGCGCCGAGGTGACGGCGGGCTCGGCGACGACGTCGGGCAGCGTGTCCGCGGCTGTGCGCTCCCCGCTCATGCCAGGGCCTCGGCACGGACCAGGCCGGCGGGCACCTGCCAGTCGAGGACCAGGTCGAGCAGGCCCGGGAACCGCTGCTGGAGTTCGTCGGTCCGGACGCGGCTGACCCGGGTCAGTCCCTCGAGGTGCTGCTCGAGCAGACCGGCTTCACGGAGCACCCGGAAGTGGTGCGTCAGCGTGGACTTCGGCCGGTCGATGCCGACCCACCCGCAGGAGCGCTGCTCGCCCGCGCCGTCCACGAGGTAGCGGTGCAGGATCGACAGCCGGATCGGGTCGGACAGGGCGTCCAGGACCGTCGGGAGGTCCATCTCGCCGACCGTGGGCTGCGGCAGCGGGCTGTGCTGCGGGAGCAGTTCGGCTCCGTCGGTGCGCTCGGGCATGCACGGACGGTACCACTCCGGGCTCGCCAGTACGAGTTGCGTCGTACAGGGCGCGTGCGGTACGAATGCACTCGTACAACGAAAGGGACGGCCATGCAGTCACCACGTTCGGTCGCAGGGTTCTGGATCCTCGCGACGATGCTCCTCGTCTCGGTCGCCTCGTCGGCCGTGCCGTCCCCGATCTACCCGGTCTACGCGGCCGAGTGGCACCTCACCCCGCTGATGCTCACGGCCGTGTTCGCGATCTACGTCGCCGGACTGCTGCTCAGCCTGCTCGTCGCCGGACGACTGTCGGACCACGTCGGTCGGAAGCCCGTCCTGATCGTCGGCGGCCTCGGCGTCGCCGTCTCGCTAGGCCTCTTCGCCGTCGCCGACGGGCTCGGCGCGCTCATCGTCGACCGCATCGTGCAGGGCGTCTCCGTGGGGCTGCTCATCGGCGCGCTCGGCGCGGCGCTCATCGACAACTCGCTCGAACGGCACCCCTCGCTCGCCGGCGTCCTCAACGGCGTCATCCCGCCGATCGCCCTCGCCACCGGTGCCCTGTCGAGCGGCGCCCTCGTCGAGTGGGGTCCTGCGCCGGAGCAGCTCGTCTACGTGCTGTTCGGGTCGCTCCTCGTGCTGCTCGTCATCGCCCTGGCGGTCGTCCCGGAGCAGGTCGTCCGTCGACCCGGCGCCCTGCGGTCGCTCCGTCCCACGGTGTCGGTTCCACGGGCCTCCCGTCGGCTGTTCCGGAGCGTCGCCGGATCGCTCGTGTCCAGCTGGGCGCTCGGCGGACTGTTCCTGTCCCTCGTCCCGTCCGCGCTCGGCGTGGTCTTCGGCATCCACAACCACTTCGCCGCGGGAGCCCTCATCGCCGTCGTCACCGGCGTCGGTGCCCTGACGGGACTGGCGATCCAGCGGATGGACACGCGGAAGGCGGTCCTGATCGGCCTCGTCGCCCTCGTGCTGGGACCGGTCGTCACCGTCACGTTCGTGTTCGTGCCGTCGCTGCCTGGCCTCGTCGTCGGCAGTGCGATCGCCGGTGTCGGCTTCGGCGCGGGCTTCCAGGCACCGCTCCGGATGCTGCTCGCCACCGCCGCCCCCACCCACCGCGCAGGACTGCTGTCGACGATCTACGTGGTCAGCTACCTGGCCTTCGGCGTCCCGAGCGTCGTCGGCGGGTTCCTCGAGCCGTCGCTCGGCCTCGTGCCGGTGCTCGCCGGGTACGGCGCGTTCATCGTCCTGGCAGCGGTCGTCGCCCTCGTGCTGCAGGTGACGTCGAAGGACGCCGCGCAGGTCGAGGAAGCCGCGGCGGAAGCGGTCGAACGGACGGCGACGGGCTCGGTCCGCACGGTCTGACGCGAGCGCCGGTGAGGGTCCTGGTCGCTAGTGCCCGGGACGCGCGGTCCGACCGCGCGGCCGCACCCCGACGTTCCGGTGTGCCTCGGCGTGCGCGGCGTCGACGTCCGCCTTGCCCCGGTCCGCCGCGTCCCGCATCCGCTTCGACGGCGCGTGACGCTTCGCCCAGTCCCAGAACCGGTGCAGCTTCGCACGGAGCCACGTGATGATCCGGTGGAAGAAGTGGAACTCGCTCGCCAGCACGGTCAGGCCGACGAAGACCACGAGCCACCCCGGACCGGGCAGCGGCACCAGGATCAGGCCGATGACGACGATCAGACCACCGACGATCCCGACCAGGACCTTGTAGAAGAGGTGCACGTGCGGGCGGGCGTGGATCCAGGTGCGCATGTCCCGGAACCACTGGAAGCGCTGGCGTCCGCCGTCACCCGGGTCCGTGGACGATGTCGCCGCGGACGCGTCGGGAACGCCACTCCGGGGAGGCTCAGTCGGGTCGCCGTGCATGTCCGAACGCTAGGGCGCGCGGCTGGGAAACCGCGGCGGAACCGGTCGGTGTTCGGTGCGGACGGCGCATCGCGTCCCGTGCTCCTGCGCACCCCGTGCCTCCGGTCCGGACGGGAGGCCCGTCACGCGTGCGCGACGCACGTCGCCGCCCACGGGACGGCGGCCAGGCGCGCCTCCGGGATCGGCTCCCCGCCCACGGCGCAGCTGCCGTAGGTCCCCGCGTCGAGGCGCCCGAGGGCTGCGTCCACCTGCTCGACGCGCCGGCGGGCGTCGTCCCGTACCGCGCCGAGGGACCCGCGCTCCCAGGCGAGGGTCGAACCCTCCGGGTCGTGTTCGTCGTCCGTGTTCGCGCCGTCCCGGGCGTCACTGACGTCCTGCATGCTCAGCTCGACGTCGACCAGCAGCTTGCTCGCGCGAGCCCGTTCAGCCTGCAGGGCGCTCCGCGGCTCGAAGTCCATGTCGCCGACGGTAGTCCGCGGAATGGACCTCCACCCGGATGCGTTCGCATGCACATGACGAAGATCGGGTTCCTCTCCTTCGGGCACTGGCGTGACGTCCCCGGGTCGAAGGTCCGCAGTGGGCGCGAGTCGCTCGTGCAGGCCATCGACCTCGCCGTGGCGGCCGAGGAGGCGGGCGTCGACGGCGCGTACTTCCGCGTGCACCACTTCGCACCCCAGCAGGCCGCACCCTTCCCCCTCCTGTCGGCGATCGCGGCCCGTACCAGCCGCATCGAGATCGGCACCGGCGTGATCGACATGCGCTACGAGAACCCGCTGTACATGGCGGAGGAGGCGGCGGCCACCGACCTCATCTCCGGCGGCCGACTGCAGCTCGGCGTGAGCCGGGGATCACCCGAGACCGCCCTCGCCGGCTACCGCTCGTTCGGCTACGTGCCGGAGGCGGAGGACGAGAACGGCGCCGACCTAGCCCGTGAACACACCGCGGTCTTCCGCCGCGCGATCGCCGGCGAGCCGATGGCGAACGCGAACCCGCAGATGACCGGTGCGGTCGGGTCGCTCGCGATCACGCCGCGGTCCGACACCCTGTCCGAGCGCATCTGGTGGGGTGCCGGCACCCGCGCCACCGCCGAGTGGACCGCCGAGCAGGGCATGAACCTGATGTCGTCGACCCTGCTCACCGAGGACACCGGCGTGCCCTTCGACCAGCTGCAGGCGGAGCAGATCGAGCGCTTCCGAGCCACTTGGCGCGAGAGCGGCTGGGACCACGAACCCCGGGTGAGCGTCAGCCGCAGCATCATCCCGATCATCGACGACGAGTCGCGCCACTACTTCGGCGTCCGCGCACAGGTGGAGGGGCAAGACCAGGTCGGGCACCTGGACGGGGGCCTCGCCCGGTTCGGCCGTTCGTACATCGGCGAACCCGAACAGCTCGTCGCGGAACTCGCCGCCGACCAGGCCGTCCGGGCTGCCGACACGGTCCTCGTCACGGTGCCGAACCAGCTCGGGGTGGACTTCAACGCCCGGCTGCTCGCCGCCGTCAAGGACGTCTTCACCGAGGTGGACGCCGCCCCGGCAGCGGTCTGAGGTGGGACCGGGCACCCCGGTCCCCCCTTCTGCCGACACCCGGTCTGGGGCAGCGCAGTCGGCACGTGCCGGGTAGCGTCGAGAGGCACTGACGACACCCGCACACACCAGGAGTTCCCCGTGACGCTGCCGGCCGCCGGCTGGTTCCCGGACCCGCAGGACACCGCACGACTTCGGTGGTGGGACGGTCACGCCTGGGGCGAGGCGACCCGGGTGCTGCCCCGCGAGGCACCTGACCCGATCATGTCCGTCCTCACCGCCATGCCCGCCGGACCGGCCTTCTCCGTCGAGGCGTCGGCCCGCGCCGTCGAGGCCCGCTCGTGGGCGTACGGCAGCACCGACCGACGGGTCTGCGTGTTCGCGGTCCTCGCCGTGGTGGCGGCGATCGTGTCCCTCGTGCTGAACCCGTGGGGGCTCTGCAGCCTGCTCGGCATCGCCGCGGGCCTGATCGCACTGGTGCGTCCGGGCGCGACCGGTCCCTGGCGGGTCGTCGGGCAGAGCATCGGGGCATCCGCGCTCGTGCTCGCCGTCGCGACCGGTGTCGTCGTCGCGAACGGGCACCTGCACCTGTTCTGAACCCGACGCCTGCCCGGCCGTCGGGCGTCGATCAGTCCTCCGACGGCCGCCGACGCTGCTGCTTCGTCGCCGAACGCTGCTGCTTGCTCGCCAGGCGGCGGCGTTGCGAGCCACGCGTCGGGCGGGTCGCGCGCCGTGCCGGGCCGGGCGGGGCGAGCGCGTCCCGTAGGAGTCCACGGAGCGCGTCGAGAGCGGCCTCACGGTTGCGCAACTGCGACCGCCGCTCGGACACCGTCACGGTGATCGTCCCCGCGGCCGTGCGCCGGGCGACCCGCTCGAGGATGCGCGTCCGCTGCTCGTCGCTGAGCACCGGCGACCCGGTGACGTCCCACGTCAGTTGGACGCGACTGTCGGACGTGTTGACGTGCTGGCCACCGGCGCCGGACGACCGCGAGAACCGCCACTGCAGTTCGGACTCGGGGATCGTCAGCCCCGGCCCCACCTCGAGGTCCATCCGGCAAGGGTCGCACGTTCCCCGCAGCGCCGCGATCCCTACCGCCGCGCCCGCGGGTGCGCCGTCTGGTACACGTCGCGCAGCATGTCCGCCGTCACCAGCGTGTAGATCTGCGTGGTCGCGACGCTCGCATGGCCGAGCAGCTCCTGCACCACCCGGACGTCGGCGCCGCCCTCGAGCAGGTGCGTGGCGAACGAGTGCCGGAAGGTGTGCGGTGAGACGTGCGCCGTCAGCTCGGCCCGCTCCGCAGCCGCCTGGATGACGAGCCAGGCGCTCTGCCGCGACAGTCGAGCGCCCCGCGCACCGAGGAACAGCGCGGGGGTCCCGGCCCCCCGGGCGGCGAACACCGGCCGCGCCCGCACCAGGTACGCGTCGACCGCCGCCCGGGCGTAGCTGCCGAGCGGCACGATGCGCTGCTTGTTCCCCTTGCCGGTGACCCGCACCACGGAGACGTCGGTGTCCTCGTCCGGGACCCCGTCCACGTCGGCGAGCGTGGTCACGTCGTCGACCGAGAGGCCCACCGCCTCCGAGATGCGGGCACCGGTCGCGTACAGCAGCTCGAGGAGCGCCCGATCGCGGAGCTGGACGGGGTCGTCGCCGACGACCGACCCGATCAGCCGCTCCATGTCGTGCACCGAGATCGCCTTCGGCAGGCGCATCGGGGCCTTCGGCGGGCGGACCGAAGCGCCCGGATCGAGTGGCAACCACCCCTCGCCGGCGGCGAACGCCGAGAACGAGCGCACCGAGCTGAGCATCCGCGCGACCGAGCGGGGCGCCAGCGGCCCCTCCGGTCGCGTGGTCAGGTACTGGACGAACCCGGCGAGGTCCGCGCGCGCCAGGCGTCCGACGTCCTCGAGGACCCCTGCCCCGCCGGCGCGGTCAGCCCCGGTGGACTCCACCACGGGCTGCGTGCCGACCCACGCACCGAACGTCACGAGATCGCGCCGGTACGCCGAGAGGGTGTGCTGCGACAGGCCCCGCTCGATGGCGATGTGCCGCAGGTAGTCCTGCACGGCACGCTCGAACGGCATCACCCGACGAGGCTACTGCGGCGCGGGACGGGCGACGGGCTAGCGGCGCTCGGCCGCCTCCACCGCGAGCGTCGCCACGATGAGTGCCGAGTTGTGCAGGCGCCCCTCGAGGATCCCGGCCACGAGTTCGGCACGCGGCACCCACCGGATCTCGATGTCGGCCTCCTCGGCCTCCCGCTCGAACGCGGACGAGGTCGCCCGCACGCCGGTCGCCCGGAACACCTCGATGAACTCGTTGCTCCCACCAGAGGACGTGTTGTACCGCACCAGGTGCTGCCAGTCGTCGGCCTCGACGTCGGCCTCCTCGGCCAGCTCGCGTTTCGCGGCGGTCAGGTGGTCCTCACCCTCGTGGTCCAGCAGTCCGGCCGGCAGCTCCCAGTCGCGCAGCTGCACCGGGTGCCGGTACTGCTGGATGACCAGGACGCGGCCGTCCTCGTCCTCCGCGAACACCGCGACCGCACCGGTGTGGTCGATGTACTCGCGGACCATGTCCTTGCCGTTGTAGTCGACGGTGTCGCGGGTGACGTCCCAGACGGCGCCCTCGAACACCCGCTCGGAGGCGGTCACGTCGAAGGAGGCGGATTCGTCGGCGATCGATGCGTCAGTCACCTCGCCATCCTGCCCCACCGTGGTCGACGCGCGTCCAGACCGGCAGGAGACGGACGGGAGGCTCCCCACCAGCTGGTGGGGAGCCTCCCGTCACACACGTGGTCGCGACCGCGACCTGCCGGATCAGGCGACCGCTTCGGTCTCCGGGTCGAACAGCCGCGTCGACTCGTTGCGCTCGATCGCCGCACCGACGAGGCCCGCGAAGAGCGGGTGCGCGCGGTTCGGACGCGACCGGAGCTCCGGGTGCGCCTGCGTGCCGATGTAGAACGGGTGCTCCGCACGGTCCAGCTCGACGTACTCCACCAGGGTGCCGTCGGGCGAGGTGCCGGAGAACACCATGCCGGCGTCCGCGATCTGCTCGCGGTAGTGGTTGTTGACCTCGTAGCGGTGACGGTGACGCTCGGACGCCTCGTGCGCGCCGTACAGCTCGGAGGCCAGGGAGCCCTCGAGGAACTTCGCCGGGTACATGCCGAGGCGCATCGTGCCACCCATGTCGCCGCCGGCGATGATGTCCACCTGCTCCGCCATCGTCGCGATGACCGGGGTGGAGGTCTCCGGGTCGAACTCGGTGCTCGACGCGTCGAGCAGGCCGGCCTCGTGGCGGGCGTACTCGATGACCATGCACTGCAGACCGAGGCACAGGCCGAGCGTCGGGATGTTCTGCTCACGCGCGAACTTCAGCGCACCGAGCTTGCCCTCGATGCCACGGATCCCGAACCCACCGGGGATGCAGATGCCGTCGACGTCCCCGAGGTTCTTCGCAGCGCCCTCCGGAGTCAGGCACTCGTCCGAGGCGACCCACTTCAGCGTCACCTTGGCGGTGTGGGCGAAGCCTCCGGCACGCAGCGCCTCGGTCACCGACAGGTACGCGTCGGGCAGGTCGATGTACTTGCCGACCAGGGCGATCGTGACGGCCTTCTTCGGCTCGTGCACCGCGGTCAGCACACCGTTCCAACGCGACCAGTCGACGTCGTGCGCCTCGAGGCGGAGGGCCTCGATGATGACCTGGTCGAGACCCTGGTCGTGCAGCATCGTCGGGATGTCGTAGATGGACGGGACGTCGACCGCGTTCACCACGGCGTCCTCGTCCACGTCGCACATCAGCGCGATCTTGCGCTTGTTCGCGTCCGAGACGGGGCGGTCCGAGCGGAGCACGAGGGCGTCCGGCTGGATGCCGATCGAGCGGAGCTGCGCGACCGAGTGCTGCGTCGGCTTCGTCTTCTGCTCACCCGAGGCCGCCATGAACGGCACCAGCGAGACGTGCACGAAGAACACGTTGTTCCGACCGAGCTCGTGCCGCACCTGCCGTGCCGCCTCGATGAAGGGCTGCGACTCGATGTCGCCGACCGTGCCACCGACCTCGGTGATGATGACGTCGGGCTGCGGGTCGTTCTCGGACTGCTCACGCATCCGACGCTTGATCTCGTCGGTGATGTGCGGGATGACCTGGACGGTGTCGCCGAGGTACTCGCCGCGACGCTCCTTGGCGATGACGGTCGAGTAGACCTGCCCGGTCGTGACGTTCGCCGACTGCGCCAGGTCGATGTCGAGGAAGCGCTCGTAGTGCCCGATGTCCAGGTCAGTCTCGGCGCCGTCGTCGGTCACGAAGACCTCGCCGTGCTGGAACGGGTTCATCGTGCCCGGGTCCACGTTGAGGTACGGGTCGAGCTTCTGCATGACGACCTTGAGGCCGCGTGCCGTGAGCAGGTTGCCGAGGCTGGCCGCCGTCAGGCCCTTGCCGAGAGACGAGACGACCCCGCCGGTCACGAAGATCTGCTTCGTCACCTTCGGGGTCGCGTTCGAAGAATTGGTTCCGCCGCTGAGAGTGTCCGCCACGGGGTTCCATCGTACGTCAGAAGTGCCGGGAGGCGCGACCCGCGTTCGCCGGGCGCGTTGCGTCTCGCACGTCCTCGCCGGGCGGAGCGTGCTCGCCGAGGCGGGGCGTGCCTCCCGGCTGTCGTGCCGGAGGGTCAGGCGGAGCGGCCGGCGACCTCGAGGAGTTCGCGTGCGTGCTCCATGCCGCTGGCACTGTCGCCGAGGCCGGAGAGCAGCCGTGCCATCTCCTGCAGGCGGTCGTCGCCCTCGAGGCGGCGGACGCTCGACGACGTCACGGCACCGCTGGCGTCCTTGACCACGTTGAGGTGGTTGTTCGCGAACGCCGCCACCTGCGCCAGGTGCGTGACCACGATGACCTGCGTCCGTTCGGCGAGCGCCGCCAGGCGCCGACCGATCTCGATCGCCGCGGCACCACCGACGCCCGCGTCGACCTCGTCGAACACGAAGGTCGGGACGGTGGTGCTGCCGGCCATCACGACCTCGATCGCGAGCATCACGCGTGAGAGCTCCCCGCCGGACGCACCCTTGCCGATCGGCCGCGGGTCGGTGCCCGAGTGCGGTTGCAGCAGGATCGCGACCTGGTCGCGCCCGTGTCGCCGGAACTCGCCCGCGTCGGTGACCTCGACCACCAGGGTCGCACCGGCCATCGCGAGGCTCTTCAGCTCCGCGGTGACCCGCTTCGCCAGGTCCGTCGCCGCCTTCGTCCGTACCTTCGTGAGCGCAGCGCCGGCCGCCTCGAGCGCTGCCCGGTCGGCCTCGACCGCCTGCTGCAGCTGCACGATGCGGTCGTCGTCGCCGTCGAGCTCGAGGAGCCGGTCGGAGGCACGCTGCCCGGCGGCGATGACGTCCTCGACACTCTCGCCGTACTTCCGGATCAGCCCGACGAGCAGTGCGCGTCGTTCGTTGATGAGCTCGAGGTCGTGGCCGGCCTCGGGCTCGAGCGAGCCGATGTAGCTCGACAGCGACGCGGAGGCCTCGCTCGCCTGGATCCCCAGCTCGGTGAGCTGCTCGAGCACGGGCTGCAGTGCCGGGTCGACGCCCGCGACGCGCTCGATCGCGCGTCGGGCGGACTCGACGAGACCGATGACGTCCGGACCGTCGAGCGACTCACTCGACACCGCCTCGTGCGCCAGGCCTGCGGACAGACGGAGGTCCTCGAGGTTCCCCAACCGCTCGGCACGTTCGGCGAGCTCGGTGTCCTCGCCCGGCTGCGGGTCCGCCGCCTCGATCTCGGCCGAGGCCTCACGGAGGCGCGCGGCCTCGGCGAGCCGCTCGTCGCGGTCGCGAGTCAGCGTCTCGAGGTCACCGGTGTGCTGCTGCCACGCGTCGTACACGGCGACGTACTTCGCCAGGGCCTTCTCGACCGCAGCGCCGCCGAAGCCGTCGAGGGCCGCCCGCTGCGCCGCCGCGGAAGTCAGCCGGATCTGGTCGGACTGTCCGTGCACGGTGACGAGCTGGTCGGCCAGTTCGCCGAGCACCGCGACCGGAGCGCTGCGGCCGCCCACGGTCGCGCGACTGCGGCCCTCGGCGGAGACCGTGCGGGTCAGGATGAGTTCGCCGTCCTCCACGGTCCCACCGGCGTCCTCGACCCGCTCGGCGACGGCCGCGTGGTCGGGCAGGTCCCAACGTCCTTCGACGACGGCGTTCGGCGCGCCGCGGCGGACCGAGCCGGCGTCCGCACGGGCACCGAGGAGCAGGCCGAGCGCGGTGACGATCATCGTCTTCCCGGCGCCGGTCTCCCCCGTGACGACGGTGAAGCCGGGGCCGAGCTCGAGGGTGGCGTCGCCGATCACGCCGAGGTCGGAGATGCGGATTTCCTCGATCACTGGATGTGCTCCTGCTGCTGGTTCACGTCGTGGTGCCGGTGCTCGTGCTGGTGCCGGTGGTCGTGTTCGTGCCGGTGGTCGTGCTCGTGGGGGTCGGTCGTGTTCGTTGGGATCGGTCGTGCTCGTGGACCGTGCGGGACCGGGCGGTGCGACGGGACGGCCGCGTCACACGTCCTCGTCGTCACGCTGCGGCCCGCGCCACCCGGCGACCGGAAGACGGAACTTCGCCACCAGACGATCGGCGAACGCGGCGTCCTTGATCCGGGCGACACGCACCGGCTCCGGGGACCGGCGCACCTCGACCCGAGCGCCGGGAGGCAGATCGTGCGTCCGCCGCCCGTCGCACCACAGCACACCCACACCGCTCGTCCGGCGCAGCACCTCGACCGCGAGGACCCGATCCGGTCCGACCACGATCGGACGGGAGAACAGGGCGTGTGCGCTCAGCGGCACCATCAGGATCGCGTCGACGTCGGGCCACACCACGGGGCCGCCGCCGGAGAAGGAGTACGCGGTCGAACCGGTCGGGGTCGAGAACACCACACCGTCGCACCCGAAGGAGGACAGCGGCCGGCCGTCGACCTCGGTGACGACCTCGAGCATGCGCTCACGGGAGGCCTTCTCGACCGTCGCTTCGTTGAGCGCCCAGCTGGAGTAGACGATCTCGTTGCCGACGACGACGTCGACCTGCAGGGCCACGCGCTCCTCGACCTTGTACTCGCCGGTCAGGGCGCGCTCGACCGTCTCGGCCAGGCCGTCGCGCTCGCTCTCGGCGAGGAAGCCGACGTGACCGAGGTTGACGCCGACGATCGGGGCCTTGGTGCCCCGCGCCAGTTCGGCGGCGCGGAGGATCGTCCCGTCACCGCCGAGGACGATGACGATCTCGATCTCGTCGGGACGGACGTCGACGCCCAGGATGTCGACCTGACCGACCGACGCTTCGGCCCGACGGATGTCGGCGTACTCGTCGAAGGGCATCACCGGGGTCACGCCGGCATCGTGCAGGATGTCGCACACCTCGACCGCGGCGTCGATCGAGTCACGCCGTCCGGTGTGCGAGACCAGCAGGATGTGTCGTTCGTCGCTCATGGAGCTCCCTCCGCCAGTTCCGTCGCCCGGAGGATCCATTCTGTCGGGTTCTCCCCGGCACCTCGCTGGAGACGCGCGAGGTACTCGTGGTTGCCGTGGGTACCGACGATCGGCGACGGCGCCAACCCCGCCGTTCCGAGGCCCAGGTCCCACGCAGCCCAGAGGACGTTCATGAGCGCGTCCTGGCGCAACGACGCATCCCGGACGATCCCTTCACGGATGCCGGTCCGGCCGACCTCGAACTGCGGCTTCACCAGGAGGACGAACTCGTCGGCCGGGACCGCCTCGACCAGGGCGGGCAACACCATGCGGAGGCTGATGAACGACAGGTCCCCCACCACCAGGCTGGTGCGCTCCGCAGCGGGGTCGAGGGCCAGGTAGTCGGCGCTCGTGAGGTTCCGGGCGTTGACCCCTTCGACCACGACGACCCGGTCGTCCAGGGCGATCGCCGGCGCCAGCTGACCGTGACCCACGTCCAGTGCGATCACGCGCGCGGCTCCCCGCGCCAGCAGCACCTGTGTGAACCCGCCGGTCGAGGCACCCACGTCCAGCACGGTCCGGCCATCCGGATCGACGCCGAACGCATCGAGCGCGCCGACGAGCTTCAGCGCGGCGCGGGAGACCCACTCGTCCTCGGCGTCCACCACGATGTCCGCGGAGGCGGTGACCGGGGTCGAGGCCTTCACGACCGAGACCCCGTCGATCGTCACACGACCGGCTTGGATGAGGGCGGCCGCTGCGGTCCGGGAGCGCGCCAGACCCCGCGCCGGGATCGCGGCGTCGAGGCGCATCGTGCCGACCGGCGTCGTCACCGGGTCCACGGCGGCGTCGTGGTCAGACACGAGCATCCCCGCCCTGTTCGAGTCGGGTCCGGAGTTCGTCGTGCAGCGCTGCGAACGCGTCCGCGCGGTCAGCCAGTGGAAGACGCTCCACCTCTGCAGCTCGGAACCCGACGCTCTCGGCTTCCTCGGTCGCCGCTCCGCTGCGAGACCCACCGGGGATCGGTCGCGATGGCCCGGGGACGACCCGAGACACCACTGGCACTCCGCCCGGCGAGGCCGGGAGAGCAGGGCCCGTCGCGTCGTCCGTCCGGGCTGGTTCCACGCCCGACACGCTACTCGCCGCCGTACAGCGCCGGGTCCACGTCGAGGCCGTAGATCGCCAGGCCGGAGTCCCAGATCACGGTCGCACCGGCGCGCAACAGGTCCATCTCGTCCGGTCCCACCTGTTCGGAGCGGACGACGTGCCCGCGCATCGAGACGGTCGACTCCCCCACGGTGACCCGACGTGTGCCGTCCGGGTCCTCACTGCGGATGGTCACCGGGTACGGCTCGTGCAGTCCGCGGAGGTCCTTGAGCACGTACGTCGGCCGTGAGCGCTGATCCGCGGCCAGGACCTGCTTGGGCTGGTCGATGCCGGTGAGCACGAGCACGCTCGGGATGCCGGCGTCGTTCGCGCCCTTGATGTCCGTGTCGAGACGGTCACCGATGAACAGCGGACGTTCGCCGCCGAACCGTGCCAGGGCGGCGTCGAAGATCGGTCGCTCGGGCTTCCCCGCCACGACGGGCATGCGACTGACGGCCTGGTGCACGGCCGCGACGAGGGTGCCGTTGCCGGGCGCGATGCCGCGCTCGACCGGGATCGACCAGTCCATGTTGGTCGCGACCCACGGCACGGAGGCATCCGCCAGCGCGAAGGACGCCTCGGCCAGCTGCTGCCACCCGAGGTCCGGCGAGAACCCCTGGATCACCGCTGCGGGGCTGTCGTCCGCACTGTCGGTGACCACGAAGCCCGCCTGCTCGACGATCGTCGTGAGTCCCAGCCCACCGATCACCAGCACGGTCGAACCTGCCGGCACCAGCGTGGCGAGCAACCGCGCCCCCGCCTGCGAGGACGTCACGACGTCGTCAGCGGTGACCTGGAGTCCGTACCGCTCGAGGTGCTCGGCGACGTCCACCGGACGACGCGAGGCGTTGTTGGTGATGTAGCCGACGCGCGCCGACGTCGCGGCCCGGGTGAGGGCCTCCACGGCGTGCGGGATCGCGTTCCGACCCCGGTAGACGACACCGTCGAGGTCCGTCAGGACCACGTCGATGCCGTCGACCGGAGTCCGCGGTGACTCAGCCGGCTGCGGAGCCGTCGATGTCGCGGGGGTTGTCCTCGTCGATCTCTCCGGGCTGGTCGGCGGCGTCGTCGGAGTCGTCGTCGAGGTCGTCGTCCCCGAGGGTGCTGACGTACCCGTTGCCCGGCTCGGCGTCGCCGAGTTCGGCGTCGTCGAGCTCGACGGACTCGTCGTCTCCGGACTCGTCGTCCCCGGATCCGTCGTCCCCGGATTCGTCGAACTCGTCGACTTCGATCGCTTCCTCGACCACATCCACTGTCTCCCAAGCATCGTCTTCAGCGGCTTCCGCGAGGGCTTCGGCCGCGCGGTCGACCCGGGCCCACCACTCGTCGGCCTCGTCCTGGCGACCGAGCTCCTCGAGCGTGGCCGCGTAAGCACTGTAGAGCGCCGGCGACCAGCTGTAGGCGGTCGAGGGGTCGAGCTGTGGAATCTCCAGCTCACCCAGCGCGGCTGTGGGGTTCCCGAGGTCCAGCCGAGCGCCGGACATCGCGATCGCGAGTTCGACCTGCACCGGCGTCTCGAGTGCGGCGCGGTCGACGGAGCGCCCGAGCTCGAGTGCACGCTCGGGGCGGCCGAGGCCACGCTCGCAGTCCACCATCATCGGGAGCTGGTCGTTCCGACCCGAGATGCGTCGGTACGTGCGGAGCTCACGGAGGGCCGTGGCGAAGTCACCCAGGCGGTACGCCGTGATCGCCGCGGTCTCTCGGACGACGGCCACCCGGCCGGCACGCCGGGCTGCGCTCAACGCGTGCTGGTTCGCTTCTTCCGGGTCCGAGTCGACGAGCAGCGCCGCGGTGACGAGGTGTCGCGCGACCCAGTCGGCGTTGTCCTTGCTGAGGGTCTTGAGCTCAGCACGCGCGGCGGGGTGGAGGTCACGCGCATCCACTTCCTCCGGGATCTCCGGGTCGTCGTGGCGCGGGCGGATCGATCGGGTGCCGTAGGGGTCGCGGTCTTCCCAGTCGTCACGGGCTGCCTCGCCGAAGCGCGCTCCGGCCGATCGGTTGCCGTCGCCGAAGCGCTTGCGTTCGGCGCCCCCATCGCGGGCCGGACGGTCGTCGTTGCCCCGGAACGGTCGGTCGTTGCCGCCACTGCGGAACGGGCGGTCTCCGTCCCGGCGCGGACGGTCGTCGCTCCCGCGGAACGGGCGGTCGTTGCCGCCGCTCCGTACGGGACGGTCTCCGTCACGACGAGGACGGTCATCGTTCCCACGGAACGGACGATCACCATCACGACGCGGACGGTCATCGTTCCCACGGAACGGACGGTCGTTGCCGCCACTGCGGAACGGGCGGTCTCCGTCCCGGCGCGGACGGTCGTCGTTCCCACGGAACGGGCGGTCGTTGCCACCGCTGCGCACCGGACGATCACCGTCACGACGGGGACGGTCATCGTTCCCACGGAAGGGACGATCACCATCACGACGGGGACGGTCGTCGTTCCCACGGAACAAACGATCGTTGCCGCCACTTCGGAACGGGCGGTCTCCGTCCCGACGCGGACGCTCGTCGTTCCCACGGAACGGACGGTCATTGCCACCGTTGCGAACCGGACGATCTCCGTCACGACGGGGACGGTCATCGTTCCCACGGAACGGGCGGTCTCCATCACGACGCGGACGGTCGTCATTCCCGCGGAACGGACGATCTTTGCCACCGCTGCGCACCGGACGGTCTCCGTCACGACGCGGACGGTCATCGTTCCCACGGAACGGACGATCACCATCACGACGCGGACGGTCATCGCTCCCACGGAACGGACGATCACCATCACGACGAGGGCGATCGGATGCGGGCCGGTCCGAGCGCCACGAAGGACGATCGTTCCGAGCGCCACCATCGCGGAAGTCACGGCCGGCCGGACGGCGGTCGGAGCTCTCATCGCGAGGACGATCACCGCGCGGAGCACCACGTTCCGCGCGATCGCCTTCACGACGCTCGAAATCGCGAGGGCCAGACGACCAACGACCGCTGTCGCCTGCACGTCGCGGTCGATCCGGACGGTCTCCGTCTCGGCCGTCTCGTCGCTGTTCGTCGTCGTTCGCCACCGTTGCTCCTCGTCGCGTGCCGATGACTCGTGTCTCGGCGATCGTCCGCTGTGTCGTTGTGTAGATGAAGCACCCCGGGCCGCGTGCTCCACCCAGTCCATCATGGACGGGAAGCAGAGTCGACCTCGAGCGCCCCTGATGCAACAGAAAATGGCCACCGGCCCTCACGAGAGCTGTTGCTCTCGATGGAGGGCCGATGGCCACATCATGAAAAGAAGTCCGGCGGCGTCCTACTCTCCCACAAGGTCCCCCTTGCAGTACCATCGGCGCTGAGAGGCTTAGCTTCCGGGTTCGGAATGTGACCGGGCGTTTCCCTCTCGCTAT